>NZ_JBFTSG010000004.1:0-191249 GCF_056399885.1 Cupriavidus sp. 01L45 | reverse complement strand
ACACCGGACACGGAAGTGATGACGTTGTCCGGCTTGCCAGTGGATTCGACCCGGATGGCGTGGCCTCCGCACGCGCAGTGCTCACGCCAGATAGTGACCAGCGTTGCAAGGAAATAAGCTTTGATCCGCGCTCGCCCATTCCGGTCATCTTCCTGCCTGGCGTGATGGGCTCGCTACTGGCCAACAAGGACACCGGTGAAGAAGTGTGGTACCCGCCCAACATGGATGGCGTGGTTTCGGGCATTTCGGGTGCGATTTCTGTCATTGCAGGCTGGTTCGCCAGCGCCGCCGGGCGCGCGAGACGCTTCGACCCCGTACCGGCCGTGGTTGATCCCCGCGGTCCAGTCAAAGTAGGTAACAGCGGCTTGAGCGAGAAGGAGGCGAGGCGGCGCGGCTGGAGCACGGTGCACCGCTGGAGTTATCAGGCCACGCTGGCCTGGCTGGAGTACACACTCAACCACCCCATGCTCGATGGCAAGCTCCACGGCGAATGGGCACACGGTGATGCAGAGGGCGAGAAGGCCGCGCTGAAAGCCGTGCTTGGCACGCACCCATCCGATTACGGCGCCTATGGTCCTGGCGGACCGATTGACGCGTGCTCCGACGTGTTCAAGTCACTAATCAACTATCGCTATCCCGTCTACGCCATTGGCTACAACTTTCTGCAGTCGAATCAGGTCTCAGGCCAGCAAGTGCTGGACGGCATGGATTTCAAGGATCCCGAGAGCCAGGAGGTCACGCGCATCATGGGCATCCGGGAGATCTGCCGGGAAAACCGGACGGACAAGGCCATCATCATCACGCACTCGATGGGCGGCCTAGTGGCGCGCATGGCCTCGCAACTTTGCGGCGGCGCCAACGACATGCTCGGCGTGATCCACGGCGCGCAACCTGCCACCGGGGCGCCGCTGTTTGCCAAACGGTTCCGCACGGGGGGAGAGGATTTCATCAACAAGAGCCTGATGGGCCGCTGCGCGGCCGAGTTCGTGGCGATTGCCAGTAACGCGGAAGGTCCGATGGAGTTGTCGCCGATGCCGGATTACCACGATCGCAAGCCGTGGTGGATCTTTGTGGATAAGGCCGGCGAAGTACGTATGGCCTTGCCCAAGCAAAGCGCACTGGACGAGCTCTACATCAACGACGCGTGGTACGGGTTGTTGCCCGATAGTTAGTTGTTAGATCCGGCAGGGATTGTGAAGAAGCGCCTGGAAGAGGAAATGGATTCTTCCACTGTGCATGAACACTTTAAAAAAATGATGAGTAATGTAGTGGATCGGCAAAAGGAGCTGATGAACAACTACCACGCCAACACCTATGCGCTGTACGGAGACGGCGCGCTCGATCCACAACGCTCCGATGGCACGCATGAGCCTGACAAGCTGGAATTCAGTGAACCGGCGAAAAACCTGCAAACCTGGGGCAGGGTGGTGTGGCGGGGCGACCTTCCCGAAGGTGTCGGGGAAGCTGAGCTAAGAGCCGCTAAATGGGTGGGCGACGATCAGCACGGCGTACTCAGGATCGTGGTCGGGGGAAGAACTGTCACACTCACCGTGCAACAACAAGCGGTCGCGCCAAAGCCGGGAGAGAAAGACAACGGCATCATCCCAGGCGATGGCACCGTGCCGGCATGGTCTGCCGCAGCGCAAGGCCGTGGGGTGATACCGGATCTGTCGGAAACTAAAGCCACGGGCGTGCAGATGGCCTTTGTGCAAGGTGGCTATGAGCATCAGAAGTGTTTCGATCATCCCTGGACACGCTGGGCCACCCTGTACAGCGTGGCGCAGATTGTGCACAGCACCAAGGTGGCCTCCCAATGAATCCCAATCGGATCAGTTCACGCGTACTGCGCGCGGCCCTCTTCCTGTCGATATGTAGCCTGTCCGCCTGCGTGCGGACGGTTCCCGTGGAGCCCGAAATGACCAACAACCCCTTGCTTGCCGATCCGCGTCCGTGGTGCATTGGCCGACTTGTGATGGATCGCCCTGCTCGTAGCGGACTCAGCTACGAGAAATACGAATACTGGGGCAACAAGATTGATATTGCCAGAGATGTCAGCCCGGGAACGTTCCACTACAGAGTCGATGCGCGCGAAAGCGAGTTGCGAGCCAACAAGCGAATCATGTCCATCCCGCTCACCGATGAAATGATGAGAACGGGGGACAATGGTCTTCATAAGACCGATGCTCCTTGGCTGGAGCAAGCCGTTTCGCCCACACCCAATTCCCGTCTGTTGATTTTCAAAACGAAGGTGAGAGAGGATTACCCTTTCACCGCCGAGGGTTACGTGCTCGCCGGCAGCACGATGCTGACCATGAAGTTCGACGTTCAGCGCAGCAGCGGGATACAGAAGGTCACGCAACGCTCAACCGATGTATACCAAAATATCACTTACCGCGATGACTGGACGGTTCCAACGGAACGCGGCTTTTGCATTCCGGGTGCACTGATCGGCGGGCCTTCGCGCAACAGCGAACTGGCCGAGCAAACCATTGTCCTGCAACCCGGCCGAGCGTCCGCGTTTGTCATCAAGATGCGCGATGCGGTGGATGTGGATCAGCAATCGTCGCTGCTCAAAACCCTGCCCGATCTACGTCGGCAGTTGCGCGCGCAAGGCAGCGTCCAGATTCTGCGCGAAGGCAAGCGCCCGGTCGCGGGCATGGAGGCGGAAGAAGTGCTGTTTTCCATCAAGGAGGGTGGGAGCCAGCTATACCGTTTCTATCTTCTGGCGCCAGGGGTCCACCATTCGATGGCGCAACCGCACACCGAGATCCAGTTGAGGCTGGGAAGTGCACTGACCGATGCTGACAAGGATCGCGGGGTGAAGCCGGAAGAAGTATCTTCGCTCGTCGACGAGGCCGGCGCGATCCAGGCGTGGGATACGCTGCTCAACAGCATGCATTTGCGACCCGGGGCGATGTGATGAGTCGTCACGGAAAACCGGAGTATCGCTTCGATGCTGCCAAGGCTTGCAAACAGCAGTCGATTTAGTACGCAACGCATTCATCAAAGCCGTGAAAACAACATAGCAATGAGGCGTTACGATAACTCAAAGGGTGACTGGACAACAACGGTCGGCAGCAGCGTCGAGGGCCGTGACGCCAACAGGGGAGTGAGGCTTCGCGGCAGCGATTGATGGAACGTCTTCGGGAGCATCGCGGCTCCACTTCATGCGCCAACCGAGTTTTCAGCGAACAGGGGCTCGCGCCCATGTCACCCGCTTTCGCAGCTTGCCACCCGAGCGGTGACCTGAAGGGGGGCAGGCTACTGCGCTCAACTGGCGTGCGACCGGCCTTTTCTTGGCGGCCGGTCGACGCCTGCACACTAACTCGATACGAATCACGTTGCGGGCATGCCTGCCAATGGCCGCTGGGGTCACGCAGGACTTGGCGTGCCGACTGCAATTGATGCAGTTGAGTTTCTGAGACACGCTGTTCACGATCCGGCGCGGCCAGAAGATGCGCCGCCTCCTCGAACTACCTGCGGATGAGGTTACGCATGGAAGGCGAAAATAGCGCCGGCCCGTTCCCGGGCCGGCAGGAATCCCTTGCTACCTCTATTTCTCAGGGTCTTCGGCCCGAGCCGTGGTTCTCCCCCGGTCAGTCACGCATCGCCGGCATGGCGTTGCCCGTCAGCAGCACCGCCGCTTGTTCACCATACGTGACCACGTAACCGCCGTTGGACGCTTGCCATGCCTGGGCGCCTTGCCGGTCGGCGAACCAGAGTTGCTGGTAGTCGCCGAACTCGCCGAGGTCGAGACGGTAGCGGTCCAGTACCCTGGCGGGGCGGCCGTCGATGTCGCGTTTGCACGCGGACCAGCCGGCGTAGCCCAGTTCGGCCGCCAGCAGTTGCAGGCAGTGCTTGAGCTGTAGTGTGTGGCGCAGCCGGTAGAGTTCCGCGACGCTTTGCGCGCGTACCTGCTCGCGGTGGATGCGCCGGATTACCGGTAGCGCCTGCATGGCTTCTCCGGCGTGGAGCTGGCGCAACAGCCTGCGTGCATGGCGGCGCAGGAAATCGCTATTGGGAAGGCGGGATGGAGCGTTGAGCGTTGTGAGCCACATGTCATGTCCTTGCAATGCCGTTTCCCGCGGCGGCAAAAAAGGTCAACGTTGTGGTTCTTGCAACGAACTGGCGGTGCCGGGCTGGATCGCTCGGCGCCGTACGGTACGGGCAGGCAGGTGCGCTGGCTTTTGCGGGAGCGGGCGCCCTGCCGGCGCCCGGACGGGATTATATGCCAGCACCGGATGCCTTTGGCAAGCGTTGGCTGAATCAGGCTGCGCGTGCCCTTGGCCGGATGCCGGCCGGCTAGGCCGCCTGCGCCTCGGTCTCGGCCGTCAGTCCGAGTTCCTCCACCAGCCGTGCCGCCAGCGCTGCGGCCTGGTTGCGCACGTCGATGATGGTGCCCGACTCCCACAATGCCCCGCGCAGCGGTGCGCCCAGCGTGCTGAGGCCGGGCACGAGGCGGCCGCCGCGATCGAATACGCGGCCGCGCGCGTCGCCGTCGAGGCCAGACCCGGCTGCCGCCGGCCGCACCAGGCCGCGCGCCAGCAGGCTGCGCACCAGGGGCCGGGTGTTGCCTGCGTGCCAGCCGTACTCCGCGCCGGTGCAGTTGATGGCCGCGTCCACAGTGGAGGGCGCGGGCAGCGGGCGCGACAGGTGCAGGGCCACGCGGTGGCTTCTTCCCTCGCTCCCGTGACCGCCACGCYGCCAGCCGCTCGCGGTGTTCCCGTCATCGGCCGGCGCCAGTGCGGTGACGCGGGCGGCGTGTACGTGCAGGCGTCCCTGTGCGCGCACCGCCTCGAATACCGCATGCGTGGGCGGCGCGGCGCGGTGCAGCAGGTTGTCCCAGAAGGGCCGCACATGGCGCAGGAAGCGCTGGCGCTCCGGCACGCTGGCGGCCGCCCACAGCGGGCCGATGTAGGTACGCAGCGCGGGCGGCACGCTTTGCCAGTCGAGGCCTTGCGCCGTCAGTGCAGCGCTTTGCCGGCGCACCCGCCGGACCACGTCGCGCGCGGTGGGCGCGGCCAGCGCTACAGGTCCCGCTGCGGCCAGGAAGTCGTCGCAGGGGCCGGCGTTGTGGCGCAGCCAGGGTACCAGCGCACGCCGGGAGAACGCGTGGTAGGTGCCGGTGAAGCCGAGGCGCTCCAGCGTGGCGACCACGTCGAGCATGGTCAGGCTGGTGCCGATCAGGGCGATCTCGCGTGCGTTCGCGAGCCGGGCCAGTGCTTCGGGCTGCCAGGGGTCCGGCACGTAGCGGCCATCGGCTTCGAGCGCGTCGTCTTGCGCCAGCGCCGGCCGCGCGGGCTGCACGCCGGTGGCCAGCACGATGTGGTCCGTATCCCAGGCGCGGCCGTCGGCGCTGCGCACGCGGTGCGGCACGCCGATGGTCACGTCGGTGATTTCCGCTCGCACATGTTCCAGCGTGGCGTGCCCGGCCGCGCCTGCCAGCGCGCGCGCCAGGGTGTCTTGCAGGTAGTCGCCGTACACGCCGCGCGGAGCGAAGGCGTTGTCGGCCTCGGCGGGGGCGGCGTGACCATGGCGCACCAGCCATTGCGAGAAGTCTTCCAGCGCATCGGGGTGAAGGCTGAAGTTCAGCGCGGGCCCGTTGAGGTAGTGCGCCGGGTCTTGCGTGCTGTAGGCCAGCCCGCGCCCCGGCTCGGCACGCGGCTCGAACAGGTGGATGGCGAGCGGTGCGCTGCTGTCGCGCAGCAACCGGATGGCGGTCAGGGTGCCGGCCATGCCGCCTCCCACGATGGCGATGCGGCGTGGCTGGGAATCGGGTCGGGTCATGATGGTCTCAGGCGTTGGTGCCGGGCGGGTTGGCGTGTGCCGCGGCGCGCAGCGCCTGCTCGCCGGCGCTCACCAGGATGGCGTCGTTCTGCGGGGTATGGATGCGGCTGCACAGCACGTTGCGGTAATGGCGCTCAAGCGGGTTGCCGCGCGACAAGGCGGGGTTGCCGGCGAGCCTGACCGCAAGCTCGACGGCGGCGATGGCGTTGTCGGTGATGTTGAGCTTGAGCAGGTTGCTGTCCGTGGCGCTGGCCGGCGCGCCGGCATCGGCATCGGCGCTGAAGCGGTCCAGCAGGATGCGGTTGGCCAGCAGCCAGCTGTCGATGCGGCCCACCGCTTCCTGGAAGCGTGGCAGCGTGGCCAGCGGCGCGCCCAGGCTGCCGGGGGCGCGCAGGTTGAGCCACGCGACAAACCAGTCGCGGGCGCTGTGCGCCACGGCGTTGTACAGCGTGCCGAGCAGGGTGGATGTCCACACGGCCCAGGCCGGGTCATGGCGTTCCGCCCAGGCTTCGGGCAGGCGCAGGTCGACCGCATGGGCGGMGGACAGCGGGGTGTTGTCGAAGACCACGTCGTGGCTGCCGGTGGCGCGCATGCCGAGATGGTCCCAGGTAGGCAACACGGTGATGCCGGGCGCGTCGCGCGGCACCAGGAACACACCGGTGCGCGGGCTGGGCTCGTCGGTGCGGCCCCATACGGCCAGCCAGCTCAGCGCCGGGATGCCGGTGGAATAGATCTTGTGGCCCGACAGCAGCCAGCCGTCGCCCTGCCGGCGCGCCACCGTGGCCGGCAGGCCGCCGCGCGCGGGAGAGCCCAGCGCGGGCTCCACGCGCAGGGAATTGATCAGCGCGCCTTGTTCCACCGCGCTGCGTTGCACCTGTTCGCGGATGTCAGCCGGCCATTGCGTGTCCTGCGCCAGGTTGCGATGGCCGAGGATCTGCATCACCAGCACCAGTGCCGTGGACGGATCGCCCGCAGCCACGTGATGGACCACGCGGCGCGCTTCCGCCAGCCCGGCGCCGGCACCGCCGAGCGCGCGCGGCACGGTGAGGTCGAGCAGCCCGAGCTGGTGGAGTTCGGCGATGTTCTCGAAGGCAAAGGTGGCGTCGCGGTCATGCGTGGCGGCGCGTGCGGCAAAGCGCGCGGACAATGCGCGCAAGGCTTCGTCCGTGCGCAGGGGACGCGCCGCGCCGGCCGTACCGGTGGCATCGGGGGTTGGCGCGGCGGGCGTGAAGCCGCTTTCGCGATGCCACTCCGAAATCCGCTGCCGGCTGGTCGTGCCGGTGGGTTTCAAATGCATTCTTGCTCCTGTTTTGTCTGGTGGATGTTCAATGGCAGATCAGCCCGCTCTCGACCAGCATCATGTTGAAGGCGGCGTCGCCGGCGGCTGCATCTCGCAGCCGTGCAAGCCGCCCGTCGCGTTGCCAGCGCGCCAGCCAGTGCTCCAGGTAGCGCGCCGATTGCGCGTCAGGCTGGCGCAGCGTCAGCGTCGCGCCCTCGCCATCGAGCAGCAGCGGCGCCGCCGCGAAGAAGCGCCATTCCGGCAAGCGCATCACGCGCGCGATCAGCGCGGCATCTTCCGCCACCGCCGCGCACTCGCCACGGCGGAACGCCAGCAGCGACTGCAGCGGCGAGGGGTAGCGGCGAAGCCCGGCGCCAGCTCGGGTCAGGAGCGCCTGGAAAGGGCTGCCTTCGCTCACGCAGGCGGTCTTGCCGTCGAGCGCATCGAGCCGGCTTACCGGCGCGAAGCGCAGGGTCAGCAAAGTGCCGCGAGGCGTGCCTGGTGCCCGTACCGAGGCTGCGCGAGGATACGCGCCGTCCGCCGCCGCGCCAAAAGCGAGATCGATAGCGGGGTGCTCGTTGCCGCCGGCGCTGGCTACCGGCAAATGCCGCAGCCTGACCGGGACGCCCAGTGCACGGCCCAGTTCCGCGGCCAGCCCGGCTTCACCCGGATCGGGTTTTGCCACCAGCGGCCGGCCCGGCGGCGTCGGGCGCGGATACACATGCACGCCCACCACCAGTTCGCCACGCGCCTGGGCTTGGCGCAGCAGGGGACCGGGTTCGGCGTGCGATTGCCACGGCGTGCCGGCGAAGAGCCAAAGCGGCAGGGCGATCGCGCAAGCCGCCAGGGCGATCACGCCCGCCATGCGCCTTGTCGCCGCCGGGATGCCAGAGGGCAAGCGCGGCAGGCTACGCGTACGCATGCCGTCCGCCATGCCGCCTGGTAGCGGGTCGGGCCCCAGCCACCAGGTGCCGTGCAGATGCCAGAGCTCATCGGGCATGGCCGCCTCGCCTGCGTTGGCTTACCATCCCTGGCCCAGCCCCAGCAGGCCGAGGATCTCGCGGCGCAGCCGGATCAGTTCGGGGTCGTCGCGATGGCGCGGATAGTCGCGGTCGATCCTGAGTTCCGCCGTGATGCGGGCGGGGCGTTCGCTGAACACGATCACGCGCGTGGCCAGCAGCAGCGCTTCCTCCACGTCGTGCGTAACCAGCAGCGCGGTAAAGCGCGAGCGCTGCCACAGCGCTACCAGCTCGCCCTGCATGCTCAGGCGCGTCAGCGAATCGAGCTTGCCCAGCGGCTCGTCGAGGATCAGCAGGCGCGGCTCGTTGACCAGAGCGCGCGCCAGCGCGGCGCGTTGCGCCATGCCGCCGGACAGCTGGCGCGGATAGGCGCGGGCGAAGTCGGTCAGGCCCACGCGTGCCAGCGCATCGTCCACGCGGGCGCGCTGGCTGCCGAGCAAGCCGCGCGCTTCCAGGCCGAGCGCGGCGTTGTCCCATACGGTGCGCCACGGGTAGAGCGTGGGGTCCTGGAACACCACCACCCGGCTCGGGTCAGGCCCGCCGATCGGTACGCCATCCACCGCCAGCGTGCCGCGCCGTGGCGGCTCCAGCCCGGCCACCAGCCGCAGCAGGGTGGACTTGCCGCAGCCGCTGGGACCGAGCAGGGCAACGAACTCGCCCGGCTCCGCAGTCAGGCTGACGCGGCTGAGCACCGGCAGCACCTGGTCGCGCAGCGTGAAATGATGGCTGACCTGGTCGATGGTCAGGCGCACGCCGTTGCCGGCGGCGCCGGCCGTGTCGATGGCAGCTTGCGCAGGCTGGGCCCGGGCGGGTTCGTCGAGCACGGCGCTTACCATTTGACCACTCCTTTTTGCCAGGCCAGCAGGCGGTCCCGCGAGCGGAACAGCAAGGTGATGAGCCCTGAGAACAGGATCGCCATCACCAGCAGCGCGCCGTACATGCTGGCGTAGGCGGCCCAGCCCTGGGCCCATTGCAGGTACCAGCCCAGGCCGGACTTGACACCCAGCATCTCGGCCACCACCAGCACCGAGAACGATGCGCCCAGGCCCATGAACAGGCCGACGAACACGCTCGGCAGCGCCGCGGGCACGGCGACTTTCAGCACCAGGAAGCGCTCTTTGGCACCGAGGGTGCGGGCCACGTCGTAATACGCCGGGTCCACCGCCGCCACGCCAGACCACGTCAGCACCGTGACCGGGAACCAGGTCGCCAGCGCCACCAGGAAGGTGGCCGCGCTGGCGCTGCTGGGAAAGGCGAAGAACACGATCGGCAGCCATGCCGTGGCCGGCAGCGGCCCCAGCAGGCGCAGCACCGGGTGGACCCAGTAGCCGGCGCGGCTCGACCAGCCGATGGCCACGCCGGTCAGGAAGCCCGCCAGCGCGCCCAGCAGGTAGCCGGTGGCCAGCAGGCGCAGCGAGTGCGCCACCGCGTCGGCCAGCCGCGCATAGTCCTCGAGAAACACTTCAAGCAGCGCTTGCGGCGGCGCGAAGAAGGGGCGCGGCAACAGGCCCAGCTTGGCGGTCACCAGTTCCCAGATCAGCGTCAGCGCCGCGAGCACCAGCAGCCACGGTCCGGCACGGCGCAGCGCGGCGCCGATGCCGCCCAGCCGGTGCTGCACGAATGCCAGCACCAGCAGCACGGCGGCGATACCCGCGAACAGCGAGGCGGTTTCATGCGTCAGTGGCCAGTCTTCCGGCTCGGGCCAGAACTTCACCACGGCGGCGACGGCCAGCCAGGCCGCCGCGGCCAGTGCGCCGGCCAGCCAGACACGCGGGATCGCGGGCGCGGGCAAGGCCAGGAAGTCATCGGGCGCGTCGAAGGCATCGTGTCCGGCAAGCGCCTGTGCGCTGTCCAGCGCACCGCGCTGCCCGTCAGCCGAGAACGTTGGCATAGATGCGCTCCGCGAATTTGCTGGAATCGGTGCCGGGCCGGATCACCGACACCAGCTTGAGTTCGTCGGTGTATTGCGCCAGCTCCTTCTTCAGGTCCGCGCCCACCGGATGGTGGCCGTGCGTATGGCTCTTGAGCATGGCCACCACATCGGCCTGCGGCACCTTGGCGAACTCGGCGAAATGCCGCGCCGCGCCTGCGGGATTGGCCACCGTCCAGTCCTGCGCCTGCAGCACGGCGTGGGTGAGCGCCGAGGCGGTCTGCCTGTCCTCGCGGATCAGGCTGCCGCGAATGCCGAGCACGCAGCAGGCGCGGTTGGCGTATTCGTCCGACAGGTTGGTGGCGACCTCGACCAGGCCGCGCTCCTTGCGCAGCAGGTAGGTGCGCGGGTCGCCGTCGGCGGCGGCCTGGGCTTCGCCTTTTTCCAGCGCGATGCCGAGCAGGTCGGCCGGGTACTGGCGCCACTGCACATCGCGCACGGGGTCGATGCCGCGCTTGGCCAGCAGGATGGAAAAGAAGTTCTTGGCCGGGCTGGCCATGTCGCTGACGGCCACGGTCTTGCCCTTGAGGCTCTTCAGGTCGGTCACGCCCGAGTTGCTCAGGGTCAGCAGCCGCATGCAGCCGCCGTGGGTGGCCGCCGTCAGCTTGACGTCGAAGCCTTGCTCGAGCGGCTTGAGCCAGCGCAGCGCCATGCCCACGCCGGCGTCCGCTTTCCTGGTGGCAATGGCTTCGAGCAACTGGTCGGTCGAGCCGCCAAAGTTGATCAGCTCCACGTCCAGCCCGTGGTTGCGGAAGATGTTTTCCTTCAGCGCCGCGGCAACCGGCGCCAGGCACACGGAACTGGCGTTCCAGGCCAGCTTGACCGGCTTGAGCTGGCCGGTGGCGGCGCTGGCCCTGGAGGTCCAGATAAAGGGCGCGACGCCGCCGGCGATGGCGAGCGCGCCGGCGGCCTGCAGCCAGCCGCGGCGGTTCAGGGCGCCCGTGCTGCGCGGATTGCCCTCGGGCGAGGAACGGTTGACTGCGGACGGCTGCTCTGGCTCTTGGTGCATGACACTCCTCGGTAGGCTGCGGGATGTGGACGATATGCACCATGCTAAGAACTGGTTCACTGCAACAGAACGAATTTGTTGGCACAAGCTTGCACGCCCACCGACTAATGCGGCGGCTGCATATGCTTGTACCGGCGCGAGGGCGTGGCCGGCAGTGGGGTAAGATCGCCGCTTTCCATTCCGGTCAGATCGATGCAAGCGCAGGCAGTCGCCGCCCCACGGCGGGTGGATATCGTGGTGTACCCCGGATTCAAGGCCATGGAGGCGGTCGGCCCCATGACGGTGTTCGACTACGCCAATGTGCGCCTGGCCCAGCGCGGGCAGCCACCGGCCTACGCCACCCGGATCGTCGCGCTGGAAACCGGCCCGGTGCGCTCCGACACGCTGATGACGCTGGAGGCCACGGCCCGGCTCGATACCGTGCTGCTGCCGGACATCGCCCTGATCGTGGGCGCGCGCGATATCGAGCGCGCCATGGACGAAGCCCAGGGCATCGTGCCCTGGGCGCGCGCGGTGGCGCCGCGCATCGGGCGGCTGATTGCGCTGTGTTCGGGCACCTTCTTCCTGGCCGCCGCGGGCCTGCTCGACGGGCGCCGGGCCACCACGCACTGGGGCGTGGCCGCGCTGCTGCGCCAGCGCTTTCCGGCGGTGGAAGTGGATGCGGACGCCATCTTTGTGCGCCAGGGCAACCTGTGGACCTCGGCCGGGGTGACTGCGGGCATCGACCTGGCGCTGGCCGTGGTCGAGGAAGACCTTGGCCGCGAACTGGCGCTAGACCTCGCGCGTGAACTGGTGGTCTACCTCAAGCGTCCAGGGGGGCAATCGCAGTACAGCCTGCATCTGGCCAGCCAGGCCACCAGCCACGCCGGCATTCGCGGGGTGCAGGACTGGATACTCTCGGATTTGACGCACGACTTCACGATGGCGGAGATGGCGGGCCGGGTGGCGATGAGCGAGCGCAATTTCCGGCGCGTGTTCGCGCGGGAGACGGGTAGCAGCCCGATGGCGTTTATCGAGTCGGCGCGCATCGAAGGGGCGCGGCGGCTGCTTGAACAAGGCGAGCTGCCGCTCAAGTCCATTGCCGCGCGCACCGGATTTGGTTCGGACGAGGGGCTGCGGCGCGCGTTCCTGCGCCAGATGGGCATTACGCCGCGGGACTACCGCGAGCGTTTCGGGGTGGCGCAGCGATAGGCGCGGCTTTACTGGTTGCCTGAAGCCGCCGCGGCCGCCTGCGTAGCGCCCGGCGCGTTGGCGTGCAGCCCCGTATCCTGGCTTGCTGGCGTATCGGCCGCAGTGCCGCCCGGGCCGTTCTGGGCGCTGTCCTGCGAGCGCTGGCGGCCCCGGCCGCGGCTGCCGCCACGTCCGCTGGCGCCGATCGGCGCGGCATGGTTCTGCTTCAGTTCCTGATTGATGCTGTCCACCGTGCGCGGCGCAGGCGTCATGCGCGCAAAGTTGCTCTGGATGGCGTTCATGGCTTCGTCGCCAGCCGCGGGTGAACCCTGCGCGAAGGCGGCGGGTGACAACAATAGCGTGGCCACCACGGGAATCAGGCGAAAAGCGCGGGCGCTGCGGGTCATGTTGAAGTCCTTCGGCTGGCCGCAAGCCGCGTTCGGATGACGCGGTGACAGCGATCCAGGACACTACCAGCGCGGCCCGCCGCAACGCAAGGCGTCGCACGGCGGATTCCGTTTCATCGGGCGCCGGCGTGTTTCAACGTATTACCAGGCGGCGCCGCCTGCACCGGCGCTTACTCCAGGTTCTGCCCGATACGCCACAACACCCCGGACGGATCGAGCAGCACGAAGTCGCGCATCTGCCAGGGCTGGTCCTGTGGCGGCACGAGCCTGACGCCGTAGCGCCCGCCGATATCCTGTGCATTGACCTTGTCCCACCAGGCCTGCACATCTTCCACCAGCAAATGCATCATCAGGTTTTCGGCCAGCTCTTTCACATAGAAGTTCTGCAGCATGAAGCAGCACTTTCCGTGATGCAGGTAGGCCAGGTTGTCGTCGCTCCATGGCATGACGAAACCCAGGTCCTGGTAAAACTGCCTGGATAGCGCGAAATCCCGGGCGGGCACAAAGGCCTTGAGTTCGATGGTGGTCAGGTTGCTCATGATGCCTTGTTCAGGCGGACGGGCGGGGTCCAGCCCGTCCGCACATGGTCAGAGTTGCGCTACGTGATGCCGGATATGGTTCTCGATGAAGGTCGAGATGAAGTAATAGCCGTGGTCGTAGCCCTCGTGCCGGCGCAGCAGCAGCGGCTGCCCGACGGCGGCGCAGGCGGCCTCGAAGGCTTCGGGGTAGAGCTGTTCGGCGAGGAATTTGTCGGCCAGGCCCTGGTCGACCAGGATGCCGCGTGGGAAGGGCGCGCTGGCCTGGCGCCGCATCAGCGCCGAGGCGTCGTACTGCTCCCAGCTTGCGCGGTCCTCGCCCAGATAGCCGTTAAAGGCCTTCTCGCCCCACGGACAGCGCATGGGCGCGGCGATGGGCGCGAAGGCCGACACCGAGCGGAAGCGGCCGGGATGGCGCTGCGCCAGCACCAGCGCACCATGCCCGCCCATCGAATGGCCGAAGATGCCGACACGCTGCGGATCGGCGGGCAGCGCGGTGGTGACGAGGTCGAACAACTCCTGCGCCACATAGCTTTCCATGCGCCAGTGCTGGCTCCAGGGCGCCTGCGTGGCGTCCAGGTAGAAACCCGCTCCCGCGCCGAAATCCCATGCCTGCGCCTCGCCGGCGATGCCGGTGTCGCGCGGACTGGTATCGGGCGCCACCAGGATCAGGCCATGCTCGGCGGCAACGCGCTGGGCGCCGGCCTTGATCATGAAGGTTTCCTCGGTGCAGGTCAGGCCGGCCAGGTAGAACAGCGCGGGCAGGCGCCGTTCGGGCTGGATCAATGCCTGCGCCGGCAGGAATACCGAGAACCGCATCGGCAGGCCGATGGTCGTCGAGGCGTGCCGATAGAAGCGCTGCACGCCGCCGAAGCAGCCGTGCTCTGAGAGTAGTTCGAGCATGGCGGGCCTCAGTACAGGACCACGGAGCGGATCGACTCGCCGCGCTTCATCAGGTCGAAGCCCTCGTTGATGCGCTCCAGCGGCAGGGTGTGGGTGATCAGGTCGTCGATATTGAGCTTGCCGTCCATGTACCAGTCGACGATCTTCGGCACATCGGTGCGGCCGCGCGCGCCGCCGAAGGCCGAGCCCTTCCATTCGCGGCCGGTGACCAGCTGGAACGGGCGGGTGGAGATCTCCGCGCCGGCCTCGGCCACGCCGATGATGATCGACTTGCCCCAGCCCTTGTGGCAGCACTCCAGCGCCTGGCGCATGACCTTGGTGTTGCCGATGCATTCGAAGGAATAGTCGGCGCCGCCATCGGTCAGCTGCACGATATGGTCCACCACGTTCTCCACCTCGTTCGGGTTGATGAAGTGGGTCATGCCGAACTTGCGGGCCATGGCCTCGCGGCCSGGGTTCAGGTCCACGCCGATGATCTTGTCMGCGCCSACCATCYTGGCCGCCTGGATCACGTTCAGGCCGATGCCGCCCAGGCCGAACACCACCACGTTGGCGCCGGCTTCCACCTTGGCGGTGAACAGCACCGCGCCCACGCCGGTGGTCACGCCGCAGCCGATGTAGCAAACCTTGTCGAAAGGGGCATCCGGACGGATCTTGGCCAGGGCGATCTCCGGCACCACGATGTGGTTGGCGAAGGTGGAGGTGCCCATGTAGTGGAAGATCGGCTTGCCGTCGATGGAGAAGCGCGAGGTGCCGTCGGGCATCAGGCCCTTGCCCTGCGTGGCGCGGATGGCCTGGCACAGGTTGGTCTTGCGCGACAGGCAGAACTTGCACTGGCGGCATTCCGGCGTGTACAGGGGGATCACATGGTCGCCGGGCCTGAGCGAGGTCACGCCGGGGCCCACGTCGGTAACGATGCCTGCGCCTTCGTGGCCCAGGATGGCCGGGAAGATGCCTTCAGGATCGGCGCCGGACAGCGTGTAGTAGTCGGTATGGCAGATGCCGGTGGCCTTGATCTCCACCAGCACTTCACCGGCGCGCGGGCCGTCCAGGTCGACTTCTTCCACGGTCAGCGGGGCACCGGCCTTCCAGGCGATGGCGGCTTTGGTCTTCATGATGTTGTCCTTGGTAGTGGTGGCAACTTGCGTGCCGGCCCGATGTCTGGGGACGCATACCAGTGCCGTGCGGGACGAGCCAGGCACGGCACCGTTGGTCAGCGACGACTATACGCCCACGCGGTTGGCCGCGGATGCCCGAGGCGGCGGATTTGGCCTCGGGCGCCCCTTGTTTGGCCGAAATCGTGGGTTGCGCGGGGCGGGACGGCTGACCGGGCGGCTGCAGTCCGGATGCCGGYTCGGCCAGGGTTTTGGCATCGGCCCGGAGAGATTCCGACTGGCCGACGCGGCCAGCGCAGGGTCGACCAGCGCGCGCTGCCGCCCCTTGCCTGGATCGGGGCAGGGTCAGGGCAGGGTCATGGCAGGGTCAGGGCATATCGAATTGATCCGATGGCTTGCTCTGATCCAGCTCCGGCAAACCTGCGGAATACATCACCGCCCAGTTGTCCGGACCTAGCCCTCCGTCACGGCAGGGTAAGCTGCCGACGCGCTTGCCGTCCTTCTCGACGACAAGCCCTTCCTTTTCCCAGCCCTTGCCGCTGCCGGCGTAGACCACATAGTCGTAGCCCCCGTTGGAGAACCGGAAGTAATCGGTGCCGCCACCTGAGTAAGCGGTGACGCCCCACCGGAAGTGCTTGCGCGGATCATCCGTGAGTTTCGGGTAAGCAAGCTCGACGGCCCCCTTTTTTCCAAAGCGGTACTGCACGTACCCTTTCGTTTTGGAAAGATCCGGCGAAGCGCAAAGCGATACAACCTTGTTGCCTTTGACCGTGCATGAGAACGCAACATTCTCGGCCGCCGCGCACAGCGATTCATGTGCCAGTGCGGTAAGCGAAAACATCGAAAGCAGCAGGGCGCCAACGACGCGATGCGGGTGGGACATGAATGACTCCAGTTGAATGACTCCGGTCAATCGAGCAGGGCGCCCTGCTCGAACGCGACAAATTCGCAGCCGTAGTGGTGTACCGCATCGCCGTCGGTATGCACCGACTGGTAACGTACCACGCGAACCCCCATCTCCAGGCTTGCCAGCGTGCCAAAGCGCAGCCTGCCTTTGGGCAGCAACGTCCCGACGGCCAGGGCATTCGTACCTGGTGTGCGCGAGCGCAGGCCCACCCCGGACGCCGAAAGATCGGCAATGTCCAGGATGAGTCCGGTGCCGTCAGGCAACTCGGCCTCGAATGTGTACTGGTAATCCAGCGTCTCCGCCCTGTAGTCCCGCCGCCGTTGCACCTGGGACAGTTTTTCCGGGAACGGCACCGAGAACGCGGCGGCGCCGGAGAACAGGGAGCGGGCCGGGGCGCCCAGGCAAAGCGTGAGCGACACATCATCCAGGACAGTCGAAAGTTCGCTTTGCGCGCAGGCCAGTACTGCCTCATTGTCAGGCTCGCTGACGTATCCCTGGAGCGTAAACGTGCGGGCTGGCCCATCCACGGACAGTACTTTCGTGTGCAGTGTGCGCCCGTCCGGCAAGCGCAAGTCGAGGCTGCGCTCCTGCATGGCCAGGATGTCCAGTATCGCGTGGATCTCACCCTCAAGGGCGTACTGGAACCCGTCCGATGACGGCGGGTTGGTCGAAGCGGAGTCAAGTCTATTCATGGATTGGAATGGCTGGTGAACGATCTGACGCGAGGCGTCGGCCCGGCGCGGAGTCAGGCCCAGGCTGGCAAGCGAAAGCGGAAAGAAATGTGACCGCGAAACGACTCCTAACGGCGGGAGCGATCAAATCTTTAGCCCGCCGGGGAAGGGCGGAATGGCGCCGAATGGAAAAGATGGGGAAGAGAGCGCTGGATTTCTCAAGAACCTGTCTGGCAATGCCGTTAGAGCGGTCGGCATGCAACGGAACATGCGATGCAACGAATATGCCCTCGAAGCTGGAAAGTCGCGAGAAACGTCCGATCGAATACCTTGAATGAGTTAGTCCCGATGAATCGTAGCGCTAGCGCCGCAGTGTTCCCGGACCAGTCTGCAATACCATCATGGCCTCGAACGCCTTAGGCGCGCCTTTGCCGCTCCCGTGGGCTGCTGGCAGCCATATCGAACGGCTCAGCGATCCGGGCCGGATACTTCAGATCCTGCAGGATCTGGCCCGCGTGCGTACCCGGCTCCATCTTCAACCTGTGCAGGAGTGGCGGGTTGCTTCGTGCTTTCTGTCCGTCGACCCATCCAGAGGCACCTGCGTGCTTGCCTGGTGCCGCAACGGCCTGGAACTGGAAGCGATCCTGAACGCCAGCGAACTGGCCGCCTCGGCATCGCTGGGCGATATCACGTTCCACTTCCGGTTCGCCACGCCGGCAGTCACCCGCTTCGACGGCGGACCGGCGTTTCTCGCTTCCTTGCCGGCCGGGATCTATATGGTTCCGCGCCGCAGGCATTTTCGCGTCCGCCTGCAGCAGGACAGGGACTTTCGCTGCCAGATCCTGTTAAGCGACGGCCAGCTTGTGGAAATGGAAGTCGCGGACCTGTCCGTATCCGGGGTGGGCTTGCGCTCCATGCGCATCGGACCGGGTCAGTTGCCGGTCGGGACCAGCATCGCGCAATGCTGCCTGGATCTTGGCGACCTGGGTGCGATGAAGCTTGCGCTGCAGGTGGTGCGGCATCGAAAGGCATGGCACGGCAACGAGGCGTACAACCATTTCGGCTGCCGCTTTGGCCAGATGGATGCGCAGAGCGGCAAGTGGCTGCAGCGCATGGTGTTTGCCCTGGAGCTGGCGGGCCGCCCGTGAGCAAGGCGCCCGGCAGGATCGCCATGCCGCCCGGAGACGGGCCAGCCTGCGCCGGTCCCCGCAACAACGGCGCCACTGCATCCGGCACCGCCATCTCGAAACGCAGTTCCGCACCAGGGAGCGCCTGGCTCGGCTTTTGCGCCAGCGGGCGCGCGAGGATGCCGGTGGTGCCATGGCCCGCCGGATCTGACGGGCCGTCGCGCTCAGTATCCTGGGTATCGAGGCTGCGGCGCTTCCTGATAGTAATAGGGCGCCGGCTGTGGCGCGCATGGCACATAAGCGCGATCGTAATCGCGATAGCAATATCCCGGCGGCGGCCCATAAGCCGGCCCATAAGCCGGCGCGGGCGGGGCGGCCATGACGACCGGCTGGCTGGCCACGGCGGTACCGACCACGGCCAGCCCGACGAGGGCGCCGATGGCCAGCGCGACAGCGCCGGCTGAGTCGCCGTCACCGTGGCCGCGTCCGCGTGCGGAGGCAGGACCCGCGGCCAGCAGCGCGGCGGTGAGCAGGCCTGCGCCGACGATGCGGGCGGCACGATTGGGTTTGCGCATGACTGACTCCTTGTGGCTGCATGTGAGGGCCAGCGACAGTGACAGCGGCTGGCCTTGCAGGCATCTTAGGGGTCAGGCGTCGCCGGAATCTGTCCACACGGTTAGCAGATGTAACGCTGGAGCCATGGCGATCAGGGCGCCGGACTCGGCGGCGACGGAGGTGGCGAAGCGTCGGGTACCGGGGCAGCCTGCGGCGCCGGGGCCTGCCTGTCAGGAGCCTTTTGCTTGTGCTTCCTGTGTTTCTTGTGCCGCGGCGGCTGTGGCGGCAGGGGCTTTTGCGTGGCGCGCTCGCCTTGCGGCGTTTGCGGCTCGGGCGGCGGCAGCGCGGCGCAGGCCATGCCACTGATGGCCAGGGCGGTAAGCAGGGCGGCTGCCTTGTACATCGAAATTCCGGACTTCATCAGGACTCCTCGAAAAATAATCCGTCACAATCGTCACAACTCTCGGCAAATGCGGGGGCTGAAGTGCAGGAAAACACCTGAACCGTGTATCGCATTTGCCTCCCGGCGTATCTGGCGAGCGTACTCAGGCACCGCCCCGGTCGCGAGGCGCCGCCGCCAGGCGGGCGGTGGACGCCGGCGATGCGGTCCCGTGCTGGCCTTCATGCTGGCGGCCAAGCCACCATCCCAGCCAGGCCCATCCCAATGCCAGCGCAGCCCCGGTGAGCGCCACCACGGCCGGGTGGCCGGATAGCCCGTCAATGGCGGTCTTGATCCAGGCGCTGACCGCATCGCCGGCGCGATAAACGGCGGTGTCGATCACGTTCTTGGCCTTGTATTTGGTTTCGGCATCCACCACCGTGAACAGCATCTCCCGGCCCGGCCGCAGCAATGCATATTCGCCCACCCGGCGCAGGATCATCACGCCGGCCAGCACGCCGAAGGCTGGCCATAGCGCCAGCACCAGGAAGCCCGCCGCCACCGCCAGCGGCACCGCGCTGAGCAGGGAAGTCACGCCATAGCGCCTGGCGACACGGCCCGAGAAGAACACCTGCACCACAATGGTCAGTGCCTGCACGATGGCGTCGATGGCGCTGAAGACCTGCGTCTGCTGCGTGCGGCTGGGAAAGGTCTGTGCCACCAGCCTGGCCTGCTCGAAGTAGAGAAAGGTGCTGGCGGTGGCCAGCAGGATCACGAACAGGCTGATGCCCAGCAGGTAGCGCGAACGCGCCACCAGCGTCAGGCCGGCCCAAAGCCCGCCGCCTATGGGCCGGGCCGGGTCCTGAGCCGGGACCGGATCGTCCGCCGCCGGCACACCGGCACCGGCGCGCCGGCGCCAGCCGAACAGGTAGCCCACGCCGGGCAGCGTGGCCGCCAGCAGCGCGGCGGACAGCAGCATCAGCCCGGTCAGGCCGATGCGCGGCACCAGCCAGCCGCCGAGCAACGGCCCGGCGAGTCCGCCCGCGCTGGCGCCGGCGGCCAGCAGGCCGAACAGGCGCCGCGCCTGGCCGGGACGGAATACATCGGCCATCAGGCTCCACGCCACCGACACCACGAACAGGTTGAACACCGACAGCCAGACGTAGAACACCCGCGCCAGCCAGATACTGTCTGGCGCGGCGCGCGTGGCCAAGGCAAAGCCCAGCAGGTTGGCGATAAAGAACGCATAGACCCACGGCACAAAGCGCCGGCGCGGCAGGCGCGCGCTGCACAGGCCATAGCAGGGAATCGCCACCAGCATGACCACGAAGGTGGCGGTGAACAGCCATTGCAGGTTCTGCACACCACCGGCGATACCCATGGTCTCGCGCACCGGACGCAGCATGAAGTAGCTGGCGAACAGGCAGAAGAAGAACAGGAAGCCGGCCGCCACCGCGCTGCCTTCGCCGGGCTGGATGCCGAGGCCGTGCCGGGCCGCTTGCGTGGTGCTGGCCATGACCGGCTCAGGCCAGCAGCGCGGCGATGCGCTCGCGCTGGCGGGCATCGGGCATGCGGCCCAGGCCCGCGCCGAGGTTGTCGCGCATGTTCCTGGGCTTCGACGTGGCGGGGATCGCCGCCGTCACGGCGGGATGGCTGACAATGAATTTCAGGAAGAGTTGGCCCCAGGAGTCGCAGTCGATCTCGCCGGCCCAGGGTGGCAGCGGGCGGTCCTTGACCGCGCGGAACAGCCGGCCGTCCTGGAACGGGCGATTGACCAGCACCGCCACGCCGCGCTCCTGGCACAGCGGCAGCAGCGTGCGTTCGGCATTGCGCTCGGCGACCGAGTAATTGAGCTGGACAAAATCCACGCGTTCGCTGCGCACGATCTGGGCCAGCGCCTCGTGCGCGTCCTCGCGGTAGTGGGTGATACCGGTATAGCGCGTCTTGCCGCGTTCCTTCAACTGGCGGATAAAGCGCAGGTTGTCGCGCCAGTCGATCAGGTTGTGCACCTGCAGCAGATCGACGGTTTCGCTACGCAGGTCGCGCAGCGACTGCGCCCACTGCGCCGGCGCGTTGGCGGCCGACGCCGAGATCTTGGTGGCCAGGAAGACCTTGGCGCGGGCGCTGGCATCCAGCAGCAGGTCGCCGGTAACGGCCTCGGCGCTGCCGTAGCTGGGCGCGGTGTCGATCACCGGGCCGGCCGTTTGCAGCAGCAGGGCCATGACCTCGGCCAGCGGCGCGCGCTCGCCGGGCCCGGTACCCACGTTGAAGGTATCGGCGGTGCCCATGCCGATCACCGGCAGCGTTTCGCGGCCGCCGGGCAGCGCACGGCGCAGGGGGGGCGGGGAGGGCGGGGCAGCGAGCGCGGCGACGGGCAAGGCCAGGCCGGCGGCAAGCAGCATGCTGCGGCACAGGAAGCTGCGTCGATCAGATGGCATGACGGTCTCCTTGCTGGTGGGCACGGATTCTGGCGGCCGGGATTCCCGGTGCTGCGGCATATCGTCACGGCTTCGCATCGCGCACTCCGGCTGGATTAAGCTGGATGCCCCGGTCCGGGGCATCTTCTCACAGATAGGAATCCTGCTGCCATGGTCGCTTTGGTCGCTCTTCTGCTGGTCTGCATCTACCTGTTGCTTGCCGGCGTGCATGTCTACTGGGCGTTGGGCGGCTCCCTGGCCAAGGATGCGGCGGTGCCCCGCATTCCGCGCAAGGTATCCCCAGGCGAAGGGGCTGCCGCGGTGCCTGCGATGGTTCCCGCTTTCACGCCTTCGCGCACCGGCACGCTGATGGTGGCCGTCGGGCTGGCGGTGGTGGCATCGATGGTGGCCGCGCGCGCCGGGCTGTTCGCCGCGCCATCCACGGGGCCGCTCCTGCAATGGGCCATCGGCCTGGTGGCGGTGGCCATGCTGGCGAGGGCGGTGGGCGATTTCCGCCTGGTTGGTTTCTTCAAGCGCATCACCGGCTCTCCGTTTGCGCGGCTGGACACGCGGGTCTATTCGCCCCTATGCGCAGTCCTGGCCGCCGGCCTGGCGTACGTGGCGATCCTGCCAGCCTGATCGTCCTTCCTGCTTCCGCCGGCGGCCCGCGCGGTATCGCCGGAACCCCCGATTGCAAATTGGGGGCGAGCGCCTGAAAATGCCCCTCATCCAAGACCGGGCGCCGCGGCCAGGGGCCGTGGCAAGAGGCTGAACGGGAGACGGGAGACCACGATGCGCACCCAGGTAGCGATCATCGGTGCCGGGCCGGCGGGCCTGCTGCTGGGGCATCTGCTGCGCCGCGCCGGCATCGATGCCGTGGTCATCGAGGACCGCAGCCGCCAGCACGTCGAGGCGCGCATCCGCGCCGGCGTGCTGGAGCAAGGCACCGTGGACCTGCTGGTGGCCTGCGGCGCGGGCGAGCGCCTGCAGCGCCAGGGCCTGCGCCACCACGGCATCGACCTGCTGTTCGGCGGACGCCGCCACCATATCGACCTGTCCGGGCCGACCGGGGGCCGTGCCATCACCGTGTACGGCCAGCACGAGGTGGTCAGGGACCTGATCGCCGCGCGCCTGGCGGATGGCGCGCCGTTGCTGTTCGAGGCCAGCGGCGTGGCGCTGCACGGCATCGATGGCAAGGCGCCCGGCGTCACGTTTGCACACGGGGGGCGGCGCCACACGCTGCATTGCGATTTCATCGCCGGATGCGATGGCTTTCGCGGCGTCTCGCGTGGAGCGATTCCAGCATCCGCGCTGCAGGTGTTCGAGCGGACCTATCCCTTTGCCTGGCTCGGCATCCTGGCCGAGGCCGCGCCAGCCGCGCGGGAGCTGATCTATGCCAGTCATGCGCGCGGCTTTGCCCTGTTCTCGATGCGTTCGCCGCAGATCACGCGGCTTTACCTGCAATGCCGTCCCGGCGAGGATCTCACCCTGTGGCCAGATGCGCGGATCTGGCAGGAGCTGCACGCCCGCCTGGAGACCGGCGACGGCTGGCGGCTCAACGAAGGCCCGGTGCTGCAAAAGGGCATCACGCCGATGCGCAGCCATGTGGTGGAGCCCATGCAATATGGCCGGCTGTTCCTGGCCGGCGACGCGGCGCATATCGTCCCGCCGACCGGCGCCAAGGGCATGAACCTGGCGGTGGCCGACGTGCGCACGCTGGCACGCGCGCTGGCGGCACACTATGGTGAACGCCGCGAAGACCTGCTGGCGGCGTACTCCGCCACCTGCCTGCGGCGGGTCTGGCGCGCCGAGCATTTCTCCTGGTGGATGACTTCGCTGCTGCATCGTTTCCCTGACCAGACCCCCTTTATGGCGCGGCTGCAGCGCGCCGAGCTGGAATACGTTGCCGCTTCACCGGCCGCGGCCGCGTCTCTCGCGGAAAACTACGTCGGGCTGCCCTTTGCCGCCTTCGAGGGCGAGTGAACCCCATCCATCCCTTTGGAAAGACAGGAGACTTCATGACTCAGCGCAGTGGACGGGCCTCATCGCAACGCGGGGAGGGCCGGCGATGATCGCCAGCTTCCTTGGCGTGCTGTTCGACGGGCTGGCCTACGGCTGCCTGCTGTTCCTGATCAGTGTCGGGCTCTCTGTCACCATGGGCCTGATGAATTTCGTCAACCTGGCCCACGGCGCATTCGCCATGTTCGGCGGCTACGTCGCGGTGGTGCTGATGAGCCGCGCCGGCGTTCCCTTCCTGGCGGCGCTGCCGCTGGCCTTCGCGGGTGCCGCGGTGGTGGGCTGGGGGCTGGAGCGCACCTTGTACCGGCGTCTCTACCGCGCCAGCCATCTCGACCAGGTCCTGTTTTCCATCGGGCTCACCTTCATGGCGATCGCCGCCGCGACCTACGTGTTCGGGCCCGGACAGCAGCCGGTGGAGCTGCCCGCTTTCCTGCGCGGGCAGGTGCGGCTTGGCAGGCTGGATCTTGGCGCCTATCGGCTGTTCCTGATCGGCGTGGTGGTGGCGATCACCGCCGCGCTGGGCTGGCTGGTGGCCCGTACGCGCTTTGGCGCGCAGGTGCGCGCGGCGGTGGACAACCAGCAGGCGGCGCGCGGTCTCGGTATCAATGTGGAGCGCGTATTCAGCCTGACCTTCGCGCTCGGTTCTGGACTGGCGGGCCTGGGTGGCGGGCTTGGCATCGATGTGCTGGGCCTCGATCCTTCCTTCCCGCTCAAGTACATGGTGTATTTCCTGCTGGTGGTGGCGGTGGGCGGCGCGGGCACCATCCGCGGGCCGCTGGTGGCGGCGCTGCTGCTGGGCGTGGCCGATGTGGCCGGCAAGTACTACGTGCCGGCGGTGGGCGCCTTCGTCATCTATGCGCTGATGGTGCTGTTGCTGGTGCTGTTCCCGGCCGGTCTCTACGGGAGGCGGGCATGAGCGCGCTGGACAAGGTATCCGATGTGGCCAGCGCGGGTGGCGGCGTACTGCGCCCGCGCCTGCCGGACGGACGCTGGCGAGCCGGCGAGATCGTGTTCTGGCTGCTGCCGGTGGCGGCCTGGTTCCTGTTGCCCGGCTACCTGATACTCGGCAGCCAGGTGCTGATTACCGGCCTGTTCGCGCTGTCGCTGGATTTGTTGCTGGGGTACGCGGGCATCGTCTCGCTCGGGCATGCGGCGTTCTTCGGGCTGGGCGCCTACACCGCCGGCCTGCTGGCCGCGCATGGCTGGGGCGAGCCGTTGTCGGGTCTGCTTGCGGCGGGCGCGGTGGCCGGCGTGGCGGGCTGGCTGGCGAGTTTCCTGGTGGTGCGCGGCGGCGACCTGACCCGGCTCATGGTCACGCTGGGCATCGGGCTGATGCTGTTCGAGGCGGCCAACAAAGCGGCCTTCCTCACCGGTGGCGTGGACGGGCTGGCGGGCGTCACCATGTCGCCGCTGCTCGGGTTGTTCGAGTTCGATCTGTTCGGCAAGACCGCCTACCTCTACAGCCTGGTGGTTGTCTTCGTCCTGTTTGCGCTGGTGCGCAGGCTGGTGGACTCCCCCTTTGGACTGTCGCTGCGGGGCATGCGCGAAGGGGCGCGCCGCATGCCCGCGCTGGGCGTCAACGTGCCGCGCCGGCTCGGCGCGGTATTTGCCGTGGCGGCGGCGCTGGCCGGCGTGGCCGGCGGGCTGCTGGCGCAGACCACGCAGTTCGTCGGCATGGACGTGCTGGGCTTTCCGCGCTCGGCGGAGTTGCTGGTGATGCTGGTGCTGGGCGGCGCGGGCAGGCTGTACGGCGCCCTGGTTGGCGCGGCGGTCTTCATGATCGCGCAGGATGTGCTGGCGGGCATCAATCCGGTCTACTGGCAGTTCTGGATCGGCCTGTTGCTGGTGGTGACCGTGCTGTTCGCGCGCGGCGGCGTGATGGGCGCCGTTGACGCCTTGCGCGGCATGCGCCGCAAGCCGGACGGAGACCAGCCATGACGGCCATCTTGCGCACGGAAGGGCTGTCCAGGTCCTGGGGCGGGTTTGCCGCCAACAGCGAGATCTCGCTGCGTTTCCCGCCGGGCGCGCGCCATGCCCTGATCGGGCCGAACGGCGCCGGCAAGACCACCTTCATCAACCTGCTGACCGGCGCCTTGCCGCCCAGCAGCGGCACCATCTGGCTCGGCGACGAGGACATCACGCATCTGCCGCAGCACGCGCGGGTGCGGCGCGGCATGACGCGCACCTTCCAGATCAACACCTTGTTCCCTGGGCTGACCGTGCTGGAATCCGTGGTGCTTGCGGTGGCCGAACGCAGCGGCGCTACACGTATCTGGCATCGCACCGTGGCATCGCAGAGACCGCTGGCCGACGAGGCCATGGCGGTGCTGACCAGCCTGCGCCTCGACCGCGATGCCGATACCGAGACGCGCAACCTGCCTTATGGCAAGCAACGCCTGCTCGAAATCGCACTGGCGCTGGCCACCCGGTCCGCCATCCTGCTGCTGGACGAGCCCGCGGCCGGCATCCCGGCCGGCGAGAGCGCCGAGCTGTTTGGCGTCATTGCCGGCTTGCCGCGCGACATCACCATCCTGTTTATCGAGCACGACATGGACCTGGTATTCCGCTTTGCCGAGCGCATTACCGTGCTGGTCGGCGGCCGTGTGCTCACCGAAGGCACGCCGGCGGAGATCGGCGCCGATCCCCGCGTCAGGGAGGTGTACCTCGGGGAGGCCGCGCATGACTGAATTGCTGCGGGCAGAAGGGGTGTGCGCGGGCTACGGCGAGGCCGTGGTGATCGACGGGATCGACCTGACGCTCCGCGCCGGTGAGAGCCTGGCCCTGCTGGGCCGCAACGGCGTGGGCAAGAGCACGCTGCTGTTGACCCTGATGGGCCTGACGCGGCTGCGGCGCGGCAGCCTGCACTGGCAAGGGCGCGACCTGTCGCGGCTGGCAGCCCACCAGCGTGCCGCCGCCGGGCTGGGATGGGTCCCGCAGGAGCGCTGCATGTTCCCGTCGCTGACGGTGGAGGAGCACCTGACGGCGGTGGCGCGGCCGGGCTTCTGGAACGTCGCGCGGGTCTATGAGATCTTCCCGCGATTGCAGGAGCGCCGGGGCAATCTGGGCAACCAGTTGTCGGGTGGCGAGCAGCAGATGCTGGCAATTGGCCGGGCGTTAATGGTAAACCCGGTACTGCTATTACTGGACGAACCGATGGAAGGTTTGGCACCTATTATTGTTCAGGAATTGCAGAACGTGATCCGCCGCTTGATAGACGAAGGCGGCATGGCTGTGATTGTGGTGGAGCAGCACGCGCGCCTGGCGCTTGGCATGACCCGGCGCGCGATGGTGCTCGACCGGGGCAAGGTGGTACATGCTTCGACCAGCACGGAGTTGCTGGCGGACAAGGTCACGCTGGACAGGTTGCTGACGGTCGCCTGAGCCAGGCCACGGCATGGTCAACCGGGGGCTGGCGTTGGTTGGCGGCCGTTGATGAACCACGCCGGCACGGGCGGCAAAGCCGTGGCCGGCAATCGGGCTATGCCCATGTTTGCAGACGGGTAGTGACGGGGGACTATGGAAACCCATGAGCAGAAGCGGCTGGTCAGCGCCTATATCAAGCGTTACAGCCGGTACGACCCGGCCATCGGTCGGCACGAGGTACGCTCATTCTGGGTCTGGCAGGCCTGCGACTGGCTGTGCGTCAACGATCCCGAAGGGCTGTGGCGGCTGGTGCTGGAGGTCCTTGCCCATACGGAGAGTCCCCGCGTGCTGGGCGCGCTCGCCGCAGGCGAACTCGAAGACCTGATCGAATACCACGGCCCGGCGTTTATCGAGCGCATCGAGCGGCAGGCCGGGCGCGACCCGCGCTTCCGCCGCCTGCTGTGCGGCGTCTGGCGCAGTTCCACGCCCCAGGTCTGGGCGCGTATCCTGGCCGCCAGCGATGGCAATTTCAATGAAGTGCCGCAGCGCGCGATGTGGATGTGCTACGACCTGCAGGGCATCGGGCTGCCGGACGGGCCGGCGCCTGGCGGCGCCACGGCGGACCTTGCGCAGACGCAGCGTGCACCCGAGAAAGTGCCTGCCCGCATCGAGAAACCGCAGTCTCCCCGCCAGGAGCGCCAGGGCGCGCAGGGCACCATCACCACTAAGCCACCGCGCCCCGGCGCGCGGGCTACTTCCCCGGATCCTTGACGTTGTCGAACTTGTCGAACTCCACGTTGTAGAGTTCGCCACCGACCTTCTCCACGCGCCGGATATAGACCGTCTGCACCACGTCGCGGGTGTCCGGGTCGATCAGGATCGGGCCCCGCGGGCTGGCGATCTTCATGCCTTTGAGCGCTGCCAGCATCTTGTCCCCGTCAGTCGCGCCGCCGGTCTTTTTCAGCGCTTCGTAGATCGCGCGCATGCCGTCGTAGGCGGCTACCGCCATGAAATTAGGCCGGCCGGCGCCAGGGTTGGCTTCGGCGAACGCCTTCAGGAAGACCTTGTTTTCCGGCGAATCGTGGGCCATCGAATAGTGGAAGGACGTGATCACGCCCAGCGTGGCGTCACCCATGGCCGGCAGCACGTGGTCGTCGGTAAGGTCGCCGGTGGCGATCACGCGGATGCCCGCCTCGGCCAGGCCGCGCTCGCGAAAGCCCTTCATGAACGCCACGCCTTGCTCGCCCGCGGGCAGGAAGAGGAAGACCGCCTCGGGTCTGGCATCCTTGATGCGCTGGATAAACGGGGCGAACTCCGGGTTGCGCAGCGGCACCCGGATGGATTCGATCACCTGGCCGCCACCGCCGATGAAATTGGTCTTGAACGCGGTTTCCGCATCGATGCCCGGCGCATAGTCCGCAACCAGCGTCACCACCTTGCGGACCTTGTTCTTGATGGCCCACGTGGCCATCGGCGCCGAGATCTGCGGCAAGGTCATCGAAACCCGCGCGATATAGCCCGACTTGGTGGTCACCGAAGACGACGCAGCGTTGAAGATCACCATTGCCTTCTTCGCCTGCTCGGCCACCGGCGCCACCGCCAGCGCCTCCGGCGTGAGACCGAAGCCGGCCAGCACATCGACCTTGTCGCGCACCACCAGTTCTTGCGCCAGGCGCTTGGCCACATCGGGCGCGGGGCCGGTGGTGTCCTTGCTGATGATCTGCACCTTGCGGCCCGCCACGGTGTCGCCGTTGAGCTTCTGGAACGCCTTGATGCCACCCTCCATCTGCTTGCCGTAGTCGGCGAAGCTGCCCGAAAAGGGCGCGATCAGCCCGATCTTGACGGGGTCGGCGGCGTGGGCGAGCGTTGGCGCCACGGCAAGCACGCTGCACGCCGCAAGGGCGCGCAGCAAGGGGGCAAAGGTCATCGATGGTCTCCTGGTTGGGTGCGCCCTGATCCCGGCGCCAGGCCGGGCGCGTGCCGGCGCGGGCACTGGCTGTGGAGTTTAGGGGGATGGGGGATTTGGTGCAATCGGGGAGGGCCGCGCATTCATGGCGGCCGTCTCGGTCCGGCGTTGGCCAGCGGAACCTCGCGCAGAGGCGCCGGCTAACGCCGGTTGTCCGCGTCAGGCAGCAACAAGGCGGAACGAGGAAACCGCTTGCTGCAGGCGCTGGGCCTGCTCTTCCAGCGATCCCGCTGCGGCTGCGGCTTGTTCCACCAGCGCGGCGTTTTGCTGCGTCACCGTGTCCATCTGGGTGACCGCCTGGTTGACCTGCTCGATGCCGGCGCTCTGCTCGGCCGAGGCCGCGCTGATCTCGCCCATGATGTCGGTTACGCGCTTGACCGCGCCCACGATCTCTTCCATGGTGTGGCCGGCTTGCCCCACCAGTTGCGAGCCCTTTTCCACGCGCTCGGCGGAATCTCCGATCAGTGTCTTGATCTCCTTGGCGGCTGTCGCGCTACGCTGGGCAAGGCTGCGCACCTCACCGGCCACCACCGCGAAGCCACGGCCTTGTTCGCCGGCGCGGGCGGCTTCCACAGCGGCATTCAGTGCGAGGATGTTGGTCTGGAAGGCGATGCCTTCGATCACGGCGATGATATCGACCACCTTTCTGGACGCGCCGTTGATCTCATCCATGGTGTCGACCACCTGGCCGACCACTTCGCCTCCCCTGACCGCGATTTCGGAAGCATTGACCGCCAGCGAGCTGGCTTGCTTTGCGTTGTCGGCGTTCTGCCGGACGATGCTGGTCAGTTCCTCCATGCTGGAAGCGGTCTGTTGCAAGGACGACGCCTGTTCCTCGGTCCGCTGGGACAGGTCGGTGTTGCCAGCGGCAATCTGGCTCGTGCCGGAGGCAATGGACTCCGTGCCCGTGCGTACCTGGGTGACGATGCGCAGGATATTGCCGTTCATCTCGTTCAGCGCTTGCAGCAACTGGCCGGTCTCGTCCTTGCTATCCGCGTCGATGCGGCTGGTCAGGTCGCCGGCCGCCACTTTCCGGGCGAAGCCAACGGCACGATGGAGCGGCCGCGTGATGCCCATGGTCAGCCACAGCGAAAATGCCACGCCGATCGCCAGCACCAGCAGGCCAAGCACGATCAGGCGGTTCCGCGTGGTTTCATAAATCCCGTTGATGTGCTGCGCGGTCGCATCGATGCTGGTGCGCTGGATATCGAGCAGCTTCTGGATTTCGGCGAGATAGGCGTTGCCGGCAGGCACGAACTCGGCTTCCAGCACCCGGTTGGCTTCGTCCGTGCTGCCTTCTTCCTTGAGCTTGGTGATCTTGTCGCGGGAGTCGTTATAGGGCTTGCGCACGGTCTGGATCGTCTGGAATGCCGCCTTTTCCGCTTCCGAGGAGAGCATCGGCTCGATCTTGTCCCGCAATGCGGCGATGGCTTCGACGGAGCCCTTCGTCTCCGCGGCAAAGAACGCGCCGAGGCCCGGGTCCGCGCTCCGCGCCACCGCGGTCGTGCGCCGCACGCTCGTGTGCATCAGGCGATACCAGTCGCTGACGACGCGCTCCTTGGCCAGCGGCTGCTGCATCATGTCGTGCGTGCGTTGAGCGACTTCCTGCAAGCCCATGACGCTGAACACCGTCATGAACGTTGACAGCAGCAGCACCACGCCGAAGCCAATACCGAGACGTACCCCAATTCCAAGATTTTTCATTTCTTCTACCTGAATGGAAATAACAATGGTGGCGAAATACTGGCGCCTTGGGCGCCCATTCGCTCTTTTGTCTGCCGCACCGTGCTATCACGAACGCACCTGTAGGCAATGGTGAATAACGGCGGGCGGGAGACAGACTTGAGTGCCGATCATGCCGGCGGGATCGGGGAGGCACGGGCTGGATCGAAACGCTGTGCCGCCAGGCAGAATGCCTTGTCCGCATTTCCGCAAGCCCTGCGGGCGGGTGGCCCGGCGTTGGCAGGCGTAATTGCCGGGCGACGTCACAACGCTTGATCCAGCGCAAATCAAACACCTGACGCCATCGCAAAATTGAGTAAAAGCGCATCGGCGCGCTCGGGATGCCACGATGTCGGCACTGCCCCTGGAGCAACTCAACACGCGGGCCGTCTTGCTGGATAGGCCCGACGGCCAAGCGCTGCCTGCCGCGCCAGCGCAGGCAAGCGCACACGTTTTCATTGTCATCGGGCCTGAGCGCAGCCATCCTGCGCCGCCCGATGATGCCTGGAGATCAGCATGACCCATCCCATCGTGACATCCGACGCCGTGCCGGAGTATGTCGAACTGCTCGCTCCGCAGATGGAAGGCGGCATGCCGCTGATGCAGGCGCTGCGCATGCGGCACTCCACCCGGGCCTTCACCAGTGAGCCGCTGGCGCCGGAGTTGCTCTCCAGCCTGCTATGGGCGGCATACGGCATCAGCGAACCGGAAACGGGCCGGCGTACCGCCCCGTCGGCGCGCAACTGGCAGGAAATCGAACTGTACCTCGCGCTCGCCGATGGCCTCTATGTGCTGGAACCAGCGGCCTGGCGCCTGCGCCTGGTTAGCGGGGGGGGACGTGCGCGCAACCACCGGGCTGCAGGACTACGTGGTGCAGGCGCCGCTGGACCTGGTGTTTGTTGCTCGCCTGTCCAGGATGGACGAGCAGGCAAAACCGGTGCGCCAGTTCTACATGGGGCTGGACACCGGATACATCAGCCAGAACGTGTACCTGTTCTGTGCTTCCGCCGGGCTGGCGACGGTGGCGCGCGGCCTGCTGGACAGGCGCGCCATGGCGGGCGCGATGCGTCTCGATGCGGACCAGCGCGTGGTGCTGGCGCAAAGCGTCGGCTTTGCCTCGGCGAACGGGGCGGCCGGGCATCCGGCATGACGATCTGCAACGAGCGTCTGCGAGCCGGCTATCTATTGGAGCGCATGATGAGCACAACCTCGCAGCAGCAAATCGACATCGATCTGAGCGGTGTGGTGCTGCCCGGCGACCTGGTCTGTCCGCCGCTTGCTACCGGCCTGGTGCTGTTCGCGCATGGCAGCGGCAGTTCGCGGCTCAGTCCCCGCAACCGCTATGTCGCCGGCCATCTCAACCACGCCGGCATTGCCACCCTGTTGACCGACCTTCTGCTTGCCGAGGAAGACGTCGGGCTGGCGCGGCGTTTCGATATTGGCCTGCTGGCCGCGCGCCTGGAGGGTATCACCCGCGCCGTTCGCGGCATGGCGCAGCTTGGGCGACTGCGGCTGGGGTACTTCGGCGCAAGTACTGGTGCTGCGGCTGCAATCCGGGCCGCCGCGATGACTGGTGGCGGCTATCGGATCGACGCCGTGGTTTCGCGCGGCGGCCGCCCGGATCTGGCGGGCCATGACGCCCTCGCGGCGTTGTCCGCGCCGACCTTGCTGATCGTCGGCGGCGCGGATACCGAGGTGCTGCACCTGAATGAGCGTGCCTACGCATGGATGTCCTGCGAGAAGCACTTCGAGATCGTTGCCGGCGCGACCCATCTGTTCGAGGAACCGGGCGCACTGGAAGTGGCGGCACGGCTGGCTGCCGGGTGGTTCGCCACACACCTGGCAGGGCGGCGGGGCGCGGACCCGGCAACCGGTGAACAGGAGACATCATGATGTTCCAGGACAGGACCGAAGCCGCCACGCGGCTGGCGCAAGCGCTTTCGAATTACCGCGGCACGCATCCCGTGGTGCTGGCCGTTCCACGCGGGGCGGTACCGATGGGCAGGATCCTGGCCGACCAGCTTGGCGGCGAACTCGATGTGGTGCTGGTCAGGAAACTGGGTGCGCCATTCCAGCGTGAACTGGCAGTGGGTGCGGTGGATGAGAGCGGCTGGGTTTATGTCACGCCCTTCGCCGAACAGACTGGCGCCGATCCGGCCTATATCGCAGAGGCGCGCAGAGAGCAGCTGGAACTGCTGCGCCGGCGGCGTGCGCTCTACACGCCCGGGCGCACCGCAACTCCGCTGGGCGGCCGCACGGTCATTGTGCTGGATGACGGCCTGGCCACCGGTGCCACCATGATTGCCGCGCTGCACGCGGTGCGGCAGCAGCAGCCTGCGAGGCTGATCTGCGCCGTGCCCGTGGCCGCTCCGGATTCCCTGGCCCTGGTGGAGGACTATGCGGATGAAGTGGTCTGCCTGGCCGCGCCCGCTAATTTTCGTGCGGTTGGCGCGCATTACAGGGAGTTTCCGCAGATCGACGACGCCGAGGTGGTCGCCTGCCTGGCGGAGGGTGGGGGATGAATGTACCAGCCGCATCGGCGGCGGCCTGTGCGCTGAAAACCGCATTGCTGCAACGTGCTGCCGCAAAGGCCGGCGCCGTGCGTTGGGGCCTTCGGAGGTATGCGGCGGCGCGGCAACTATCGGGCGGTCGACGTGCGTCAACGCTGGGTATCAGGCGCCGCCAATATTGAAAACGAATCCATGCTGGCACGGTCAGCACCTGCGCGGTTTTGCCTGACGCTCTTGTGCGGAGACCCGCCCTCCATCCATGTGGGAGGCGTCTGGATTTTTATGCCCATCCGAAGTTTACTGAGTGGAATGACGCCTGCAAGGAAGCGATCGAAACGCGGGCGATGAAGTGGGGGTGCGAAACATGGAATTGAAATACAAAGGCCGAACCGTCTCCATCCACACACTCAAGGCCGCCCCCGATAGTTGGGATTGGTCTTACGTCATCCACGGCGTCGAAACCAGGCGGCATGCCGATGCGCTTGCCCGGTCGGAAGATGTTGCGGTGGAGTGCGCTTTTCAAGCGGCCCGGAAAGTCATTGATCGCTTGTCGGAAGAGGACAATGACTAGCGTCATCACAAGCCGGGATTGATCGACGGCAGCGGAGGCAGCCAATGGATCGCGACACCATGGAGTACAAGGGGTTCGTCATCCATGTCTTCTGCGAGATGATCAAGGATGGCTCGTACACGGCATCGTGCGAAATCTGGGAAGACGCGGCTGTCGTGCACGATGCCAGATCGATTGGCCGGAACTCCGCCACTGYCGCGGATGCGAAGGCGGCGGCTTACGGATGGGCGAGGCAGTGGATAGACAGCAATTCTTGAGCATGAGGCGGGGCCGGTACCTCGGCGGCGTCTGGCCGGATCTCAATGACATCCGGACGCACTGGCGGACAAGGGGTGGAAGCGCGCTGGCGCGGGACAGGCACCTGAAGGCAGGCTCGAACGATTGCGAGGGCCGCGTGACGTACAAGGCAGTGGCCACGGCGCTGGCCTACGAGTACATGCCTGCCGACCAGTTGCTGGACTGATTCCGTGCCGCAACAACGCCGCCGTCGGGTTGCTTCATTCGCTATCGGGGTGCGATGGAGGTGCGGTCCAAATTACCTCCGCCTGTTCCTGGCACGGCGCGGCGACCGGTGTCGCAAGCATGGCGCATCAGGACGGTCTTCCTGCCATATCCGGCCATATCGCCTCGTGAGCTCGGCTTCACTGCGCGAAGCCATCCGCTTTTTGTACGCAAGAGATGAGCGGCCGCGCGTATGCTGAGTATGCTGGATAAAGTAGACGCTCACCTGACCAACCGGAGGGAATCATGACCGCGCCTGTTACACCCCAGGTTATGCCCAAGTGCCCGTCATGCGGCGCGCAAGGGATGGATAAGATTGCCCACCGTCATCAGCTCTCGCACAGCAATGTTCCCCTCTTCGTTGTCGTTCACTGTAATGAGTGCGGGCATGTTTATGGGGTCCTGCCACACTCGCAGGCATAGGCAGGTCCGCGCTACGCAACGCCGCTTTTCCTAGTCGCGAGGAGGCAGCCATGTTCAAGCATCTTCTGGTACCCACGGACGGATCCCCGCTCTCCGAAACCGCAGTCAGAATGGCGATGCTGGTCGCCAGGGACTTCCAGGCGAAGGTAACAGGCATTCACGTCATTCCCGAGTTTCGCGTCTTTACCCATCGCGTCGACATGCTCGAGGATGCGCAGGAGCGCTTTGCCCAAAGGGCTGAACACCATGCGGCGCAATACCTGGGCGTGATCGCGCAAGCCGCGAAGGAAGCAGGGGTGGAGTGCGAAACGGTCTGTGTAACCGGCGACCATCCTTATGAGGCGATCCTCCTGGCGGTGGAGGAGCGGGGCTGCGACCTTGTCGTCATGGCCTCGCACGGCCGATCTGGCATTCAGGGGCTGCTGATCGGCAGTGAAACCCAGAAAGTCCTGACGCATGGCACGATCCCGGTTCTTGTGTATCGTTGAGGGATCGTGCCCGGTTGACAGCGCCTGAAGCGCACCGCCTTCAGGCGGCTTGGCGGGTACCGATTCCTTCGCTCACGCTGCCCTGCGCGAGCCGCCTCCAGTTCTTCGCTGCATAGGCATGGGCTTGCCTTAATGCTGCCCACAGACCGACCAGCCTGAGTCTCTTCAGCAAGCCTCTGGCTTCGAATTCCGTCGTGCGCCGGACCCGTGTCCTGCCATCCCCGAGCGATTCAAGGGTGAAGGTGTCGATCAGCCTGCCAACCCAGGCGCGGCACCAGACGGTACTTTCCAGCATCTGGTACTGCAGCAGCCGGTCCGGCTCCAGTTGCAGGATGCGCTGGTTGATCGTGCCGCGGTCCGTGGTGCATTGGCGCGTATTCCCGACCGCGGCGGTGCCTTCCAGGACCCGGCAGCTCACTGGCTTGGGAATTCCGAACCAGAACAGCAACGGGCGCGACGTATCCATGCGCGCATGCAGGAAGTGCGGCCAGACATGCCGCGGCTCGCATTCGAAAATCCACTCGGATTTGATCTCCATAACCTGTGCCCGATTGCGGATAGTGGTTGGAGGAAACAAAAGGGAGCCGCGCGGGCTCCCCTCGTTCAACAGGCCGGCACGGCTTACAGTGCGGCGTCTTTCAGCTTCTTCATCGGGCGTACCTTGACCTTGACGGTTGCCGGCTTGGCGGCGAACCACTGGTCTTCGCCGGTGAAGGGGTTCTTGCCGAAGCGCTTCTTGGTGGCGGGAACCTGGGTGGCGACGACCTTGAGCAGGCCCGGCAGGGTGAACTCGCCGGCGCCCTTCTTGTGGACAGCGCTGAGCACCGTGTTTTCGAGATGGGCCAGCACGGTCTTGACTGTCTTGGCATCCAGTTCGGTCTGGGCGACGAGGTGGGCGACAAGGCTGGATTTGTTGAAGGTGTCCTTCAGGGGTTTCACCGCCGGTGCGGCTGCTGCGACCTTCCTGGCCGGCGCGGCCTTCTTTGCCGGTGCTGCTTTCTTTGCCGGCGCTGCCTTCTTGGCGGCAGGCTTGGCGGTGGTCTTTACGACAGCATTTGCTTTGGTAGCCATGGGTCTTGAATCTTGTGTTCGTTGAATTGCCGCCTGCTGCCGACGGCAGCAGGCGCGCGGCGAGCATAGCACTCCGCGCGGCGCATGCCAAACGCGCGCCATCGGCGCGATTCAGGCTGACACGGCCGTCGATGGCCGCGCGGATCATGGCTTGCAGGCGCTCCGGTCCGCGGATGTGGTGAATAAGGCTATTAAAATGCGAACGATCCGACGCGGATCGCGGTGGTCAGGCGGAGCGGCTCCGCATGCCAACCACGGCGGCAGGTCATGCAACCGTTGGCAGTTGCTGGTCCGCTTTGGCGCCGAGGCCGAAGCGGCGACCGCGATTCTGCGCAAGCACTGCCGAGCCTACGACGGATCTTTGGTACGCGTACGCGAAACGGCTCCCATGATGCCCAGGCCGAGGGCGATGATACACACGATGCCCACATAGACCTGTGCCACACCAGCGGTAACGAGACCCCACGCTATGCCGCCGACGAGCAGCAGCAGTCCTACCAGGTAGAGCGCGAACGACATGAGGCAGCTCCTTGCAAAGCGCCGCGAACCGTCGCGGCATAGGAGCAATTTAGTCGGCGGGTCCGCTGTCGGCTATCGGAGGATCGCGGAGATTGACGTAGGCCGGTTCTGACTTGTCCAGTGTGGCAAGTCCAGTGGCGCCTGGTGCAAGGCAATGGTTTCGGGGCGCGTGCGTCTTGGTGTCGCGCACCCCGTAGCCCTTGAGGAGGACGATTTCGCCATCCTGGATTACGGCGTGCGCGAGACCTGGGGCTTTGCTGTCCTGCATCGACACTGCGATGAGCCGGCGGCACGCTTCGCATCGGAAGGGAGCGAAGGCGCGCATGCCGGGCAATGCGCGATCCGGTTACGCGCCTGGCAACCACGCGCGGCGGCGCGCCATGTGCACGCCATTGGCGCGGCAGGAAAGACGCCTTACTTGGCGGGCGCTTCCGCCGCGCGCTTGTCGGCGTCGCGCAGCCGCTTGACGGCTTTGCCCAGCAGGCCGCCTTCGCTATCGGATACCGCGGCTTCCAGCGTTGCCAGCGCTGCCTTGATCTGCGCGCCGTGGGCGGCGGAGAAGGCCTGGTCTTCAATCAGGGCGTCGGCCTCCTTGCGGGCGCGCTTGCCCAGCTTGCGGGCGAACTCGGGGTCGAGCTGGCCCTGGGCGGTGGCGTTGGCGATATGGTCGAGCAGGGCGATCAGGCCTGGCGCCGTAGTGGTGGCCGGCACGGCTTCCTCGGTCTTCCTGAGCTTTTTGGGCATAGTTCTTTTCCTCCGGTTGGGGCTCGATTCTATCGCTGGGGCAGAAGCGGGGCCTGCTTCCAAATATGAAAGATTCATGACAGCCGCGAGCAGGGCAGCCTCGCCACCCAGCGATTTGCTGCGGTGCACACCATAGCACATCGCGGCACGGAATCCCCGGGCCGGCACCACTGGCACCGGGGCACGGGGCATGAAAAAAGGGGAGGGGCACTGCGTGCGCCTCCCCTTTTCTGTGGCTGCCGCCCCGCGGATGGTCAGACCACCGTGGCCAGCGCCAGGGTCAGCAGCAGCGCGATCACCGAGATCAGGGTTTCGCAGACCGACCAGGTCTTGAAGGTCTGGGCCACGGTCATGTTGAAATACTCCTTGACCAGCCAGAAGCCGCCGTCGTTCACGTGCGAGAGGATCAGCGATCCGGCGCCCGTGGTCAGCACCAGCAGTTCGGGCCGGGTGCCCGGCACGCTGGCGGCGATCGGCGCGACGATGCCGGCTGCGGTGGTCATGGCTACCGTGGCGGATCCGGTGGCGATTCGGATCAGCACCGCGACCAGCCAGCCGAGCAGCAGCACCGACACATGCGCGCCGGTGGCCACGTCGACGATGGCGTTGGAGATGCCCGAATCGCGCAGCACGCGGCCAAAGCCGCCGCCGGCGCCGACCACCAGCGTGATGATGGCGGTGGGCGCCACGCACTCGTTGGTGAACTTCAGGATGTTTTCCCGGTTGAAGCCGCGGGCCTTGCCGAAGGTGTAGAAGCTCACCAGCGCGGCGATCAGCAGGGCGATCACCGAATTGCCGATCAGCTTGAGGAAATCATTGAAAAAGGTCTTGGGCGTGCTGATGACATCCGCCCAGCTGCCGATCAGCATCAGGAACACGGGCAGCAGGATGGTAAACAGCGTGATGCCGAAGCCGGGCAACTGGTGCGATGCCTTGACGCTCTCKTCTTCCTCGGTGAACTGTTCGGCCAGCGGATTGATATCCGGCAGCTTGACGTAGCGGTCCATCAGCTTGGCGAACAGCGGGCCGGCGATGGCGGCGGTGGGGATGCCGACGATCAGCGCGTACATGATGGTCTTGCCGATGTCCGCCTTGTAGGCGGTCACCGCCAGCAGCGCGGCAGGGTGCGGCGGGATCAGCCCGTGCACCACCGACAGGCCTGCCACCATCGGGATGCCCACCAGCACCATGGAGGTCCCGGTGCGCTTGGCCACGTTGAAGGCGATCGGCACCAGCAGCACGAAGCCCACCTCGAAGAACACCGGCAAGCCGACGATAAAGGCGATGGTGACCATGGCCCAGTGCACGTTCTTCTCGCCGAAGGCATCGATCAGCGTGCGCGCGATGCGTTCGGCGCCGCCGGATTCGGCCATCATCTTGCCGAGCATGGTGCCCAGGCCCACGACCAGCGCGATGTGGCCCAGGGTGCCGCCCACGCCGGCCTCGAACGATTTGACGATGTCGCCCATCGGCATGCCCACGGCAAAGCCGAGCAGCACCGACACGACAACCAGTGTGATGAAGGGGTTGAGCTTGAACTTCGCGATCAGCACGACCAGTGCGATCACGGCGATCAGCGCGTAAAGCAAGAGTGTGGTTCCGGTTACGGCGCCCATATTGTCTCCTTTGTGCGGGGTCCGCCGGTGGCCCGGCGGGGCTCCCCCGCGTCCGCTATGAAAAGGGCCGCGCTGGCGGCGGCCGGTTCAGGTTGTTCGTGGCAGGCTGGCCTGGGTTCAGGCCGCCGGCTTCTTGTAGGCGATGCAGTCCACTTCCACCTTGCAGTCGACCACCATGCTCGACTGCACGCAGGCGCGCGCCGGCGGGTTGGCGCCGAAGTATTCCTTGAAGATCTTGTTGAAGGAGGCGAAGTCGCGCGCGTCGTCCAGCCAGACGCCGCAACGCACGATGTGCTCGGTGCCGTAGCCGGCTTCGGCCAGGATGGCCAGTACGTTCTTGATGGCCTGGTGGGTCTGGGGCACGATGCCGCCGTCGATCACCTCGCCGGCCACCATCGGCACCTGGCCGGACACGTAGAGCCAGCCGTCGGCTTGCACGGCACGGGCAAAGGGCATGTGCTGGCCACCGGTGCCGGCGCCGCCTTCGACGCCAAATCGCTTGATATCCATGGGGAACTCCTGAAGCAAATTGCAGATTGGGTTTATTGCTGGCCGCGCGGCACGGGGCGCGCGGCCGGGATTCACCACGCGGATTGCCGGCCGCGCGGCCTCGTTACTGTGGCGTTGCGGCGTTCGCCCCTGCGGGCTTGCCGCGTGCAAGGAAGCGGCCCGCGCGCGTGCCGGTGGGCCGGCGCTGTTGCCACGACAACTCGCCGTTGACCCACACCGCGGCGATGCCCTCGGCCGGTTGCATGGGGTCGGTGAAGCTGGCCGCATCGCGAATCGTGGCGGCGTCGAACAGGACCAGGTCCGCCCAGTAGCCTTCGCGCACGAAGCCGCGTTCAGTCAGGCCGAAGCGTTCGGCCGACAGCCCCGTCATCTTGTGGATCGCTACCGTCAGCGGGAACAGCTCGCGATCGCGCGCGTAATGGCCAAGCACACGCGGAAAAGCGCCCCACAGGCGCGGGTGGGGCAGGGGGTCGTTGGGCAAGCCATCGGAACCCACCACGGTGGCGGGGTGGCTCAGGATGCGGTCCACGTCCGCGTCTTCCATGCAGTGATAGACCGCGCCGGCCGGCTGCAGGCGGCGCGCGGCGTCTTCCAGGCCGAGCTCCCACTCGGCGGCGATGTCGGCCAGCAGCCGGCCGCCCATGTCCGGGTGCGGTTCGGACCAGGTCACCWTGATGTCGAAATCGCTGGTSACCTGCTTGAGGTCGAGCGTGGAGGAACTGGCGGTGTAGGGATAGCAATCGCATCCCACCGGCTGCCAGCGCTGGGCCCGCTCCAGCGTGTCCAGCACCTCGGCGCTGCGGCCCCAGTTGTCGACGCCGGCGCATTTCAGGTGCGAGATCACCACGGGCACGCGCGCGTGCCGGCCGATGCGGAAGGCTTCGTCCATCGCTTCCAGGATCTCGGCGAACTCGCTGCGCAGGTGGGTGGCATAGAGCGCGCCGGCGCGGGCCAGCGGTTCGGCCAGCGCCAGCACTTCGTCGGTGGTGGCGGAGAACGCATTGGCGTAGGCCAGCCCGGTGGACAGGCCAAGCGCGCCATGGTCGAGCGCTTCCTCAAGCTGCGCGCGCATGGCGGCGATCTCGGCCGCGGTGGCGGTGCGGTCCAGCCGGTCCATATGGTTGCTGCGCAGCGCGGTATGGCCGACCAGGGCCGCCACGTTGACGGCCGGCTGCGCCGCCTGCACGGCTTGCGCGTAGGCGGCGAAATCGGGATAGCGGAAGGCATCGGCGGTGCCCAGCAGGTTCATCGGATCGGGCGGTTCGCCGCGCAGCGCGACGGGCGCCGCGCTGATGCCGCAATTGCCGACGATCACGGTGGTGACGCCCTGCGACAGCTTGGGCGTCATCTCGGGCTGGCGTATCACATTGGTGTCGTCGTGCGTGTGCACGTCGATAAAGCCAGGGGCCAGCACCAGCCCTTCGCCTTGCACCACATGCGCGGCGCTGCCGGGATCGATGCCGTCGGCACCGTCCTCGAGCATGGCGATGCGGGCGATGCGCCCGGCGCGCAGCGCCACGTCGGCCAGGCGCGCTTCGGCGCCGGAGCCGTCGAGCAGGGTCGCGCCGCGGATCAGGGTGTCAAACAGTTCAGGCATGGTCAGTCTCCGAGCGGCTGGCGGCTTTCCGGGGCATCCGGTCCGGCAGTGTTGCCGCGGTGCGCGTCGAGCACGTACTTGAGCCGCCGCAATTGCTCCTGGCTCTGGTCCTGCTGGAGCAGGGCGAGCTGGGTAGCCAGCACGTCCATCACCAGCAGCATCGCGTAGCGCGAGGCCGAGGGCTTGAAAATAAAATCGGTTTCCAGCGTGCGCACCGGCAACAGCACGTCGGCGCGTGCCGCCAGCGGCGAGCCCAGCGCGGTCACCGCGACCAGCTTCGCGCCGTATTCGCGGGCAATATCGCAACTGGCCAGCATCTCGGGCACATTGCCCGTGGCGGAGAAGGCAAGCACGACATCGTCCTTTTGCAAGGTGGCCGCCACCATCTTCTGCAGCAGCGCGTCCTGGTAGCTGGCCACGGGACGGCCCAGGCGGGCCAGGCGGTAACGCGCCTCGTCGGCCATGAAGGACGAGCCGCCACCCATGCCAAAAGCGTAGACCATGCGTGCCTCCAGCAACAGGCGCGCCGCACGCTCCATATGGTCGGGGTCGATCAGCTTGCGGTTGACCTCAAGTGAGTCCAGGATATCCGCATGAATGCTGTCGGCCAGCGTGGCCGGGGACGGCTCCGCCGCGCGGGCGACTTCCGCCTGCAGGAAACGCTGGCCCACCGCGGTGGCTTGCGCCAGGCGCAGCTTCAGGTCGCGCACGTCGCGGCAGCCGATGGCCTTGGCGAAACGGGTCACGCTGGCCTCGCTCACCCCGGCCTGGCGCGCCAGTTCGTTGATGCTGGTGGCCGCCGCGCCAGCCAGGTCCTGCAGGATCACTTGCGCGACCTTCTGCTCGGCCAGGCGCAGCGTGGGGCCACGCTCGGCAATGCGGGTCAGGATGTCGAAGGGCGYGGACATGGTTGGCAGGTCGGTGGTGGAGGCAAGCGGGTCCATCGGGCCGATGTTGCCCCGGAGCCAGCTTTGAATGTTACTTTATAACAAGGGTGAAATATCGTAATTTCAAGGCTATCATTACGTCAATCGGAATTTTTCAGGATGATGGCAACATGCGTGAAATAAAGTACCAAGCCGGCACGATCGATCCGCTCAACAAGGCGCTGGGCAAGCTCGAGGCGCCGCTGGCGCCCGATGACGCTGGCCAGGTAGGCTGGAAATTGCTGGCCGAAGACCTGAGCCTGCCGGCGGCGGTGCTGTATGAAGAGCGCCTGGTGCATAACCTGGAGTGGATGCGCCGCTTCATGGGCGAGTACGGTGTGCAGCTGGCGCCGCATGGCAAGACCACCATGGCGCCCAAGCTGTTCGCGCGCCAGCTTGCCGCCGGCGCCTGGGGCATCACCCTGGCCACCGCGCACCAGACCGCCGCCGCGTATGCGCACGGCGTGCGGCGCGTGATGATGGCCAACCAGCTGGTTGGCCGCCGCAATATGGAAATCGTGGCCGACCTGCTGCGCGATCCGGATTTCGAGTTCTTCACGCTGGTGGATTCGCCTGAACTGGTGGACCAACTCGGCGCCTATTTCAGTGGCCGCGGGCAGCAGCTACAGGTCTTGCTGGAGCTGGGCGTGACAGGCGGCCGTACCGGCGTGCGCGACGCGCGGCAGCAGGAGGCGGTGCTGGCGGCGCTGGCGCGCTGGCCCGGCGTGCTGTCGCTGGCCGGCGTGGAAATCTACGAAGGGGTGCTGAAGGAAGAGGCCGACATCCGCGCGTTCCTGCAACGCACCGTCGCGGTGACGCGCGAACTGGCCGCGGCGAGGCGCTTCGGCCGCAACCCGGTGGTGATGTCCGGCGCGGGCTCGGCCTGGTACGACGTAGTGGCGGAGGAGTTCGCCCGCACCGACATCGGCACGCCGATCGACATCGTGCTGCGCCCCGGCTGTTACCTCACGCACGACGTCGGCATCTACCGCGCCGCGCAGCAACGCATCCTGGCCAGCAACCCGGTCGCGCAGAAGATGCGCGAAGGCCTGCTCCCGGCGTTGCAACTGTGGGCCTATGTGCAGTCGATTCCCGAGCCTGACCGCGCCATCATCGGCATGGGCAAGCGCGACGCCGCCTTCGACGCCGGCATGCCGCTGCCCGCCCAGGTGTACCGCCCCGGCACGGAGGCCCCGGTGCCGGTGCCCGTGCACTGGGAAGTCACCGGCATGATGGACCAGCACGCATACCTGCAGATCCGGCCGGGCGACGATCTCAAGGTCGGCGACATGGTTGCCTTTGATATTTCGCATCCATGCCTTACCTTCGACAAATGGCGCCATATCCCGGTGCTCGACGGCGACCTGCGCGTGATCGACCTCGTGCAGACGTTTTTCTGAAACGGCATCGCAGGCAGCAGTGACGAGCAGCAACGAACAGYAACGACAGCAACGACAGGGGACGCTTGCACCATGAGCATCGACATTCTCGCTTTCGGCGAAGCACTGGTTGAATTCAACCAGCAGCCCGACGATCCCACGCGCTACCTGCAAGGGTTTGGCGGCGACACTTCCAACTTCTGCATCGCGGCCGCGCGGCAGGGCGCGCATGCCGGCTATATCAGCGCGGTGGGCGAGGACACCTTCGGCGAACGGCTGCTGGCGCTATGGACGCAGGAGCGGGTCGATACGCGCCACGTGCGCGTCGATGCCGGTGCGCCGACCGGCGTGTACTTCGTCACGCACGACGCGCACGGTCACCGCTTCGACTACCTGCGCAGCGGCTCCGCGGCCAGCCACTACAGCCACGAGAACCTGCCGCACCACGCCATCGCCGAGGCGCGCTACCTGCATGTTTCCGGCATCAGCCTGGCGATCAGCACCAACGCCTGCGACGCCGGCCTGGCGGCAATGGAGCACGCGCGCAAGGCGGGTTGCAAGGTCACGCTCGACACCAACCTGCGCCTGCGGCTCTGGACGCTCGCACGCGCACGCGGCATCATGCGCGAGGCCTTTGCGCTGACCGACGTATGCCTGCCAAGCTGGGACGACATCACGGTGCTGACTGGTCTCAACGACCGCGACGCCATCGTAGACTACCTGCTGGGCTGCGGCATCGGGCTGGTGGCGCTGAAGCTGGGCGAGGAGGGTGCCTATGTGGCGACCCCCGACGCCCGCTCGCTGGTGCCGCCGTACCCGGTGCGCCCGCTCGATGCCACCGGCGCCGGCGACTGCTTCGGCGGCAGTTTCGTCGCTCGCCTGGCCGCTGGCGACGATCCCTTCGAGGCCGCGCGCTATGCCAACGTCGCGGCCGCGCTGTCCACCACCGGCTACGGCGCCGTGGCGCCGATCCCGTTTATCGAAACCGTGCTGGCGCGAATGGCCCAGTCGGTTTCCGTGATTGCCTGATACCGCCTGGCGCCCGGCGCCGCCCAACGGGCGGCCGGGCAGGCCGGCTTGCAACCCCAAGCGCCAAGTCCCATCGTCCGACCTTACCGAACACCCACTGCCATGCAAACTCAATCTCCCTCGCTGATCGAACGCCTTGTTAACGTGCCGGTGATCCCGGTGCTCGAGTTTTCCTCCGTCGACGAAGCCCTGCATGTGTCCGAAGCCCTGGTCGGCGGCGGCCTGCCGGTGCTGGAGATCACGCTGCGCACGCCCGTGGCGCTGGACGCCATCAAGGCCGTGGCGGCTGCGTTTCCGCAGGCCTGCGTGGGCGCGGGGACGGTGCTGACAGCGGCGGACCTCAAGGCCGTAGGCGATGCCGGCGCGCAATTCGCGGTCTCGCCCGGGCTCACGCCGGCACTGGCCGTGGCTGCGCAGGGCGCCGGCGTGGCGCTGCTGCCTGGCGTGGCCACCGCCAGCGAAGCGATGGCGGCCATGGAGGCCGGCTTCAAGTTCCTGAAGTTCTTCCCGGCGGAAGCGTCGGGCGGGGTGCCGATGCTCAAGTCGCTCTACGGACCTTTCGCGCAGTTGCGCTTCTGCCCCACCGGCGGCATCGATCTCGCGCGTGCGCCAAGCTATCTCGCTCTGCCCAATGTGGTGTGCGTGGGCGGCTCTTGGGTGGTACCCAAGGACGCCGTGGCCAAGGGCGACTGGGCGCGGGTGCGTACGCTGGCGCAGGAGGCTGCCGCGCTGCGCAAGAGCGCCTGACGCCTGCCTGGGGCGTCGGACAAAGGCGGATAGCACGCCGCCTCGCCAGGTTCTAAGCTTGCCTTATCCGGACTGCTGGAGGCAGCATGTTTGCGCGATTGGCGGGAAAGGCGGCGGGTAGCGCGGCAAGCTCCGCGGGAAGCGGGGCCCGCCGGCTGCGCCGCGCGCTGGTTTGCGCGCTGGTCCTGTTCGCCGAGTCCTGCGCCAGCCTGCCACCGTCAGTTCCACGCGAGCAAACCGCCGCCCTGTCCGACCCTGCCACCACCGCCCTGGGGCGGTTGGTCGCGGAAAGCTCGCCCGACCCGGCCCTGTCCGGCTTCCACGTGATCGCTTCCGGCGAGGAAGCCTACGGCACCCTGATTTCGCTGGCGCAACATGCCACGCGCACGCTGGATCTCCAGTACTACATCATCGAGGCCGACGAATCCTCCCGCGAAATCCTGCACCAGGTGCGGGCCGCCGCCGAGCGGGGCGTGCGTGTGCGTGTTCTGGTCGATGACCTGCACAGCGATGGCGAGGACCGGGCCTTTCTGCGCTTCGCGGGACATCGCAATATCGAAGTGCGCATGTTCAACCCGTTCCCGGCGGGGCGCTTTTCCAAGTTCACGCGGATGCTCTCTTCCGCCACCGACGTCCGGCGCCTGAACCGGCGCATGCACAACAAGGCGTTTATCGCCGACAACGCACTGGCCATGACCGGCGGGCGCAACATAGGCAACGCCTATTTCGTGAGGGCGCCGGATACCAATTTCGTCGATCTCGACGTGATCGCGGCCGGGCCCGCCGTGCGCCGGCTCTCCGCTGCCTTTGACCAATACTGGAACAACCCGCTGGCGGTATCGGTGGAAACACTCGCGACCCCGGCCGAGACGGCGGACGCGGCCGCCAGCGCCGGTGGCGCCAGCGCGGCACGGCCCGAGCGGACCCTGGTCGACGCGGAAACCGAGCGCAAGCGCATCGAGGCACAGGGTATGACGCCGCCCGGCACAATCGACGCACGCGCCAGCTTCCTTGGGCGCCAGTTCGCGGGTGGTGGCAAGCTGGCGCTCGAATGGGCATCCGCCAGCGTGATGGTGGATGCGCCGAGCAAGGTGTCGCCGGACCAGGCGCCCGCCGCCCGCGAGACCATGGGTGAAGAACTGGGCCGCATGCTCAGCGGGGCGAACCGGGAGATCATCCTGATCTCGCCATACTTCATCCCTGGCGACCGCGGGGTGGCGTGGATGGCGGATCTGGTCAAGCGCGGCGTGAAAGTGCGCGTGCTGACCAACTCTCTGGCCGCCACCGATGCGCCCATCGTCCACGTCGGCTACCGGCGCTACCGGCCCGACCTGCTGCGCGCGGGCGTGGAACTGCATGAGCTGAAGTCGCGACCCGGCCGGCCGCAGAAAATCATCGGGGATTACACGTCGTCGCAGGCCAGCCTGCATGTGAAGGCCGCGGTCGCGGACCGTACCAACCTGTTCGTGGGTTCGATGAACTTCGATCCCCGCTCGGCCAGCCAGAACACCGAGACTGGCCTGATCATCCACAGCCCGAAGCTGGCGCAGCAAGTCGCACAGCTATTTGCCGGGGCGATCGATGACAACAGCTACCTGCTGCGCTTGTCCGGACAGGGCGCGGTGCAATGGGTGGATGGCAAGGGAGACAAGGCAGTGGTGTTGGATACCGAGCCGGATACCAGCTGGTCGAAGCGCACCTGGATCGACGTGCTCGCGCCATTCACGCCGGAGGAGCTGCTGTAACACCCCCGGCGCGCTGGCCGGGGATGACGAGCGAGGCGGCGGGTGGAGGCGGGCGGGTCGCGCCATGCCAGGCCCACGCCGCCAGGCACCGGAGCCGGTGCCGGCGACACATCCTATTTGCTGCGATCCGCCGCGCCTTCGAGCTTCTGGCCGCCCTTCTGAATATCCTGGCCGAGCCCGGCCATGGTGTTGCAGCCAGCCAGCAGGGTGGCAAACAGAATGCAGAAGATCCATCCTTTTTTCACGCCAGACTCCTTTCGATCATTGAATTCGCCGCAATTCTACCGTTGTCGCGGGGCACTATGAAGCGCGACTCCCGCCATTTTGTAACCGTTCGTGCCCGGCGAAACGTGCAACAGGACGCCGCATTCCGGGGACGAGGCGGCAGCAGGGGCGGCCTGGCTACGCCAGCAGCTCGCGCGCACGGGCGCAAATGGCCGCATGTGTCTGGGCCAGCCACTGGGCCGGGAAGGGCTGGGCCAGCAGGTAGCCTTGCACGGCACTGCAGCCCCAGTTGCGCACCTCGGCCAGTTGGTGCCGCGTTTCGATGCCCTTGGCGCAGACTGGCAACGCAAGGCGCTGTGCCTGCTCGCAGGCGGATTGCAGCCGGGCGGCGCCGGCGCTCTCCTGGTTTGGCTGCGCGGTCGTGCCGATGCAGCGCGCATCGAAGGTCAGCAGATCCGGGCGCAGGCGCTCCAGGGTCGCGCTGCCGCCAGGTGCGTCGGCAAAGTCGCTCAAGGCAAAGCGCACGCCGGCGCGCCGCAGCGTGGCCAGCTTCGCGGCAGCCACGCGGTCGGTGGCGAGCAACGCACCGGGGGGGATCTCCAGGCAAATCCTGGCCGGGTCCAGATGCCGGCGTTCCAGCGTGCGCAGCAGGGTATCGATCATGGGGGTACCGTGCATCTGCGCGCTGGACACCAGCAAGGAGAGTTCCACCGGTTCGCCGATGCCCGGGCAGTTCAGCAGGGGCAGGGCGTTTTCCATCAGCCACCGCGCGACGTCGCCCATCATGCCGAGCGATTCCAGCGCAGGCAGGAAGTCCTGTGGCGCAACACGCCCGAACTCGGGGCTCTGCCACCGCAGCCTGGCTGTATAGCCTGTCACGCAGCCCGTGGACAACGATGCCCGTGCCTGCAGGTTCAGAGCAAGCTGGCTTCGCGCCAGCGCGTGCGGGAGGGCAGCCAGCAGCGGCGTGGAAAGCGGCCGGGACGTTGTGGCAGCGTTGGCGGCAACGCCGTCACCGCCGCGCTTGCGCACACGCAGCATCGCGTCATACGCTTCGCGCAGGCTGCGCTCGGCCGGCTTGTCGGGTTCGTCAAGCGCCACGCCGACGCTGCTGGCCAGGAACAATTCGAACCCATCCTGCAGGAAGGGGCGTGCGAGGCCGGCGGCCACGCCGCGTGCCAGGCGCAGCGCGGCTTCCATGTAATCGGTCGCCGCCAGGGGTAGCGGCACAGCCGCGCCGATGTCGGCTTGCCCCAGCCACGTCATCTCCGCCGGGGGCGCCAGCGCGGCTACACGCGCCACTGCCTGCGCGCGCAACCGTCCGGCCAGATGCGCGCCGAGCATTTCGCTGGCGTGGGTAAAGCGGTCCAGGTGGATAACAAGGACCGCGAATCGTTGCGTGGCGGGCGATAGTTGCCGGCGCGCTGCCAGAGCGCAAGCGAAATCGCTTGTTTCCCGTGGGTCCACCTCCGCCGAGCGGACATCGTCGTCTGCGTCAGGATGCATGGGGGGTCCCTGTCGTGATCCGGGCACGATCCGGCCATGCCGTGACCGCACCAACCGCCATGCCATCCGTGCCCCGGCCTGGGGATCTTGTCCTCAAGCCGCAGTCAGGAGTGGCACGGCACAGCCAGATCATACGGCACGGCAGGCGCCGCCCGAAGAGCTGCGGATACAGGGATAGTGCGGATTCGCGGGGGCTTGACGGAGCTCAAAATCCGGCGCCTGGCGTAACCAGGCCTGGCGGGCAGGGTGATCAGCCGGTGGTTTCGGCGTCGGCGCCGTCCTCGGGCGGCACGCGCGAGGCCAATACCTTGTCGATGCGCTTGCCATCCATGTCGACGATCTCGAACTTCCAGTCGGCCCAGCGCACCGTGTCGCCGGTTTGCGGGAGCCGGCCCAGCAACAGCAACAACATGCCGGAGAGCGTGTGGTAGCGCTCTTTGTCCTCTTCCGGCACGTGGCGCAGGCCAATGCGGTCTTTCAGCTCGGGGATGGGGATCAGGCCATCGAGCAGCCAGGAGCCATCCTCGCGCTGCACCGCCCATTCCTCGCCGACGCCGTCCTGCTTGAATTCGCCGGTGATGGCTTCGATCAGGTCCTGCAGCGTGACCAGGCCCAGCACCTCGCCGTATTCGTCGATGACGAAAGCGATCTGGCCACCCGAGATGCGGAAATTCTCCAGCAATTCCATGCCGGTCACACTCTCCGGTACGAAAACCGGAGGTTGCACCACGGCGGCCAGGTCGGTGGGCTCGCCGCGCAGGCGGCGCGCAAGCAACTGGCGCGCGCTGACCACGCCGAGCATGTCGTGCATGCCGCCGCGCACCACCGGGAAGCGCGAGTGATCGGACTCCTCGATGCGGCGCAGGTTTTCTTCCAGCGGGACTTCCACGTCCAGGCAGACCACGTCGCCGCGCGGCACCATCAGCGAGGTGAGCTGGCGGTCGTCGAGGCGGAACACATTGCGCACCATGGTGTGCTCGTGCTGCTCGATGACGCCTGCCTCCGAGCCTTCCACCAGCAGCGCATGGATCTCTTCTTCGGTGACGGCCGGGCCACGGCCGCTCTTGACGCCAAGCATGCGCAGCACCAGCCGGGTCGAGCTGGAGAGCAGCTTGACAAAGGGCGTGGAGGCCAGCGCCAGGAAGGAAATCGGGCGTGACACCAGGCGGGCGATGGTTTCCGGCGCCATCTGGCCGAGACGCTTCGGTACCAGTTCGCCAAGCACGATGGAAAAGTACGTCAGGCCCGCCACAACGATGATGGTTGCCACGTAACCGGCGGTCGACGCCTGCAAGCCAAGGCCTTGCAGCCACACACCGAGCGGCTGGGCCAGGGTGGACTCGCCAACCACGCCGTTAAGCACGCCGATCGAAGTGATGCCGATCTGCACGGTCGAGAGGAAGCGGGTGGGGTCTTCGCCCAGCTTGATCGCCTCGATGGCGCCGCGGTCGCCTTCTTCGATGCGCCGTTGCAGGCGGGCCTTGCGAGCCGTCATCAGGGCGATTTCGGACATCGCGAACAGGCCGTTGATCAGAATCAGCGCCAGTAATATGGCAATTTCCATCAGGGTGCGCGCCCTGTGCGCGCAGGAGTTATCGAGGCCCAAAGCATAACATCGCTGTGTGTCAGGACCGCTTCCGGCCTTGCACAGAGTGGCTTATCCATCGCCCGGCGGTATCTGCGGCCGAACGGGCCGCCGCCCCCCGCGCAGCGCGAAAACCGAACGATGCGCCGTTCGAATTCACGACGTTCGAGACGGTGCAAGTCGCTTGTTCCCACTTTCCGTAGCCCGGGAATATTCGATATCCCATTGATATAAAAAGAAAAAACGCTTGTCTCCGCGGGCTGGCACAGCGGTTGCGATACAGACACCGGACCACCGTGCCACGCGGTGAGTCTGGCAACGGCGCTGCCTGGCAGCCGCCGTGAACGCTGTCAAAGCAAGGAGACAAGGATATGGAAGTGCAATCACAAGTCCAGGTGATGGGCATCGACGCCGGCGGCACGATGACCGACACCTTCTTTGTGCGCGCCGACGGGCGGTTCGTCGTCGGCAAGGCCCAAAGCAACCCGGAAGACGAATCCCTGGCCATCTTCAACTCCTCGGAGGACGCGCTTGCGCACTGGCAGCGCGGCGTCGACGACGTGTATCCCGAACTGTTGACCTGCGTGTACTCGGGTACCGCGATGCTCAACCGCGTCGTGCAGCGCAAGGGACTGGACGTGGGCCTGATGGTCAACAAAGGCTTCGAGCACGTCCATTCGATGGGGCGGGCCATCCAGAGCTACCTGGGCTACGCGCTGGAGGAGCGTATCCATCTCAACACGCACCGCTACGACGAACCGCTGGTGCCGCTGTCGCGTACCCGCGGCGTGACCGAACGCACCGACGTGCAGGGTGCGATCGTCATACCGCTGCGCGAAAACGAAGTGCGCCAGGCAACGCGCGAACTGGTGGCGGCCGGGTCAAGGGCCATCGTGATCTGCTTCCTGCAATCGCACAAGAACGGCACCAGCGAGCAGCAAGCTCGCGACATCGTGCGCGAGGAACTCAAGAAGCTGGGCGCCGATCTCCCCGTGTTCGCCTCGGTGGACTATTACCCGCAGCGCAAGGAAAGCCACCGGATGAACACCACGGTGCTCGAAGCCTACGCGGCCGAGCCCTCGCGGCAAACGCTCAAGAAGGTCAGCGACCGTTTCAGGAAGCACGGCGCCAAGTTCGACCTGCGGGTGATGGCCACCCACGGCGGCACCATCAGCTGGAAGGCCAAGGAACTGGCACGCACCATCGTCTCCGGCCCGATCGGCGGCGTGATCGGCTCCAAGCTGTTGGGCGAGACCCTGGGCTACGACAATATCGCCTGTTCCGACATCGGCGGCACCTCGTTCGACATGGCGCTCATCACCAAGGGCAACTTTGCCATTGCCGCCGATCCCGACATGGCGCGCCTGGTGCTGTCGCTGCCGCTGGTGACGATGGACTCGGTGGGCGCCGGCGCGGGCAGCTTCGTGCGGCTCGATCCCTATAGCGGCGCCATCAAGCTCGGTCCGGACAGCGCGGGATACCGCGTCGGTACGTGCTGGCCGGAGAGCGGGCTGGACACGGTGTCGGTTTCCGACTGCCATGTGGTGCTGGGCTACCTCAATCCCGACAACTTCCTTGGCGGCGCCATCAAGCTGGACGTCGAGCGGGCGCGCCAGCATATCAAGGCGCAGATCGCCGATCCGCTGGGTTTGTCGGTGGAGGATGCGGCAGCGGGCGTGATCGAACTGCTCGACCTGCAACTGCGCGAGTACCTGCGCTCCAATGTAAGCGCCAAGGGCTACAACCCGACCGAGTTCGTCTGCTTCTCCTATGGCGGGRCAGGGCCGGTCCATACCTATGGCTACACCGAAGGCCTGGGGTTCAAGGACGTGATCGTGCCGGCGTGGGCGGCGGGCTTCTCGGCATTCGGCTGCGCCTGCGCGGACTTCGAATACCGCTATGACAAGAGCGTCGACCTGGCGCTGCCGCAGGACGCCGCCGAGGCGGACAAGGCCCAGGCGGCCCAGACCATCCAGAAGGCGTGGTCGGACCTGGCCGCCAAGGTGATCGAGGAGTTCAAGATCAACGGCTTCAAGCCCGAAGACGTGATCCTGCGCCCCGGCTACCGCATGCAGTACATGGGCCAGCTCAACGACCTGGAAATCAGCTCGCCTATCGTCAGTGCCGCCACGGCCGGGGACTGGGAGCAGATCGTCGACGCCTTCGAGGAAACCTACGGCAGGGTGTACGCCAGCTCGGCGCGTTCGCCGGAACTGGGCTTCTCCGTCACCGGCGCGATCATGCGCGGCATGGTGATTACCCAGAAACCGGTGCTGCCGGAAGACCCGGAAGGCGGGCCGAAGCCGCCTGCGCAAGCCCGCCTGGGAACGCGCCCGCTGTACCGCCAGAAGCAGTGGCGCGACGCGGTGCTGTGGAAGATGGAGGCGCTGCAGCCCGGCAACATCATTACCGGACCGGCCATCATCGAGTCGGACGCGACCACCTTCGTGGTGCCCGAGGGCTTTGCCACCACGCTCGACAAGCATCGCCTCTTCCACCTCAAAGAAGTGAAGTAAGGAGACACGCCATGAACATGATGTCCAGCAAGGAAGTCGGCCTCGCCGACCTGCTCAAGACCGGCGAAACGCTCAAGCAGTTCCGCGACGCCATCCTGGAGCGCACAGCCAGAACCGGCCACTACAACGGGCTCACGCGCCTTGAATTCCGCGAGCGGGACCCGATCCGCTACGAAAAGCTCTTCTCCAAGCTGCGCGGCGGCCTGGTGCATGCGCGCGAAACCGCCAAGAAGATCGCCGCCAGCCCGATCGTCGAGCAGGAGGGCGAACTGTGCTTCACGCTCTACAACGCCGCGGGCGATTGCGTGCTGACCTCGACCGGGATCATCATCCACGTCGGCACGATGGGCGCGGCGATCAAATACATGATCGAGAACAACTGGGAGGCCAATCCCGGCATCCATCCCGGCGACATGTTCACCAACAACGATTGCTCGATCGGCAATGTCCATCCTTGCGACATCGCCACCATCGTGCCGATCTTCGCGCACGGCAAGCTGGTCGGCTGGGTGGGCGGCGTGACCCACGTGATCGACACCGGCGCGGTGACGCCTGGATCGATGTCGACCGGGCAGGTGCAGCGCTTCGGCGACGGCTACATGATCACTTGCCGCAAGACCGGGGTGAACGACACCCCGTTGCGCGACTGGCTGCATGAGAGCCAGCGCTCGGTACGCACGCCGAAATACTGGATCCTGGACGAGCGTACCCGCATTGCGGGCTGCCACATGATCCGCGACCTGATCGAAGAAGTGATCGAGGACGAAGGACTGGAAGCCTACGAAGAGTTCTCCTACGAGGTGATCGAGGAGGGGCGGCGCGGCCTGCAGACACGCATCAAGGCGATGACGTTGCCCGGCAAGTACCGCAAGGTCGCCTTCGTCGACGTGCCATACAACCATCCGGACGTGCAGACCTCATCGGCTTTCGCCAAGCTCGATTCGATCATGCATTCGCCGGTGGAAATGGAAATCCGTAAGGACGGCTCGTGGCGGCTGGATTTCGAGGGCGCGAGCCGCTGGGGCTGGCACTCGTACAACGCGCATCAGGTGGCCTTTACCAGCGGCATCTGGGTGATGATGACGCAGACCCTGGTGCCCACGCAGCGCATCAACGACGGCGCTTACTTCGGTACGGAATTCCATCTGCCCAAGGGTACCTGGATGAACCCGGACGACCGCCGCACCGGCCATGCCTATGCCTGGCATTTCCTGGTCTCAGGCTGGAGTGCGATGTGGCGCGGCCTCTCGCAGGCCTACTTCAGCCGTGGCTACCTGGAGGAGGTCAATGCCGGCAACGCCAACACCTCCAACTGGCTGCAGGGCGGCGGCATCAACCAGGACGGCGAGATCCACGCGGTCAACAGTTTCGAGGCGTCCTCGTGCGGCACCGGCGCCAGCGCCATCAAGGATGGGCTGAATCATGCCGCGGCGATCTGGAACCCGGAAGGCGACATGGGCGACATCGAGATCTGGGAAATGGCCGAGCCACTGCTCTACCTGGGGCGCAATGCCAAGGCCAATTCCGGCGGCTACGGCAAGTACCGGGGCGGCTGTGGTTTCGAGACGCTGCGCATGGTGTGGAAAGCGCAGGACTGGACCATGTTCTTCATGGGCAATGGCTATATGAACAGCGACTGGGGCTTGATGGGCGGCTATCCGGCCGCCACCGGCTACCGCTTCGAGGCCCACAAGACCGGCCTGAAGGAGCGCATTGCCGCCGGCGACAGCCTGCCGCTGGGCGGCGATGCCAATCCGGACCTGCCGGATTACGAGAACCACCTCAACGCCGGCGCGGTAGTCAAGCGCGACCAGCAGTGCATGACCACCGAGGACTGCTACGACAACTACGACCTGTACCTGAACTACCTGCGCGGCGGCCCGGGCTTTGGCGACCCGCTCGACCGCGAGGCGGAAGCCATCGAGCGGGACCTGAACAACGCCTTGCTGTTGCCGGAGTACGCGCAGAAGGTCTACGGCGCCGTGGCGACCAGGGATGGCAACGGCATCTGGAAGGTGGATGCCAGGGAAACGGCGCTGCTGCGCGTCGAGATCCGTAACCAGCGCCTGGCGCGCTCGCAGCCCGTCCAGGAATGGATGAAGGGCGAGCGCGAGCGGATCCTGGTCAAGCACGCTTCGACCCAGGTGCAGCACATGTTCGCCACCAGTTTCGGTCTGTCGAAGAAGTTCGAGCAGCAGTTCCGTACGTTCTGGGATCTGCCGGACTCGTGGACCCTGACCGAGGACGAACTGGACGTGCCGACCTATGGCTCCAAGTACCGCATGGACCTGTCCAAGATGCCCGACGTCAACACCGTGGTGCTGGTCGAGGAATGAAGCCCGGCCCACGCCAGCGAACACAGACATCAGGCAATACGCCACCAGAGAGGATTCAATATGTCCACCTACACCAGTGAACAGGTCAAGAACCTGGTCGACGGCAAGCTCGACTGGGACACCACCTTGCGCATGCTGTCGATGCCCAAGGATGCCGCGCGCTTCCAGCTTTACGTGGAAGCACTGCAGAAGAAGCTCGATTGGGACGATCGCATCGTGCTGCCGCTGAGCCCGCACATGTTTATCGTGCAGCAAGCCAAGACCAGGAATTGGGTGACCCAATGCGACTGCGGCCATGTCTTCTGCGACTATCGGGAGAACTGGAAGCTGCACGCCAACGTCTATGTGCGCGATACGGACGAAGCCATGGCCGAGGTCTATCCGCAACTGATGGCGCCGGATACCCAATGGCAGGTGTACCGCGAGTACTACTGCCCGAAATGCGGGACCATGCACGACGTGGAAGCGCCTACGCCGTGGTATCCGGTGATCCACGACTTCGAGCCGGATATCGATGCGTTCTACACGGACTGGGTGAAGTTGCCGCTGCCGGAGCGCGTGGATTGATGCGCGCATCGGCACGGAAGTAATTGTTTGTCCACTTTCTGGCCCGGGGATGGAGCGGCCATCCCCGGGCGGAAGGCCTGGCGGCCGTTCGATTTTCGGACGGCCGTTTCGTTTTCGGCCGGTCGCTGGCGGACGATCCGGCGCGCGTGCGGCCCGGCAGGGCGCGCGGCCGATGGCTGGCGCGTGGCCTGGAACTTGCACATAGGCAAGTCCCGGCTGGCTTTGGCGGCAGCGTCGGGAGTAGCATGCAGGAAGCGGGCCCTGGTCCCGCAAAGCAGACAAGACAAGACAAGACAAGACAAGAGAACGAGCCGGCGAACCGGCCATCCGAGCCCGCATCGAGCGGGCCCCCGCAAGGAGACACGGAATGCAAGAAGCCGGCACACCGATGGACTGGTTTTCTCATCCCGACCACGACGCCAGCATCATGTCCGCCTGGGAACACTTGATCGACGGTGGTGAGGCGAGTGCCGGAGAATTGCGCTGCGTGGTCGACGATTCCTGGCGCCGCTGTCTGGTGGGCCAGGTCGATCCCGGTGCCGGTGCCGCGCCGCCACCGCTTGACGAAGGGGCCCTGCGCGCCCGGCGGGAGAAGAACGATCGCCTGCTCAGCGCCAGCCTTCCGTTGATACAGCAGACCCGCGAGTTTCTCTCCCAGACCGGCACCATCATGCTGCTGGCCGATCCCGACGGGATGATCCTCCAGCAGGAGGGCGATATGCGCATCGTCGAGCCGGCCGGGGAAGTGGGCCTGATTCCCGGCTGCGACTGGACCGAGCTCAACTGCGGGACCAATGCCATCGGTACCGCGCTGGCCTTGCAACAGCCCGTGCAAATTCACGGCGCCGAGCATTTTTGCGCCGGCATCAAGCGCTGGACCTGCTCGGCCACGGTCATCCGCGATCCGCTGGACGGCGGCGTGCTTGGGGTCATCGATGTGTCCGGCCTGGCGCAGACCTACAGCCGRCATAGCCTGGCGTTGACGGTGTCGCTGGCCGGCCGTATCGAAAGCCGGCTGGCCAAGCTGGCCATGGAGCGCCGCCTGCGCCTGCTGGATCGCTGCATGAGCCATTTTGCCTCGGTGCGCAGCGATGGCGTGCTCGTCCTCGATGCGGGCGGGCGCCTGATCAAGGCCAATCCGCAGGCACCGGCCGCACTGGCACGGCTGGGTGTGCGCACGGCGCTGAACAGTGCGTTTTCCGTCCCCGGCCTGGACGCCCGCGCGGCGGGCGCGGGCTCCGGACCACTCCCCGAATGGCTGCGCCTGACCCGCTTCGAAGCGATCCGCGACAACGGTGAGATGCTGGGTTTCGTCGTGGTGATCCCTGCCGCGCCGCATCGTCTTGCAACAGGTGCTGTCGGCGTGCCGGCCGCCCGGCCGGGCCTGGCCCCGGCGTTTTCACGGATCGTAGGCAGCAGTGCTGCCTTGCGCTCCGCCGTGGAGAAGGCGCAGCACCTCGCGCCGTCCAGGGTGCCGGTACTGCTGCTGGGCGAGACCGGTGTCGGCAAGGAACTGTTTGCGCAGGGGATTCACCAGGCCAGCGCTTGCGCGGATGGCCCGTTCGTGGCGCTCAATTGCGGGGGGCTGTCGCGGGACCTGCTCGCCAGCGAGCTCTTCGGCTATGCCGAGGGGGCGTTCACCGGGGCACGCAAATCGGGCGCGCCCGGCAAGATCGAGGCCGCCAACCGGGGAACGCTGTTTCTGGACGAAATCGGGGAAATGCCGCTCGATATCCAGCCGCACCTGTTGCGCGTGCTGGAAGAGGGGGAAATTTACCGGCTGGGCGAAAACACGCCGCGCAAGGTCAGCTTTCGCCTGGTCGCCGCCACCCACCGGAACCTGCGCGACGATGTGGCCGCGGGAAAATTCCGCATGGACCTGTTCTACCGCATCGCCGTGACCAATATCGCGATACCGCCGTTGCGCGAGCGCAAGGACGATATTCCGGCCCTGGTCACGCACTGGCTGGGGCAGCTATGCGAGCGCTACGGCCTGCCGGTGGCCTCGTTCGATGACGACGCTTACCGGTGCCTGCTGGCCTACGACTGGCCGGGCAATATCCGCGAATTGCGCAACGCGCTGGAGGGCTCCTTGCTGATGGCCGAAGGCGGCGTGATCACCATGGACAAGCTGCCGCTCGAAATCAGCGCGGTGGGCATGCCGGGCGCCACCGGCTTGCCCAAGGGCCTTGCCAGCAGCGCGCCCGAGACGGTGTACTCGCTGGAAATGGCCGAATCGGAATCCATCCGCAAGGCCCTGGCGTACAGCGGCGGCAACCTGACCAGGACCGCGTCGCGCCTTGGCATCGCGAAGAGCACGCTGTACCAGAAGATCCGCAAATACGGGTTGAGCGCGGCCCTGAGCGAAACGCGCGGCAGGGTGACATAGGGCGGCGATACTCACCGCTTTCCGCACCTTCAGTCTTCCAGTTTCAGGCTGGCTTTCTTGACGAATGCATTCCAGCGTTCGTATTGGTCGCGGGCGTAGCGGTCCAGCGCCGGGCCATCGCTGGCCACGACCTCGAAACCCGCCTGGGTCAGCTTGCGGTGTGTTTCAGGGTCCGCCAGCGCGGCCTGGAACGCTTCGGTGAGCTTGCGCACCGTCGCCGGCGGGGTGCCGGCCGGGGCGAAGATGCCGATCCAGGAATAGGCCTCGAAGCCGGGAAAGCCGGATTCCGCCACGGTCGGAACATCGGGCAGGTCCGGCAGCCGCTGGTTGCCGGTGACGGCCAGCGGCTTGATCTTGCCTGCGGCAATCTGGCCCTTGAGCGCCGCGTAGCTCAGCAGCGTCAGGCTTGACACATTGCCGAGCACGGCCTGCACGGCGGGCCCGCCGCCGGCATAGGGGACATGCAGCAACTCGACGCTGGCCTGGCGCTTCAGGTCCTCGGCGACCAGGTGATTCATCGAGCCAAGCCCGGTGGAGGCGTAGCTGTATTTGTTCGGCGCCTGTCGGGCGGCGTCCAGGAAGGTCCGCAGGTCTTTGCCGGGCACGGTGGGCGAGGCGCCGATGACCAGCGGGAACCGTACCGCCAGGGTCACGCCGACGWAGTCCTTGAAGGTGTCATAGGGCAGCTTGGACTTGGCGATCGGATTGATGGCGTGGGTGTCGAAGCTCACCAGCACGGTGTTGCCGTCCGGGGCGGAGCGGGCCACGTACTGGGTGGCGAGCTGGCTGGCGGCGCCAGGGCGGTTCTCGATCACCACCGGCCTGCCGGCCGCCTCGGCCAGCTTGGGCTGGATGATCCGCGCGGCGATGTCGGTGCTGCCGCCGGGCGGGAAGGTCACGACCAGCTTCAGTGGCGTTGCGCTGTCCGCCAGCGCGGGCCGGATGGCCAGCGGCAGCAGGCAGGCCAGGAGCGCGACGCCGGCCACCAGCGCACGTCGGTTGACGGATGCTACACGTAGGCAATGCATGAATACCTCTCCCTTGGTCTGTTGGCGTCTGATGGCGTCCGTGACTTCCCGTGCGCGGTCCTTCCTGGCCGGCGGCCGCGCTTGCCGGCCCTGTGCCTCAGCCCATCCACTGGCTCACCGGCGCGGCGGAGTCCTGCAACTCCTGTGAAATCACATCGATCAGCGCCGGACCATCATGCTCCAGCGCAGCCCGGACKGCAGCATCCAGCAGCGCGGGATCTTCCACCCGCCAGGCCTTCACGCCAAAGGCTTCAGCCACCCGGGCGTGGTCGGTGCGGTTGAAGTCCACCGAGAAATAGCGTTTGTCGTAGCCGGCTTTCTGGCTGGCCTTGATCCAGCCGTAGACCGAGTTCGAGAACACGATCATCTTCAGCGGGATCTTGCGCCGCACCAGGGTTTCCATCTCGCCGCAGGTGAAGCCGAAGCTGCCATCGCCCATCACCGAGACGACCGTGGCGCCGGGGCGGCCGACGATGGCGCCGATGCCCGCCGACATGGAGAAGCCCAGCGCGCCATGCGCCCGGTTTGTGATGAAGTGGCGGCCGGGCCGGCTGGCATTGTAGTAGGCCGAGAAGTACGGGCAAGGCGTACCGGGGTCGGCGACCACGATGGCATCGTCGGGCAGGAGGCGGTTGAGTGCATCGACCACGCGCTCGGGCTTGATCGGCGTATCGTGCGATGCAGCCAGGGGGGCGAACGCGGCCAGCTTGGCGGCACGCGCCGCGCCAGCCAGCGCCACGCCGTCGGCGGCGTCCGCCGGGCGATGCGCAAGGCGGTCCCGCACGGCGGGGTTCAGCGCGCGCAAGGCCAGCAGCGCGTCGCCCACCATGCCGACCTCGGTCCGGTAATTGGCCGCGATCACCATCGGGTCGGCATCGATATGCAGGATCGGCACGCTGCGGGCGGGAAAGCGCCAGTGCTCGGTGGTGGTCGAACCGGCCCGGCACCCGATGAACAGCACCAGATCGGCCTGGGCGACAATCTCGCGGGTCGCCATGATGCCGCCGTTGGCGCCCACCACGCCGGCATTGAGCGGGTGGGTGTCGGCCAGGCTGCCCTGGCCGCTGACCGTGGTGCAGACCGGCGCGGACAGCATGACGGCCAGCGCGTCGAGTTCGCCGCAGGCGCCGGAAATCACCACGCCGCCGCCGCAAATGATGACCGGCGCGCGCGCTGCCACCAGCTTTTGCGCCGCGCGTTCGATTTCCGCGGGATCCGGGGCGTAGCGCATGGCGGGGAAACGGTCGTGCCCCTGCTGGGCCCAGACGTCGGCGGCATCGACCTCGTGCTTCTGCACATCGTACGGCAGGCAGATATGGGCTGAACCCGGCTTGCCCGTGGTCATGGCGCGGAACGCGCCGCGTACCGCATCGGGAATCTGGTCGGCACGGTCGACGGTGGTATTCCACTTGGTCAATGGCCGGTAGAGTGCCTCCTGGTCCAGCTCGGTCAGCGGGTATTTGCCGCGCGAACCCACCGAAACGTCCGACGTGATGCCCAACACGGCCACGGAAGATTCATTGGCCTCGACCAGCCCTGGTAACAGGTAGGTAGCCCCGCCGCCGCTCGGGCCTTCGCAGACGCCCACCTTGCCAGTGACGCGCGCATAGGCGTCGGCCATATAGGCGGCACTGCGCTCGTCCCGGGTCAGGRTGTGGTCAATGCCGTGGTCCAGGCGCGCCAGGGCATCGTAAAAGGGCAGGCTGGTGTCGCCGCACAGGCCGAAGACGTGCTTCACGCCGTTGAGTTGAAGCATCCGCACCATGGCTTCGGCGCCATTCATCTTAGTCATCCGGGGAATCTCCAAATCCAGGGGCCGCGCGCCGCCCTGGTTGCGGGCCGGGCGCATGCCTGTCTTCGTTGCAGTTGAGCAGGCATGCGCAAAGGATACACATTAGAATACAGTTAAGTATACTTAAAATTGCAGCGCCGGGCCGGACGTGCCACGGGCACGCGGTATGATCCAGCGCCCATCCTTTCGAAGCGAAGCAGACAACAGCATGAAGACGCCTATTTCCACCGTCAGGCGAAGACGCGGTTCCGACGTGTTCACCACGCTTCGGGAGATGGCGATTTCGTATGAACTCAGGCCTGGCGAGCGCCTCAACGAGATTGAACTGGCCGAGCGGCTGGGCGTGAGCCGTACACCGGTGCGCGAAGCGCTTACCCGGCTGGCCACGGATGGTTTCCTGGTGGAATCGAGCCGCGGCTATATGCGCCGCCCGCTCGAAATCCAGGAAATGCTGGATCTGTACGAGGCCCGTGTCGCGGTGGAGCGGGAATGCCTGCGCCTGGCGTTCGCGCGTGCCACGCCGTCCGCTATCGCGGAGGTTGGCGCCTATCTCGATCGGAGCAAATCGGTCCCGCCGGATACGCCGGTGCGCGAACTGGTCGAGCTCGACGAGGGTTTTCACATGCGCATTGCCGCCATGGCCGGCAATGCCGAGCTCAGGCGCATGCTCGCCAGCCTCAACGAGCGCATCCGCTTCATCCGGTGGATCGACATGGAGAACATCGGCCGCGATTCCACCCAGCGCGAACATGCCGAGATCGTGCGCGCCCTGGCGGACCAGAACTGGGAGGCGGGCGAGCGCTATCTCAGCGCGCATATCGCGTTGCGGCGCGAACAGATCGTCGAAGCCATTACCAAAGGGCTGGCGAGGATCTACTTGCCGGATGCCGCCGAGGACGCACGCTCGCCGGAGTCGCCCGACACGGGGCGTTGAACCTGCGATTACCTCGGAGGTAGCGGCATCGCCCGGAAACGCGCGCCAGTGCTAGGCCGTCTGGCATTCGTCTGGAATTCGTCTGGAATTCTCGCGCTACAGCTTGACCTCTACCCATTCTGCGCCGCGCACATCCCGGTACATTTCCGTCATGCTCGCGGTCTTGTGCCCGAGGATCGCCTGCGCGAAATCAGCGCCGTGCTGCTCCGCGTACAGGCGTGCGGCCAGGCTGCGGAGTTCGTGGAAGGTCGGCGGCGTCTTCCCGCTGTCCCAGGTAAGTTCTGCCTTCCCACGCACTTTTGCGAACGCCTTGGTCAGCGCGTCGGGGCCGACTTGGCTCCCCGGCAGGCGCGCGCCGATCTTCCTGCGGTGATGCAAAACCCACTTCGAAAGCACATCATCGCGGCACTGCTTGATCACTTCCTCCAGTGATAGATTGAGTGCTTCGAGCCTGACAGCGGTTGGGATGCGGATCTTCGCCCCGGTCTTCGACTGCGTAACGAACAGGAATCCGTCCTGCACGTCGGAGAACTGCATGTTCGAAATGTCCTCGCGGCGCTGGGCGGTCAGCATGGCGATTTCCATGCTGCGAGCCACCCATGGGTCCAGATCCTTCGCCTTCGCATAGATCGCGCGGAAGTGCTCCAGCGTCAGCCGGGACCGCTCGACCTCGATCACCGCGTTTTTCGTCACGGTCACCGGATTCATGCCGGTGTCGATGAGCCCCTTGGTTTCGGCAGTGCGGAACATGTCGTGCAGCGTCTTGCGGACCAGCTTCGCCATGGTGGCGCCGCGCTTTGTAACTGCTTCATCTAGGAAGGCGGCCACCTCGTCGGTCTTGATGGTGCGCAGGTGCTTGCCGGCGAATGGGGCCGAGCAGGCCGCCCGGATGCCGGACTTCACCGTCTTCATGGTGCTATCGGTGGGTTTTCGGTCCTTCAGGTAGAGTTCCTCATATGTCACCGACCATTCCGTCAGCGTCTTGCCGTCCGGTGCCGTGATGCGCTGCGCCAAGGAAACGTGTCCGCGGCGCTTCGCCACCTCAGCATTGGCTGCACGCGCCTCCTGAAAAGCCCGCGCCTGGTCGCGCCCCAGTCCGTAATCCTTCTTCGTGTCGGGGTCGCGATAGTAAAAGTACCCTGCGCCATTCTGGTTCAGGTTGGCAGGCCAGTTGCGCCTCTTTGCCTCCCGCTTCCTAGCCGCCATTTCCAGACCTCCGCGCCATTTCGCCTTCCGTGTCAGCATAGATTGCGCTCGGCTCGACAAAGTAGCGATGCCCAATCTTGACGGGGGCAGGGACGATCCACCCACATCGGCGCCAGTTGTACAGCGTGTTCTTGTGCGGCTTGGCGTCACCGAAGATGCGCTCGGCCCAAGCCTCCAGTGAAATCAGTTTTGGCATTTTAGTTGCTGCCATGTTCTTCTCCAATCTGCCAAGCCTGGCGGGTTGTCTCGATGATGTGTTGGGCTGCCGCGATCACGCCGACGGCTCCAACAGTTCAACAGCGGCGGCCATGATCTGGCCTATCTCCATCCTGGTCATACCAGGGTCGGAGCAGATTTCCTTTGCGGTCATGAGGACGTCCTTGCCCTTGCGTGCTGCGATTTTCTGGAGAGCGCTGCCGAGTTCGGTCATGCGCTCCTTGTACTTGTCGCCGAGCAGGCGCTTTACGGTATCGCGCGTCTCGTAGAGCTTCGCGGCGGTCTGGATGGCTCGTTGGTTCATGGCTCAGTCCTCCCTAGGCGATTCGGTGACCATCTTGTGAAAGTGCGTCAATTGCTCGTGGAGTTCTGCCGTTAGAGGAATATGCATGCGCCGTATGTTGGTGCTTTCGTAGTGGATCGAAGCAAGCACCGCGGCCTCGCGCATCTCGCTGGGTGTGAACTGGCTTTGATGGATCATCGCTTCCATCATGTCCACGAGCTTCCTGTAGCTCAGGTCGGTTCTGTAGCGCTCCGCAGCGCTCCCTCGCTCCCACATGGTCATTTCTCCTGCTTGGGGGATGCGGAGGCGCGGACTACGGCAGGGTTGATGGGTCGCACCGCGTATCGCGGAGCGCTCTCGAAGCCCTTAGCAATCATCGTCACCATGATGTTTCCGTCTCGCATCTGCTTCACGCGGACGTGCTCGCACTGGTAGGTCGGCGCCGGTGCCCCTGCGGTCGCTCTGCGGTTCCAGGCGGCGATGGCAGCTGCTTTCCAGTGCGGCCAATCGTAATAATCGGTTCGCACGTCCGGTCCTTGCGCGCCACATCCGCACACGATTCCACCGTATTTGTAGCCGCCATCACGTAAGGCATAGCTATCCTTTCCAGGTACTTCGCCGCACCAGGGGCACGGCTCCAGCCGCTCTGCGTCGTCAGTCATGGCGTCAGTCCCAGTAGGTCATGTCTTCGACAACGGCGCCCTCGGGGTCGTTGTCGTATCCAACGCCCAAGGCATCCGTGACGTAGGTGTCGTGCAGACTGTCTGCATAGTCCCACAGCGCCTGCTTGTCCCAGCCGGGAGACTGGCGTTCCAGTTCATCCTCGGCGCGCTTGATCCATTCGTCTTTGCTCACTTCCCCTCTCCTTTGGCGATTGCGGCATCGATGGCGTCATCGAATGACTGTTCTCTGTCGCGAAACATAGCGCCCAGCGTCCCGTAGCCATCGCGCTTTTCATTGTCATCACGAATCCACTGATACCTCTCCGCATCCTTACGCAGATCGTCAATCCAACCGCCCGGCGCATTGGCTGCGATCCACTCCGCCTTGTCGCGCTTGTCCTCGCTGGGCTGCGCGGCCAGGAGGGCGCGGGCGAGAGCGCGCATATCCGTGACAGGCCGTTCAGATGTACCGTCGTTGTAGGTCACGTAGTGCAGCGCCTTGCCGCTCAGATGCTTGACCAGCAGAGGCATTAGCAAATCCTCGATCTGCTCATCCGTCAGCGTCTTGGTGCTCGGTTGCGGATTGCGCTTGTGCCACTCGTCTACGCGCCATGCCAAGGACTTGTCCGATTCGTGCAGGAGCCGCGTCGGATAGTTGTCGGCCTTGCTGCTCGGCTCCCCCGCCCCGTCCTCCTGCGTGCTGGCTGCGGGCGATTCCGGCTGGGCGAGGAGGGCGCGGGCGAAGGCAAGAACGTTACGTTTGTCTGCATTCACATAGCAAACCTTTCCCCACGCCATATGAGAATCCGCAATGGATAGGATCTGCTCATCCGTCACCGCGCTCGCCCCCATTGCGCGGGTGTCGGGGCGGCGGTTCCAGACGGCGATGGCTCTCGCCTTAGCCCCCACATCAGACTCAATGTCACCCTGCTGTGGATAACCCCAAGGACCACAAACAGGGGCTGTAGACGCCAGGCACTCGCCATTTGAACAGCCGATGCTGAAAATACTCTGAAAGTCTCCACACTCATCGCGCCGCCGTTTGTGTATTTCTGCGTTGCCGCCACAAAACGGGCACGACTTCAGTTGCTCACTCATTGGCTCTCTCCCTTCTTTTCAGCCTGCGATGCGGCGAGGAGGGCGCGGGCGAAGTTCACCCAATCACGCGGCTCTGTATGAACCGTGAAGCCTTCGCGCAAATCCTCCGCAATCAATGGCTGGCCCAAGACTTCGCCAACCAGATCGAATATCTGCTCCTCCGTCACCGCGCTCGTCCCCATTGCGCGGGTGTCGGCGCTATCGTTGGTGGTGTTGGTCATGCTGCCTCCTTGGTGGTGTCACGTCGCTTAGGGACGAGCGGAATATCAAAGAACGCGCCAAGCCATTTGAATACAGAGGCCAAGCAATCGAACACAAGCGCGAACAGATTGGCGCACGGTGTTACTGACGCCAAAACGAACCACAGGATTGTCCCGATAGTTAGTTCCGGCGTGTAATAGCGCTCCCCGCAAGAGCCCATGTCTTTCTTGTACAAGCCAATGCACCGAAAGAAATACACGACGAAGCAGATTGCAGCCGGGACCCAATAAACGAGGATTGCAAGCGTGCTGGTGAATTCGAAACTTTTAACGTAATCAAGCATGGCTCTCTCCCTTCTTTTCGGCCTGCGATGCGGCGAGGGCAGCGCGCAGGCGCTTGATGTGCGCCTGAAGGGACTGCACGACAGGACGCTTATCCAAGAAATCACCCAGCGCACGCTCCGCGATCAGTTCAAGCTGCCGCTCGATGGTCTTGATGGTCACATCAACGGCATCCGTCAACGCGGCAGGCGGTGCGACCGGCTGCGGGGCGGCGTAGATGGCGCGGATTCGTTCAACGTTGCCGCGACTTTCGTTTGCACGTGCGATCATGCGGCCACTCGCATCGGCGTCATCGGGGAAATTCCCTGCCATCTCCTCCCATGCTGCTGCACTGGCTTCTAGCAGCGCAATGATCTTCTGCGCCACCGGCTCGCTGCCACCCTCATTGCTATCCGCAAACTTCTCGTGCCGGGCCGCTAGCTCCACGACAAGCCAGCCAATCGCGCCCTCGGGCGACATATCCGCCAGTTCAGGGAACGTCTCAGCATTGAACTTCACCGTCTTGCAGGCCTTCTCGAAATCTCGCCGGTATGCATCCGCGATTACGGTATCGCTGCCACCCTCATTGGGAGCGGACTGGGTGAGGTAGACGATGCGACGCTCCCACGATGCCCCATACGTTCCGGGCTTGGCTTCCGCGATACCCTGTCCAACGTACTCGTATTGCACTTTCGGGCAATCCCGCCACGCATCTGCAGAACTGCCGCGCCACTGGTAAATCGGTTCCGCCCGGCTGACAGGTGCCGGGGGAGCGGCGTGGATGGCGGCGATAGCAGCGTCGGCGATCTCGGCAACGCGCGCGGGGTCTTCGGAAACTGCGCGAAAGTCGTCCTCGCTCATGGTGCCAACCGACCAGGCATCCCATACGCGGGTGCAGTCGTAGGCATCGCCGAGCGCTTCGACCACAGCGGCGCAGACCGCATCGCGCACATCCTCACCGATGGGCGCAGGGTGGTTGCCGGGGAAGCCCGGGAGCGGCATCCAGTGGCTTGGCTCTACGCCTACCGGCTTGTTCGGGGTAAAGGCGCATTCCCGCCAGCCTTGGTCGTATGACCACCAGCCCACAAGGACAATGCAGGCGGAAGCGCGCAGGCTTCGTGCAAACAGCAGCAAGGGGCGGCCATCGAGTGGCGCGGTTTCGATGGGCCGCCAAGCCTGGGCGGCCGGCGTCAGTTCGCGGGTTTCAGCTTGCTGGCTCACTTCGGTTCCTTGTCTTTGCCTGCAAGCTTCTCAAGCAGGCGGTATTGGGCGTAGGCACTGATCACTAGGCTAATGAGCAAGCCGGCGACGGTGACGATTAGGGCGGTGTCGCAGTTCATTACCTGGTCCATCCCACCATTCCGGCTTGCGGGGCAGCGCGTGTATCGCGGTAATGCTCCGGCCGAACTGGCTCCGCATCATGTTTCGGTGGCACCTTTAGCCACACGGTTGCGGCATCCGGCCGGGTTAGCAGCCCCCGCTTCTCGCGCTCCCTGATCTTCTGGCGATTTCGCCAGATGTCGATCTGCTCGGGGCAATCCTTCATCATCCTGACTCGGTAGCGCTTGACGATCTGCTTGCGCGTCAGCGGCCTTGGCTTCCTGGCATTGACGCCTTGCCCTAGTGCCCAGATGCGCGCCGGGCCGCCCTTGGCAAACTGAGATGTCCAGGCGTACACATGGATCAAGCAGCGACCGTGGCTCTTGCGCAGCAGGTCAAGCGTGTACGTGTGGCTCAGGCCAACCGTCTCAGCTATCTCCATAGCCGTCTTCGGCCCCTTCTCCAGAAGCGCAACGATCTGCTTCCAGTTGAAGGTCTGCTGGAAGGTTTGCTGCACGCGGCGCTGGCCGAGCTTCAGGATCTTCTTGCCGTGGTCATAGATCGCGCCAGCGCTCCTACCAGGGAATAGATCTGCCATGCCATCCATCTTGATGTCGCTGTGCCAGAGATCGCGCAGGCGCGCGTCGTCTTCCGGGCTCCAGGGTTCGCGTGGCTTGCGGATCTTATTCATGCTGCCACTCCGATCACGCTCCTGGAGCCGTCGGAGGTCATGGGCGATACGACGCTGGCACCCTCCATTTGCTCGAGTAGACGCGCGGCGCGGTTGTAGCCAATCCGCAAGTGCCGCTGCACCAGCGAGATGCTGGCCCGCTTGTTCTTCTGGACGATCTCCACTGCCTGCGGGTAGAGCGGATCAGCGTCGCCCTGATCCGGCGATTCAGCGTCCTCTGCCGCCGATACCAGATCGTCCGGTGCTTCGGGCACTTGCTCGCCACCAAGCGCCTCCACTAGATCGGACAGCAGGCGCGCCAGCTCGCCGGTCATCAGCAGGAAGTCGCTATCGAATGCCTCGTCGGCACCTTTCTCGCCAGTTGCTGCCGTTTCCTTCAGGACGTCTAGCGGCACCACGCGCTTGATCGCCAGCCCATCAGTAAGCACCAAGGAAACCCGGTCATTCCATGTCATTGCCAGCCGTGTGCAGCGTTTGCCGGCTGCGATGTGGCGCGCGACGTCTTCGGTGTCCGGGGTCTGGTTAGCGATCCGGATGCTGGCACGGCTCTCGCCCGAGGACTGCAGCACGGTGTCCTGGTCGATCGTGAAGCCGGCCGGGGCTTCGTCGGTGGCAAGCCATTCCGTCATGGCGGCCACGGGCGAATTCTTGACGCGCAAGTGCGTCACATCCAGGCCGTCGATAGCGCGAAACATCTCGCCCATCACGGACTCAACCTTCGCGCCGACAGCCGCGTCTATCACCAGCCAGCCGTTCGCCGGGTCGATCCAGACGTGCGTCATGCTGCGGATGTTGAAGGCCTTGGGCATCAGTTCGTCGGTGACGGATTCCTTGAGTTCGCGCATTTGCTTCCGGCCTGGCTTGAAGCCTTGCTGCTCTTCAAGATCGGCGGCACGCACCTTCACGAAGTCACGGACCACGGACGCGGGCAACAGCTTCTTCTCGGTCGCGAGGGCGATCAGGATTTGCCCATTGACGCTGTGCACCAGCTCGCCGCCATCGCGCGGCGGGGCCCAGCCCTGCGTCTGCATCTGCAGGTCGCCGCACGGCACGAAGGCGTGCTTGGCCAAGGCCTGGCTCAGCGCCTCGACGGACATCTCAAAAGCCGCGAGGCGGAAGACGGTCAGATTTTTGAACCACATATTCTTCCTCAGTGGGTTAGGCGGCGATCTGGCAGAGGGCGGCCATGTTCTTCTGCACCATGGCCTCGAAGCGCATCAGGTCGGCTTCGAGCTCGTTGATGACGTTGTCGTCGCGCTTGATGCGGATGATGGTCAGGTGGCGTCCGATTTCTTCCAGGTCGGGGGCCCACAGCACCAGGTCAACCCACTGCCGGCCGAGCAGCCACATCGCGCCATTGCACTGGTCGATGTACTCGCTGATATCGCCATCCACGACGGCAGTGAACAGGGTGTCGGACGAAACCATGGTCTTAATCTCGACAAGTCCGTCTTCGCCTACCAGGCCATCTACGCTCACACCGAAGAGCGAATCGTCGGTGGTGATGAAGCCAGCCTCTTCGACGAAGTGGCCGGTGCGGGCCTCGTATGCTTGGCGCGCAAACGGCTCTTGCTCCTGCCCATCGCGCATCGCGCCGATCTGGAACTTGGAGGGCGCCTTGCCGCCGGCGCGCTCGCGGGCTACGTCCATCGAGTACACCAGGCAGGACTTTGCCGGCTCGCCATTCCTGAGCTTGGCGCGGCAGTCCTTGAATCGACTGGCGGTAGTCACGCCACGGCGGGCGGCGAACCAGGCTTCACTTTGTTGCGGGTCGTTATGGGTGATCATGGTCTGTGCTCGTAATGGTGTTGTCGGTGGTCAGGCTTCGGCGGGAAGGGGCTTTCCCACTGCGGTGGCGCGGAGCTTCATGCGGTGCGCGGCAATTACTTTCTTCAGTCGCGCGTGGTCGGTGCGCTGCTTCGCCAGCAGGCCGTTGTTCTTGCTCCAGTAGCTGAGCGCCTCTGCATCGGACGTTGTGGCCAGCGCCGCAGCAATCATCGGCTCGATGTCGATGTGGTCGGCGGGCGCCTCTGCCCGGGCGCCGGCACCGTGGCCGCCGCCGTCGTCGTCCATGCCCTTGGTGGACATGCCGGTGGCCGCAAGCAGGGTGTAGCGCTGCAGGTAGGTGACGGTCGACGCGGCCTGCTGAATCACGTTCTTCTTGCCGGATGCGTCCGGCGGCGCGACCATCGTGACCATCTCGGAGTGACCGAGGACGTGCGTCACGATGCAGTCGACGGTGATGGCGCCATTGCCCTGCTTGATGTCCCATCGGAAACTAAGCTGGTGCTTGGCCATGGCCGGTCCGATCGCCTCGGTGACGTCGGACAGTTCGGCGTGCATGTAGTTGGTCGTGTCGCCGTCGCGCGTCTTGAAATTCACTTCCTTGCGCTTGAAGATCTGGATCGGCTCAGCCTTGAAGGCGGTCATAGCAACCGTGAAAGCCTTGCGCGCCTCGTTCGCTTCCCAGCGCGCTTGAAGTTCCATCAAGCGCTCCAGGCGGTCCAGGTCGGCGCCGCTCTCGACGGCGATGCGGAGCAGGTCCGCCGGCGTGGCGCTCGGCGCGATGACGTTGCGCTGGATCTGCTGCACTTCGTGGTGGACTTCGGCGACCGAGTTCATGCTGCTTTCTCCATCTGCGCCCACGAATGGCGATTAAGCCAGCCTTGAGCGGCATCCTTGGTTACGCCGTAGTGAGAGGCGAGAACCTGAAGGATCTCGCCCGGATGCGGGCCGACAGTCTCGAATTGGATGCGGGCACGGCGCTGCTTCTCGGCCTCTTGTGCGTCCTTTTCTGACTGAATCCGGGCCGCCTCGATGCGCGCGGCCTCGTCTGCTTCCTCTTGCTTGCGGCGTGCCTCGGCGGCTTCTGCGTCAGCCTTCTCCTGCGCCATGCGCTCCGCCTCGCGGCGTTGGGCGTCGATGGCATCCTGCTGGCGCCGCAGCTCCGCGCGCTGGTCAGCGAGGGCACGCTCTTGGGCTTGGCGCTGCTCGTTGGCGACGCGGTCGGCTTCTACCTGCTTTGCACGCAGCTCGGCGAATTCTTTTTCCTGCGCCTCACGCCGCGCCTTCAGTTCCGCTTCCTGATTTTCGCGCTCGGCTGCTAGGCGGGCAGCCTCTTCGGCTTCGCGCTTTGCCTGCTCTGCTCGCAGTCGAGCCAGTTCCTCGCGCTCTGCTGCGATGCGGGCCTGCTCCGCTTCATGTGCCGCAGCGGCAGCAAGCATTTCGCGCAGCTTCGCCAGCGTCTCTTCTTGGGCGCGAGCGGCTGCGGTCGAGAATTCCTCGAATGATTCGGCGCTGACATCAGTGCACTCAAGATCCGCGATCGCGAGCTCGATAACGCTCACCCGCTGGCCGGCGGCGGCCATGGCGATATGGCGTATCGCATTGATGCGATCCTGATGAATAGCCACGCGCTGGCGCTCTGCCACCTCCCTGGCAGCCTTCTCTTCGTCCTTGCGCTTTTGCTCGGCGTCGACCAGTTCCTTGATGGGCTGCTCGATCGCTTTGACTGCCGCCACGATCTCGTCGCGCTTGTCGCGGTTGCGCTTCTGCCAGGCTAGGACCGGGCGATTCCAGTTCGTGTATGCCTCTTCGGTGGCGGTGCGCGTACCGACGCAGCGCTGCACGAATTCGCGAGCCGCTTTGTTGCCGGCTGTCGTCTTCACATCAAAGGCTTCGGTGCCAGCTTCACGCAACTCGGCAAGGCCTGCTTCGATCGGGTCGTACAAGGCGAGGGCGGTCGCCGACTCTGCCTGGACCGGATCCAGGACTTCAATTTGTGATTCCATGGTTTGCCTCAACGGAGGTGGATCAAGCGCCGGCGCGGATGGCGACGGTCAGGTACCAGATGCAGCCAGCAGCCAGGCCGAAGCCGATGGCGCCAGCCCACTGCCTGGCGGGCGAGCACTTCGCTGCGGCCAGTAGAGCGTTGGATCTCGGGTCGTAGGTCATGTCGAGTACCCCGGAAGGATCGAGATGGTGGTGTTGTCGCCTACAGCAGCAAGCAGCAGCACGATGGCGAGGGTCAGTAGGGCTGCGAATGCCCACGGGTGGTTGCGTTCGAAGCGGCAGAGGAAGTCGTCGTCTTTCATTGCTGGGCTCCGGAGGCCTTCGCGATAACGGCTTTCGCGGTGCGGTACAGGTCAGTCGACGAGTGGTCTTCGCCGCTCATGTCATCGACAGCGACGTATCGCTGGATCACGTTGGCCATCTCGCGGATCAGGTTTTCGCGATCAGCGGCGCGCGCGATGGCGCATTCCTGCGCGCGGGTCACGCCAGCACCTCGCCGAAATGGCGCGCAAGTTGCTGGTCCTCCATCGCCGCGAGGGTGTTGCGATCCTCGCGGTCGGCATCCCAGTCGCGGCTGGATTCAGCGATCTGCTGATCGAGGTCGGCTTGCTCTTGCTGATAGGCGGCCAGAGCCAGTCCGGCGATGTCTTCCAGGTCGGCGTCGTCGTGCAGGTGCATGACGTCGACGCCGGAATCGGAGACCGCGGCTACCTCGAAGACGTCCGGAGCGCCCGGCTCGTCCATCGAGTGGGCATAGCCGCCGAAGAATGTGCCGGAAACCTGGAGCGTGGCGGCGTTGTGGATGATGGTTACGGATGCCATGGCTCAGGCCTCCAGCGCGGCGAACATGTCGATGGTTTGGGTGTCTGGCGTGACTTCTTCCGCCGGCACGAGGTCCTTCAGTTGGGTTTCGCCGTCGCCGCCGTAGGGAAGGCTGTCTGGCGTCCAATCGGCAGGCAGGCGGTCGATTGACTTGATCTCGCCGTGCACGTCTACGTCGGGATCAATCTCATTCCAGATGTCGCGGGCATAGTCGATGGCCGCGGTATGGGCGTCGATATCGCTCTCGGCCATCACGATGGCGGTGACGGAAAGCTCTACGGTGTAGGGTTTCAGTGCCATGGCGCGCCCCTCAGTTCAAGCCGTAGTAGCGGACTTCGACCAAGTGATCGCCGGTAGCGGCGTCCACGCGCGGCGCGCTGATGGAGGGGCTGCGGTAGCTGTCGATGCCAGCCTTCAGCGCTTGGGCGCGCTCCTGCAGCGTCTTTTGATCCCTGCAGCGGAGGGTATGCACGCCGCCCGAGCCGACGGCGCGGTGCCGCACAGTGACGATCGCCGGCGCCTTGATCGCCTGCTCGTTCTCGACGCTGGTGTTGGCGGTAGCCACCATCAAGTCGTTCAGATCGGTGTAGTGCGCCAACTGAAGAACATCGCGGTCGGCGCGCGGAATTCCTGCGTAGCTCATCTTGTCGATGTGCAGGAAGGCCTTCAGGTACTCGTCGCGCTCAGTTGGCGAGAAGCGGCTGATTATTTCGGACGGCGTCATGGTTTGCTCCATCGGGTTGGGCGCTGACCGGAGAGGCTGGCGCCGTGCTGATGGAACAAACTATACACCAATGAATAGATAAAGCAATACGCAAATGAATAGATACGCTCATGCCCCAACTTTGGAGGGGTGCCGGCCTTGGGCCGTCTTATTTCGCAAAGGCGTTCACTTGGGCCGAAAGGGCGAGGCGTTGGATTGCACCGGCAAGGAGTTCCACGGCGACCGGGCGGTGCTCGGGATACCGCTCGGCGAACTCGGAAATGATGTCGCAGAGGGATCGCATCAGGAGCTCCGGCTCTTCTGCATAGATGCCATCAATGGCGGCGTGGTAGGCACCGAAGGGCAGGTGCTCGACTTCGATTCGACCGCTTGCTGGCGTGTCATTCTGCGGACCGCTTGGCGGGGGGCGACCCAGATTCTTTCCTCGTGCCCACCTCCCCCGATAGGCGGCTAGATCAATAACCTTGCTCATTAAGACCCCGCGATGCGGCCGGTGTGAAGTCCCAGCCCTTCGCGCTTATTACATGAGCGATACTCGTGGTATACCCCTAAAGAGGGGGAGGCAGACGCACTTGTCGCTTAATGACAAGTGGCTATGTAGGCATTTAGAGGGGATCGCCAAAAGCCCACCTAAGGCTCGACTTAGGCGCATGGAGGTAGGGCTATGCACCATAGCAGGGCACCCCCACAAAGAGGGGCAGACGAATCTGCGGGGATTGCAGCAAGCCAGCTCTATCACGCAGGAACGGCACTAGACTTAGCGGGCAAGGTAGAGCGAGCGGAGGTATGCCATGACCGTAGATGACGTGATCCAGGCATTCGAGTGCCTGGCGAGCGATGACAGCGAGGCTTTGCCGGTTGAGGACGCTATGGCAACCCTGGCAGCGATCATGGCCGACGAGAAGACACCAAACGACCTACGGCTAGAGCTGCTGGATGTGGGTGCAACGCTGTGGCGGCTAGGTCTGGCCGCCCGCATGGGTGAGTAGGCAACAAAAAGCCCGCCTCAGTGGCGGGCTTTGCGTGGGCTGGCGGGGCTATATCAGTGAATCAGCTTTGCTGCGGCGAAGGCGAGGCCGGTCAGGGCGATAGCTGTCCCGATGAACCATTTGAGCAGGGTGGATTCAAGTTGCGAAACATCCGCCTTCGTCGAGGTATGCTCAAGCCGCGTCTCGATTTTGACGAGGCGCTCTCGGATGTCGGGGATCGCTGCTTCCAGCTTGGCTACGCGGGGTTCCATGCGGTCATTATAGGGAGGTTCTCCGCCATTCGCTCCGCCTTCGTTGCCTTTGGCTTCTTTTGTGTAGAACGGGATGATCTCAGCCATGTTGAGCCTCCGCCGGCATCAGAATCCCGCTAAGCTCATGAAGAGCCACATATCCGCAGTTTAGGCATTTGCAGAAGACTAGCTCCTTGCCGGCCACTTCCACTGTGTAGACGGGCGACTCGAACTTGTCGTCGAGGGCGTCAGTCTTTGCTACCGTAACAAAGAAATCCACGTTTCCATTGGTACACCGAGGGCACTTTCGAGTGACCCCGCGCGCCTCAAAGAAGGCGGCCACATCTTTTGCTTTGGTGATTTTCTCACCCATCAGTCAGAACCCATAATTGTTCCGGCGCTGCCCGCTTGGTTGGATCGGCTGCTGGCCGTAGGACTGGTTGTATTGGGGCGGGTTGCTGTACTCATCCTTCTGGTGCCCGCGCTGGCCGGTATAGGGATTCACGCCGCCATACTGGTTGTTCTCGGCGTTGTAGTTGTTCGAGCGCAGCTGATCCGGGTTCGATCGCATATGGCCCTCGCGGTAAGTCCCGTTCTTGTCGACGCTGGGGCGCACATAGGTCTGAGCGCTCGCGGGCACGGCGGCCACGACGAGGGCTATCGCAATGATGGCTTTCATTTTTGGGGATCCTTTTGGGGGTGGTGGCCGAGAGTACCCCGGCAATGCTCTATGCCGCTCCCCGCTGAAGTAGGGCTACTTTGTCTTCTGGCGCCCCCCGGCGTGCGTCGGGTGCAGGCCGGTGAACTCGATGACCTTCCTCTTCCTCGAGAACAGGGGCTGCTCGGCTGGTGCGGGCGCAACTTGGCCGGAGATCTCGGCGCTCTTCAGTTCCTGAAGCCATCCGAGCGCCTTAGATAGAGCGCTATCGGACAGCGCCGTAAGAATGGCCGCTGCTTGGGCAACCTGCATTTCCCGCAGAACGGTGGCGCGCGCTGCGAACTCGTCCACTGGCTCAACGACGACCGCAGCCCCAGCCCCAGGCGCGCCAGCCTGGGCGATGCCCTCAACCAGGTATTCAACTGGATCATCCGGCCCCTCGATCAGCCAGGTAACCGTGACGCCCAAGGCTGCGGCTAGTTTCTTTACTGTGCCCAACTCCGGTGTATCCGTCGTGCCCTTAAGCACGCGCGCGATCGTCGGCTGCGGCACGCCCGATAGCCGGCTCAGAGCGCTTTGGCCTTTGACCTTGCGCTCTTTCATCATTCGATCAAGTCGTGTTGCGATTCCCATGGGCGTAGATATACGTGCGCGTATAGAAGGGCGTCAAACTTCTATTCAACGATGCATTGACAAGCTATTCATTCGCGTATAGATTTGTCGCATGGACAAATCACATCACGCCAAACTCGCTGAGATCAAAGCCCACGCCGGCCTAAGCGAAGTCGCGCTGGCCCGCCGGCTTGGCGTCTCACAGCCCACTGTGAATCGCATCCTGAACGGTCAGGTCGACTGCAAGGGGAGCACGCTGGTGGCCATCGATCATCTCTATGCCGGGGTCTTCGGCCCGGGCGCGCAGCAGGCCGYTGCGGCAACGACTGCGGTGCCGGCGTGATCAGCCTTTCTCGTCAAGCACCCGCGCAAGGCTCTGCAGATCGGCAAGCAGTTGCTCGGTCGACCGAATGCACGCCGCAACTGCCGCGCGCTGATCAAGGCTTGGCTCACCGCCTGGGTACGGCGTCCCAACGCCTGTCGCAAGCCATTCTGGCGAGACTCCAAGCGCTCTCGCAATCGACAGCGTGTGCCGGCTCCCCTTGGCATTCCGGTTCGGGTCGCACAGGTACCCGATGGACTGTGGGCGCATGCCGACACGCTGAGCAAGCGCGCGACCAGAGGTTGGCGGATGCGTCTGCGCCATTGCCCAACGGAGCCGTTCGCCAAGCGTGTACATGCGTCGGAGTTTGTCACCGGACCCATACAGGTTTGTCTGCTTTTTCGCATCAGAGCGCTCTGCTGCTGGTGGCGCCTTTGACACGAACCCCGCCGCTTGACTGACCCCCTTGCGGCTTCCCCCTCGCGTCTTGGCGCGGGGACTTTTTATACCCGTTGCTCGAAAGCCAAATGACCCCAACCCAGATTCCAGCGAATGCGGTACCGCGGACTGCGAGGCAGATGGTCTTCGGGTATGCGCCGTCGCGGCGCGCCATGTGCGACCAGTGCCAAGCAGGGCAGGTAGGTCCGGTGCCATTTACAGCGCGCCGGCCAGTACCAGCTCCATGTGCTCGTCCACATCGGCAAGCGCTTCGGCTGATTCATCTAACAGCATTGCGTGCTCGCAGGGGTGCAGCCCTTCTTCGTGCACGGACTCACGCATGGATGCTAGGCATTCCCGCACAAGTTCGGGTGCTCGGTCGCCGTGTTGAGTCGCATAGAGGCGCAGCACAAGCTGACGCACGAGAAAGAGCTGCAGCCGGAGGTTCCGGTGCTCCAAGTCGTGTTCGCCAATCGGCTTTGCCCGTTGGCTAGTTGCTTGTTGCTGCTCCATTTACCGCTCCTAAATCTGGTCCGGGGGGATCACCTAAATGCTTGAATTTGAAACCATGCTTATGGCCCGCGCCCCATACACACACCCGCTCGGCAAGTTGACCCACGAATCGAGAGCGCTCTTGCCGGAGTGCGTTGGCGAGAAGCTTGTGCAGACCGCGAGCCAGCACGGCATGACCGAGGCAGAGCTTGTCCGCGAAATCCTTTGCCAGTGGGGCTTCGGTGACCTGATGGACAAGATAGCTCAGGAACGACGCCGAATCACGGCGATGAATCCGGCAGGAATCGGCGAGCAAGACCAGTAAGGCCGCAAGGCACGCAAAAACACACCGCAGCGCCGAGCGCGCCGCAACATCCGGGGGCGGAGGAAATGGAACAGATCAGGTCGCGGGAAGCGATTCGAGAAGAGGGCGCGAAGGCCGCGCGCGAGGGCAAGTCGATCGAGGCTTGCAGCTACGAAGTCGGGACCGAGGCGCGCGAAGAGTGGGAAGACGGCTACTGCCAGGTGGCTGCGAGCGCTGTTCTCGCGCACGACTTCCGTACCAGCCAAGGCCGCCAGTTGGCCGGCATGCTTGAGAGGGCGGCAGCATGAGCGAGAACTCAAAAATTGAGTGGACCGACCACACATTCAACCCGTGGGAGGGTTGCCAGAAGGTCGGCCCAGGCTGCGACCGTTGCTATGCGGAGACGCGCAACGCGCGCTTTGGTGGCGGCCAGGCCGTGAACTGGGGTCCGGGCGCACCGCGCCGGCGCACGAGCGCAGCGAACTGGCGGAAGCCGCTCGCATGGGAGCGCAATGCCGGGGCGTTCTATGCCCAGAATCAGCGGCACCAGCGCGTCTTCTGCGCAAGCTTGGGCGACGTGTTCGACAACGCCGTGGATCCGGCTTGGCGCGCGGACCTCTTCGAGTTGATTCGAGCAACGCCGAACCTCGACTGGCTTCTGCTGACCAAGCGCATCGGGAATGTGCTCAACATGGGCTACCCCATCGGGGCCGACGGCCTGATGCTGCCCAACATCTGGCTTGGCGCGACGATCTGTAACCAGGAGGAGGCCGACCGCGACATACCAAAGCTGCTGGCCGTGCCGGCGCGCGTGCGGTTTCTCAGCATGGAGCCGCTGCTCGGGCCGGTGGACCTGCGCACCATCGATATCGATGGCCACAGCGAGATTTACCCGCTCAAGGGAACCGTCAGCTGCGAAGACGACGACGGGAATCCGGTGGCCAATCTTCCCGCCATCGACTGGGTGATCGTGGGCGGCGAAAGCGGCACGAACGCACGGCCAATGCATCCAGACTGGGCTCGGAGCCTGCGCGACCAGTGCTCAGCCGCCGGCGTGCCGTTTCTGTTCAAGCAATGGGGTGAATGGCTAGGCGCGGGACAAGACGGCAATCACAACCACGACCCGATCGAACTTAATGCCAGCGACCTACCTGTGCGCGTGGGAAAGAAGGCTGCTGGCCGCCTGCTCGACGGCGTACAGCACGATGGATTCCCGGGACCCGCAGCATGAGCGCAGCACACAACCCCACCTATTTCCCCATCCACCCGGGCGACACCCGCGACATGATCCCCTTGCGCGCGGTGCTGCGCCACCAAGCCCAGGCGGTGACCAACCACGGCCAGCCGGTGCATAGCCTGGCCGAGCGCGGCGGGTTGACGTGGCAGGAGCTGGCGGCGGTGCTGGAGGATCGGCCCTTCCGCCAGATGGATCCTGATGTCGCGCGCCTCGCCTGCTTGGGTGTTGTGGCGAGCGAGGAAGCCGCCTGCGCAGCCGCCACGGCTGAAGGGGGATAGCCTGCCATGCTGACTCGAAGCACAACACCTATGAAGAGAGGCGCGCCGCTCCAGCGCCGCACTCCGCTCAAGTCCTCCGTCTGGTTAAAGCAGACGGCAGGCTTGGTGCCCAGCCCCTTTAAGAAGAAGAGGCCGAAGCGCCGGCCGATGGCTGAGCGCCGCTATGCGCTGGCCTGCCGCGGTGAGCCTTGCTACCTGCTGATCCCGGGCGCGCCGGGTCACCGCCTGGATTCCGTCGTGCCTTGCCACTCCAACAGCCTGAGCGACAACAAGGGTATGGGGATCAAGGCAGACGAGGAAAAGACGGTGCCCGGCTGTGGCTGGTGCCACCACCAGATCGACCAGGGCAACCGCCTTTCCAAGGAAGAGCGCCGCGCCTACTGGGAGGACGCCTACCAGCGATGGGTGCCCGTACGCACTGTGAAACTGGCAGGAGCAGGGGAATGAGTTCAAAGCAATTGCCTTGGTTCCGCATGTACACCGAGGCCGTGGACGACGAGAAGCTGCGCCTGCTCGCGTTCGAGGACCGCTGGCACTTCATCGCGCTGCTGTGCTGCAAGGGGCAGGGTGTTCTGGATGACGACGGCCCGCTGATGTTCCGCAAGGTCGCAGTCAAGTTGGGGCTCGATGTTCGCACCCTGGAAGACGTTGCGCGGCGCCTTGCAGAGGTCGGCGTGCTGGACGAAAAGACGCTGCAGCCGATCGCATGGGACGAGCGCCAAATGCGCTCCGACTCAAGCACCGACCGTGTCCGCGCCTATCGAGAACGCATGAAACAGGCATGTAACGTTTCCGAAACGTTACTGGAACAGGAAGGAAACGTCACCGTAACGGCCCAAGAAGTAGAGGTAGATAAAGAGGTAGAGGTAGATAAAGAAGACTCAGTGGTTAAGAAAGGTCGTAGGCGTTCGGCTTCGCCGTCCACCGACGCCAGCAAGGCCACGCGTCTCCCGAAGGATTGGCTACTGCCTCGCTCATGGGGAGCATGGGCGATGGGTGAACAACCAACCTGGAGCGTCGAATATACCCGCCGCATTGGCGAGAAGTTCCGCGACCACTGGCACGCCGAGGGTGGTGCCAAAGCGCGCAAGGTTGACTGGGAAGCCACCTGGCGCAACTGGGTCCGCCGCGAAGGCCCGACGCCCGCCGGTGTAGCGGGAGGTGGTCCGCCCGGAGCGATGAACAAGCAGGAAGCCCTAGAGGCGCAGAACCGCGCCGTTGCCGAACGACTCGCCAAGAAACTCCAAGGGGAAAACCATGCAGACGAGTGACACCACCACATTCCTTGCCCTGATCGGCAACGTCTACGCCTTCTACCGTCAGGACTTCTCTGACTTCGCCGGCCAGGTATGGCTACAGGCCATGCGCCCATTCGACCTTGAGGCAATCTCCGAGTCCTTGAGTCGGCACTGCGTGAACCCAGATGCTGGCCAGTTCATGCCCAAGCCGGCAGACATCGTGCGCATGCTGCAGGGCTCGACGCAGGATAGCGCCCTGGCGGCCTGGGCGAAGCTGGACCGCGCCGTGCGCACCGTGGGTACGTATCGCTCCGTCGCCTTCGACGACGCGCTGATCCACCGCGTGGTGATGGAGATGGGTGGTTGGATCGAGTTCGGCCGCAAGACCGAGGACGAATGGCCGTTCGTGCGCAACGAGTTCGTCAACCGTTACCGCGGCTACCGCATGCGCAGCGAAACGCCGGAATTCCCGCCGCACCTGATCGGCATGACCGAGGCGCAGAACGCGAAAGCCGGCTTCGCCTTCGAGGCGCCGCTGCTGCTGGGCGACGCCGCCAAGGCCGCGAATGTACGTGCGTGCGGCTCTGCCGTGCCGCTACTGAGCGTCACGACCGTGGCGCAGCTGGCGGCGAATTCGGTGGCGGCCCTGCCTGACGCAAGGAGGCAGGCGTGAGCGGCCCGGGCCCCGTCCGCTGCATCACCTGCCAGCACTTCACCCTCAAGCCCAGGGCCGGGGAAGACGAGTTCTTGCGCCAATCGGACAGAGAGCATGCCCGTCTGGGTATGGGGCGTTGCCTGAAGGACGAACTTACGCGCCGGTGGCATCCGGCAGAGAGCGAGCGGCAGTGCGACATGCATGCCGCGATCAGCGAAGAGCAGGCGGCCGCGCGCCGCGATTGGATCAAGGGGAGGGCATCAACGTGACGAAGGACGAGCGCGAAATTATCGAGGCAGCAAAGCAACTTGTTGCCGTCAAGGGCCGCTACCACACGGAGCAAGCATTTCGGCGCCTCGCGGCAGCTGTTACCCGAACCAAGAAGGTCGAGCAGGTCATCGAGGCCGCGAAGCTCAATGAACAGGGCGTTGAGGTATGAGTGCCGCCATCCGCTGGTCACCGGAACAACTGGCCGCGCACCAGGCACGCCAACCCAAGCCTATCGCTTCGAAAGCCGATCGCGCGGCGGCGGCACTGAAGCGCATGCAGGCAAAGGGCCGGCTGCCGCGCGGCACGATGAACAAGACTGAGGCCCGATATTCGATCTACCTGGACCAGCAGAAACTGGCCGGCGCGGTCCTGTGGTGGAACTTCGAGGGCATCAAGCTGATGCTCGCCAAGAACACTTCGATCACGGTCGACTTCGCAGTGATGCCGGACACCGGGATTCTGGAGATGCGGGACGTGAAGGCCACGAAAGAGGCTATTACGGACGATGCGCGCGCCAAGATGAAAGTGGCGGCCGCCATGTACCCATTTGTTTTCAAGTTCGTCTACCCGGCAGGGAAGGGTAGCGAGGGCTGGATCGAGGAGGAAATCTGATGGACTGCAATCAATCTGTGCCGGCGGAGCCCATCGGAAAGCAGGTGCTGGTGGTGGGCGGGGAAAGAGAGCGCCGCGCGGCCCTGCGGATCGCTCAGGTGCTGGGCATGACCATGGCGATGGCCCCGGGCGTCAACCTGTTCGCCGCGCTCGGACCACCGCGCCGGCTGACCCGCGAGGAAGCGATCGAGGCATTCAAGCCCAGCGCCGAAGACCTGCGCCGCCAGGCAGCAGCCGATGCAAAGCGCGCCCGCCGTGCCGCAAAACTCATGAAGACGAGGGCGTGATGGCCGCAAACAAGAAGCGCCAGGGCAAGAAGTACCACCCGCGCGAGGTGCGCCGCGACATCGCCGTGCTGCTCTTCGAGGGCGATTCCCCGCTGCCGGACCACCAGCGCGCGAGCCTGCTCATGGCCGTGCACGGGAGCGCCCTGGCCCTCGTCCAGGGCGACGCCCCGCGCCAGGAATGGCACTCCATCGTGAGCGCGCTGAACATCACGCAGTTGCTCTGCGAGAAGGCCGGCAACTCGCACGTGGGCCTGGAGACAGTTGCGGCAGCGCAAAACGCCATGATCGCCGTGGGCGAGCGCTGCCACCGCGTGGGGCGGCTGGGCGTATCGGGCGACGAGATTCGGGCGATCAACAACGCGATCGCTCTCTACGAGCAGCTTCTGGAGACGGTCACCAAGCGCCAATACACCCGAGCAATCGAGGAAGGATTGCGGCGCCTGGAGGCGGGCGACGTGATCAAGTTGCAGCGCGCGGGCACGCCGCGCATGACACCGGCGGGGCTGGCCGCATGATCGCGGCGCTCCCGGTCCGCACCGAGCAGCGCGAGGGCGTGACCTATGCCCAGGCCATGGAGGTATTCGACAGGTACTTCACCGAGGGGCGCTGCCAAGCCGTTCCGACCATCGCGCATGAGATGGGCATCCCATACGAGACCGCGTGCCGAGTCTTGGGCGGCCATATTTGGCCGGCGGCGTATCGGTACTGGCTGGACAAGGTACTTCCATAAGAATCGGCGCCGTCTGGCGCCTCAACGGAGAAATTGATGAGCAAACTGTTTTTCGTGACAAGCCAGGCCGGACACGGCGAAACCCACTTCGGGATCGGCTTCCGCACGCCCGAGACCTTGCGCACGCAGGAAGAGGCGCAGGCCAAGGCGGACAAGCTGAACGAGGTGTGGGCGAAGCTGGACGCGCAGGTAAAGCGCGACAACCTGCGCCTGTCGCGCGTGATCTCCGGCGGATTCTGGGTGTCACCCGTGGACGAGTTCAACGACATGGCGCCTGCCGAGGTGCTGCACGGCACGTCGTTCAAGCAGCGCCGCGAGCCGCTGACGCGCTTCCAGCAATCCCTGCTGGACGAGCCATTCCAGAACCGCCTCGCCCGTGTCCTGGATCAGATCGAGGCGCCGGACGCCGCAAGCATTATTTCGTGATCGTGAAATTATCCCGGCGCCGCGCGGCGCCATAACGCAGCACCCAAAGGACACGTGATATGGAACAAAAGAGCGCACTGGCCGCATCCCTGCTCGCCGCCGAGCCGGTGCTTTATCCGAAGCGGAAATTCACCTTCATTTTCTCGCACGAGACCATGGGTGATGAGGTGCTAGGCGACAGATTGCAAGTCGCATTTACTGAATACCACGCAGCCGGGCAAGAGCATGACCGCAAGTTCTGGGAGGGGAGGCTTGAATCTGATTTCGACTGGACGGACTTCGCTGCCAGCAATGGCGTCCGTATTCAGGCGTTCTATGCCATCACCAAATTCCCCGATGAGGTGCAGGCTGATGTTCAGGCAACCCATGGCTGATCTCGACCTGATTGAGGCCGCCGCCCGCGCCGCCGGCTACGAGGTACGCCGGTACCGCGTGCGCGAGCTGGAGGTGGTGCACGTCAAGGTGGACGGCCAGTGGGCGCAGTTCGATTCCCTGCGTTGGGATGGCGACGCCTTCCGCCTGCTGGCCGACTGCAAGCTGTCTGTTCGGGTCGGCGAAGCGCTCGTCTTTGCCATCGCCTGCCCGGGCGGTGAGGCTCTGACTTGCATTGAGGAATTGGATGGCAACCCGGCCGCGGCCGTGCGCCTGGCAATCACTCGCGCCGCTGAGGCGCTGTATAGCTACCGAGCCGCCGCGCGGCAGGAGGAAACCAATGTTTGACCGCTACAGCATCAACACCAGCCCGCGACATGTCTCCGTGAGCGTTACCGAGCAGCGTGCCCCGACTGATGAATCCGTAAAGATGCTCCGCGAGATGGAGGAAGCGGTGCAGAAGCGGCTGCTGGACGCCGTGCGGGTAAATGATTCCGGCTTCGAGGCTGTGATCCACGTCAACAAAAATCCCTACAACGACACCACGGACCTGCTCGCCGTGTTTTCGCTGAATGGGAGGAAGCAGACGGCGACATACCGTGCTGAGCGGGGCTGCACCACCCAAGAGGCGGCTATCGGCCTGCGCGATGYGGTGGCGCAGCAGATAGCCAACGCGATCGCGCCGGCTTTCGCGGCTGCCAAGTTCCGGCTTTAGCCTGGGGGACTACCAGTATGAATGAACTCATCTCTGTAGTTGGGCGCATCATCGGCGCGGAGCAGGTCCAGGCCGTCAACGCGCGCGACCTTTACACCTTCCTTGGAATCGGGAGGGACTTCTCTACCTGGGTGAAGGTCCAGATCGAGCGCGCCCGCCTCCAGCAGGGGCGCGACTTTGAGGTTTTCACCCAGAAAGGGGAAAACCTATCTGGTGGCCGGCCGGCGACGGAGTACTGCCTCACGCTCGACGCGGGCAAGCATATCGCCATGATGAGCGGCACCGACAAGGGCTTCGAGGTGCGCGAGTACTTCATGCAGTGCGAGCGCCGCGCGCAGCTGCTGGCCCGGTCCGTGGCGATTCCTCAGACCCTGCCGGAGGCTCTTCGCCTGGCTGCCGACGAGGCGGAGAAGCGCGCCGCAGTCGAGGCGCAACTGGCTATCGCTGCGCCCAAGGTAGCCGCCCTGGATCGGATCGCTGGCGCGGACGGCATGCTGAACCTGACTGGCGCCGCCAAGGCCCTGCAACAGCAGCCCGTGAAGTTCTGCGAGAGCCTGCGGCAACTGGGCTGGATCTACCGCCGCGCCGGCGGAAAGAGCAACGTCGCCTACCAGGACAAGATCCAGGCGGGCTACCTGACGCACAAGACCACGACAGTCACGCGGAACGACGGAACGGAGAAGATCTGCGAGCAGGTGCTGGTGACACCGAAGGGGCTCACGAAGCTGGCGGTACTGATTGGCGCGGAGGTGTCGGCATGAAGGTATCGGAACTGGAAGGGGCGAAGCTGGATTTGTGGGTGGCTCGCGCTGAGGGCAAGTGCCACACCCAGAATCCTGGCGAGTGGGGGCTGGCCGGTATCAATGAGCTTGGCAGGCTGTCCATCGCAAAAGTGTCGTGGAATTGCGCTCGCTACTTTGAGCCGTCGAAAAACTGGGCGCAAGGCGGCCCGATCATCGAGCGGGAGCGTCCTGAGCTAGTCCCTTGCTGGCCGGCATCGTATGGAGGCTGGTACGCACGATCCCGGCACCGCCCCTGCGATGGGGATCAGTACTACGGTGAGACTGCGTTGATCGCCGCCATGCGCGCCTACGTGGCCAGCAAGTTCGGCGACGAGGTGTCGGCAGAATGAACCGGCCCGCGAAACCGGACCCGTGCATCCAGTGCGGCGCGCCCAGCAGCAGGCTGTGCGACTTCTGCATCGGGTGGCCCATTGCCGAGTATGTCCGCGTCGGCCAGCCCAGCGAGAATCGATTCATGGCGCTGGTCGGGACCAATGGGGCCGGCGAGGCCCCATTACCGTTCACCTGTGACGCGCCGCTGTGCGACCGCTGCACCAAGGAAGTCGGGCGCATTCACATGTCCGGCAAGAGCGGGATGGTCGATCCGATTGACCGCTGCCCGCAGCACGCCGGCGATATTGCGGGAGAGCGCATAGTTCCTATGACCGAGGAAGAGGCCGGGGTGATCCGTCGCGACGTCTGGGCGCGGTATCGGCGCCAGAAGTTCAGCAAGGTAGGGTGATGGAGCTTTACCGGGAATTCGTCCTTCGCGGCCGCGCCGACTGGGCCGAGGTGGTATCCACCGTCCGTGCGGCAGCTCCTTACATGGCGGAGCGCGGCCGTCCGCTAAGGCTGATCCTTGCGGATGAGGGCGCAGACCGCTTGGAAGAGCAGATCCGCGCCTACTGGAAAGCCGTCATTGAGCCAATCGCCGATCAGGTGGTGGTGGATGGCCAGCGCTTCAGCCCGCGCGCGTGGCATAAGCACATGAAGAGCCGATTCCTGCCTCCGGTCGAATTGCGCATGCCTGACGGCACTGTTGCAGAAATTGAACCATCTATTGCACGCGGCGAGATTACAATCGCGCGCATGGCGGAATTCACGCGGGAAGTCGAGGCGCATGCCGCGGCGGATCTCGGCGTGATCTTCGACTAGAGCCAGAGCGGGAAAACCCGCCGGGCATTGATGGGGTGTTTTGTTGATCCGGGTCCCTTTTTCGGGGGGGGCGGGAATGGGAGCGTATGCAAGGCGATATGCCGCGCTGGAGGCTGCGGGCCAACTAGCATTTCACTTTGAATGGCGGGCGCAGACCCACCGGGACAAGGTTCTGGCGGTGCTGGCCGAAGCCGATACCTTTTTGATCGGGCAGGAAGTGGCGCGCCGCGCCGGCCTGCCATACAAGGCAGCGCTTGATGCGCTGACCTACCTCTACAACGACGCCAAGATAGCGCGCTCGGGCCGAAAGTTCACGGCGCGTTGGGGACACATCAGTCTGCGCATGCGGGAGACTGGGCATACCGGGCTTGAGGGTTTTTTCCGCACACTCGCCCTTCGGTAGCGGGTGGGATGCATATAGAATTGACCCCTTACTGGAGAGATTATGGACGAGCAGACCTCGCTGGCCGTGCAGGCGTACCGGGATGGCTACGATACCGCTCGCAAGGAGCGCGACTACGATCCCATGGCAAGCGACGCGGTGTGCGCCCTAGAAGAAGAGGCGTGGCAAGCTGCGCGTCAAGCGCCCGCAGAGGTTGCGGTGCCCATCGCCTGGCGGGTCCGGATTGGAGATTCTGACCGATGGGCTTACGCTGAAGACGAAACGGATGCGGATTTCTGGGGCAAGCAATCTGGCATGAAATATGAAAAGCAGCCGCTCTATGCCGCCGCTCCCACACCAAAATAATCCCTCCTGACCTAGGCCGCCTCGAATAGTTCGCCGGCCCATACCATCGTCTCATTCCTAACCGAGTGAGGCGATCATGCCCCGATTCCCCAAGAGCTACGCACTACAGGACCGCCTGCGCATGGCGGTCTGGCTGCTGTTCGGCTTGGCTTTCTACGTTGCAGTGCTGCTGATCGACGGCAACCGCCTCCCGACCGTACAGGTCACGCTGCAGAAGCTCGGCCACGTCACCACCTTTGCGTGGGTGGGCTACTGGATCGCCCGAAACGCCATTGGCCGCGTACACGCTGCCAGCACTGCCCAAGATCGCCTGGCTCGCGCCGTAATCATTGCTGGCGTGATCATCGCTGGCCTGACGGGGCTTTGACATGACGCGAATCACTCCCGCCGACATTGAGGCGGCCATCGCCAGCGAGCACTATTTCACGGCGCAGGACGGAGTTCGCGGCGCGCATGGCGAGCGCGGCTCGGATCGAGGTCGCCCCGAACTTCGCCTGCTGACGTTCTGTGTACTCGTCCTGCGCAATGGCCATCGCGTCGTGGGCACCAACTACGGCCCGGTAGATCCGGCGCTGTTCAATGCCGAGATGGCGCAAGACGAGGCTCGCAAGGATGCCGTCAGCCAAGTCTGGCCGCTACTGGGCTATGAATTGCGCACCAAGCTAGCCGCGATGCCGACAGGGACCGTGCCCGCTGAAGCCGATAAGACCCGCTGCCAAGCCGACAAGACCTGGTGCGAAGCCGCCATCCCCTGGTGCGAAGCCGCTAAGGCATCAGCCGTAACGGCAGCGGCGAGCGCAGAGACCGCCGCAGCAAGCGTGCAAGAAGCATCCGCATCTGCCCGCAACGCCATTGGCAACGTGCAAGCGGCCATCCTGCGGGAGCCATTGACCCTGTCCGGCTACGCCGACACCAGCGCCCCCACAAGCGCACGCAAGGCCGCTGAGCCCCTGCCGCTCAAGGATTCGCCGCTCCACTGGAAGCCTCGCGTCGGCAACCAGGTCACGGTGAAGGGCTACATCGCCAATGGAACCGACGAGCACCCGGGCCTGATCACCCGCGTGCACGGCGCAGGGCAGGGCGCTTTCGCCAACGTGACGGCATTCCCCGACCTGCAATCGCCCAAGATCTTCAGCAGCATCCCGGTCTACAGCAGCCGGGCCGCCGCCGACGCCGATATCCCCGGCGCTACCCGCCGCCGGGACGGCTACGCTTACCTGCAGGCCGAGCAATGAGCACGCGCGCATCCCACGCCAAAAAGCAGGCCGCCCCCGCCAGCCCACGGGCAGGGATGCGCGGCGGTGCCCTCGCAGCCTTGGCCCTGATCCTCGCGCTGTACCTGTTCGCGCTGACCGCCGCCGCCCAGGTCCCGCCGGCTGCGAACCAGTACCGTCAGCTTATCGCCCGCGAGACGGCTTTCCGCTTCGGTGTGGCCGGCCCGGTGCCCGTGATCGCCGCCCAGATCATGCAGGAGAGCAAGTTCAACCCGCTGGCGCGCAGCCAGGTAGGCGCGCAGGGCCTGATGCAGTTCATGCCGGCCACCGCCACGTGGGCGGGCCAGGCTGGCGTCGATGGTCCCGTGCAGCCCCTGAACCCGCAATGGTCGATCCGCGCCGGGGTCTGGTACGACCGCTGGATCTACGACCGGGTGAGGACTGCAGCGAGCGAGTGCGACCGATGGGCATTCGTCCTGCAGTCCTATAACTCCGGCCTCGGCTGGGTCTACAAGCGCCAGAAGCTATCGAGCCAGCCCGGCAACTACGCCGCCACGGGCGTGATTAATCCCGGTGTGCACCCCGCTAGCCAGCGCGAGGCGCAGGGCTACGCGCCGGTGATCATGGGGCGCTGGCAGCCACTCTTTAAAACCTGGGGCCGTCCGGTCCCGTTTCCGTGCTGAAAAGGAGATTCAAATGAGCTACTCATTAGCAGTAAAAGCCGCCACCAAGGCCGAAGCCCGCGCCGCTGTCGAGGCCAAGTTCGACGCCGATGTGGTCGCCCACCAGCCGGTGCATGCCCGTGACAAGGCTGCCGTGCTGGCCAACGTGGACGCGGCCCTGGGCCTGCTGGCCGACGACCCAACCAAGGATGTGGCGATCAGCGTGAACGGCTACGTGTCGTGGCAGACCGCTGAGCCACAGGACGTCGTGCCGCTGACCTCCGTCGGCATCACCTGTGGCGTCGGTCTGGCCAACCGCGAGTAATGCAAATGTGGCGAGCGATCATTTCCGTCACGATCTGGCGCGCGGCGCTCTTGATCCTCGCTGCCTTCCTTGTTGGCACGGCCGGCGGCGCGCTGTACATGGCCATGCGCCAGTCCGCCCAGCAGGCGGCCGCCAAGCCGGTAGAGAAGGCGGTCGACAAGGCCGTGGCCGTCACCGACAACGCCCAGGTTAAGCAACTCCAGACCCAACTAGCCGCCGCGAAGAGCGAGGCGACCGCATTCAAAACCAAACTCGACGAGGCCGCCCGTGCGAATCCTGCTCCTACTCAGTGCCGTCTTTCTGACAGCCTGCGGGACGACCTTAACCGTTAAGTTCCCGCCCGTGCCGGCCGCTCTCAAAGAGCCGTGCGGCAGCTCTATTTTCAATCCGCTCACAACTGCCGACCAGTACGACCTAGCCGCGCGCTTAGGAGAGGCAAAGGAATACGGTAAGACCTGCGCCGCCAGATTCGACCGCCTGCTTGACGCTGTGAACGCCCGCGAGGCCATTGCCCTGGAGATTTCCCGATGAGCCCGCCGGCCACTACCCCCGAATCCGATCTGCTGATCGAGTACCGCCTGTCGCAGCTGGAGCGCGCTGTCACGAAACTGGTGGAGCAGAACGCCACCATCATCGCCATGGAGCAGCGCCACCTGGAGACGAGAGAGGCGCTGGAGCGCGCATTCAAGGCCATGAAGGAGGGGGACGAGCGGAACCGCAGGGCGGACGAGGCTCTGGACGGTCGAATCCGCGTCATTGAAACCGAGATGCCGACCATGCGCCTGGTTCGCGGCTGGGTGATCGCCGGCATGCTGGCCGTGATAGCCGCCTCAGGCACGGTCGTGCTGGACACGGTCCGCAAGTCCTATGCGCCGCAGTCAGTCGCCACCCAGCAGCCCCGCACCGGCTGAGCCCGAACCCCACCAGAAAGGAAGCCACCGTGAGCAATACCGGTTCGCCCTCCGATAAGAGGCGCGCTGTGGAACCCAAGGAAGCCGCCAAGCCGGCACCCAAGAAGCCTGCCGCCCGTAAGCCCGCAACGAAGAGGGCACCTGACACTCGAAAGCGCCCCGCCGGCAAGAAGGTACCCAAGGTCAGGAAGGCGACCAGCAAGCCCGCCAGCGCGCCGGAAGTCCTGACTGAGAAGGCGCAGCGCTTTGTCGACGAGTACATCATTGACCTGAACGGCACGCAAGCTGCCATCCGTGCGGGATACAGCACACGCTCGGCCAAAGCCATCGCGGCGGAGAACTTGACGAAACCCGTCATCGTGGCCGCTATTCAGGCTGCAATGGACGCGCGCGCCGAACGAACGCAGATCACCGCCGACCAGGTGCTCAAGCGCTGGCACCAGATCGCATTCGCCGACGTCAACGACCTGATCGAGTACCGCCGCGTCTGCTGCAGGCATTGCCACGGCGTCGGCCACCAGTACCAATGGGTCGATGAAGCCGAGTATCAGCGCGTGCTGGCCTGCATCGTGGCCGACGCAGACAAGGATGGCCCGCCGCCTGCGCTCCCCACGGTTGAGGGCGGCTTTGGCTTCAATCCCAAGGCTGACCCGCACGAAGGTTGTCCGGAATGCCACGGCGAAGGCCACGGCGCGCCTCACATCCACGACACCCGGAAACTAAAGCCTGGTGCACGCGCCCTATACGCCGGCGTCAAGATCACCAAGGATGGCATCGAAGTGAAGATGCAAGACCAGGGCAAGGCGCTGGAAAACATCGCTCGCCACCTGAAGATGTTCGTCGACAAGACGGAGCTCACCGTAATCACCGACCTTAGCGACGATGACCTTGACGCCCGAATTCTTGGCTACGCTGCCAAGGGCTGAGCGCATCGAGCTGCTGGCGCTTCTGGAGGAAAAGAAGCGACGGGCGGACCGGCGAAAGCTGTACTCGTACCGCCCCTACGGGAAGCAGAAGGAGTTTCACGCCGCCGGCGCCAGCTTCTCCGAACGGCTGTTCATGGCCGGCAACCAGCTCGGCAAGACCTGGTCCGGCGCCTATGAGACGGCCATGCACCTGACCGGGGAGTATCCGGATTGGTGGACTGGCCGCCGCTTCGATGAGCCGATCCGGGCAATGGCTGGCTCGGAGTCGGCGGAACTGACCACGAAAGGCGTGCAGCGCCTGCTGGTCGGGCCGCCAGAAGCGCAGGATCAATGGGGAACCGGCGCGATCCCGGGTGACAGGATCATCAGGATCACGAAGAAGCCGGGCGTGCCCAACGCCATCGACTCAATTTCAGTCAAGCACAAGAGTGGTGGCACGTCCGTCCTGAAGCTGAACAGCTACGACCAGGGCCGAACGAAATGGCAGGCCGACACCGTGCATCTGGTGTGGTTCGATGAAGAGCCGCCATACAGCCTGTATTTCGAGGGCATCACCCGGACGAACGTGACGAAGGGCATCGTTTTCCTGACCTTCACGCCCCTGATGGGCATGTCCGAGACGGTCCGCCGCTTCTATCCGAGGCCAGCATTCGATGGCTGCACCACCATTCGGATGACGATCGAGGATGTTGAGCACTACACGCCGGAAGAGCGAGCCAACATCATCGCCAAGTATCCGGCGCATGAGCGTGACGCGCGGACGAAGGGCATCCCGACGCTGGGCTCCGGCCGGATCTTCCCGCTAGCCGACGAGGAAGTGCAGTACGACGCCGAGCAGATCATCCTGCCAGACCACTGGCCACGCATCGGCGGCATCGACTTCGGTTGGGACCACCCGACCGCGGCCGTCTGGATGGCATGGGACCGCGACACGGACACGATCTATGTGTACGACTGCCACCGCCAGAAGGAAGGCACACCGGAAGTCCACGCACCTGCCCTCAAGCGCCAGGGCGACTGGATGCCGTTCGCCTGGCCGCATGACGGCCTACAGCATGACAAAGGCTCCGGCGTCCAGCTGGCCGAACTGTACCGCCAGCAGAAGATCCAGATGCTCTGGGAGCGCGCGCAGTACGAAGAAACGGGTACGGAAGGTGAGACGGAAGCCAGCCGGGTCAGTGTCGAGCGCGGCCTGATGGACATGTTGCAGCGCATGCGCAACGGGAAATTCAAGGTCGCTAAGCACCTGAACGACTGGTACGAGGAATTCCGGACGTACCACCGCAAGGACGGGAAGGTCGTCAAGTTGGACGACGACTTGATGTCAGCCACGCGCTACGCCATGGTCATGCTGCGCTTCGCCTCTGTGCCGCCGGTACCGACTCGAATTGATAACGCACGCCGAGAATACGATTGGCGCGCTGGTTGAGCGGCGCCATGGAGATTCCCGAATGCCGACTGGCGACACCCAGCTATCCAGCGATACCTTTTCCCCTGATGAGACCGTCAGCGGGAAGGGTGCCGGCCGCGTCGACGGCGACATCGAGCGCAGCAACAAGCAGCCGGATGAGCTAAAGGACGAGGCGCTGAGCCGCAAGCAGGTCGAGAACTTCCTGTTTGAACTCAAGCACCAGCCCAATTGGCGCCGCGAGGCGGACAAGTGCGCCGACTACTACGACGGTAACCAGCTTGACGCCGCCACGATGGAGATCCTGAAGGATCGCGGACAGCCGCCCCTGATCACGAACCTGATCAAGCCGACGATTGATACCGTCTTGGGTATGGAGGCGAAGACCCGCACGGACTGGCTGGTCCGCAGCGAGGACGACGGCATCACGAACCCGGAGATGGCCGAGGCCTTGAGCCTCAAGCTCAAGCACGCGGAGACTGAGACGCGCGCCGATCGCGCCTGCTCGGACGCCTATGCTGCGCAGTGCAAAACGGGCGTCGGCTGGGTGGAAGTCAGTCGCGAGAGCGACCCATTCAAGTTCCCATACCGCGCCAAGTACGTCCACCGCCGCGAGATCTCGTGGGACTGGCGCTCGCAGGAATCTGACCTCTCCGACGCCAAATGGCTGATCCGCCGGCGCTGGATGGATGTCGATGCCGCGATCGCCAAGATGCCCGAGTATGCGGAACTGCTGCGCCAGTGCATCAGCGGCTGGGCGGGCTTCGATCCGATCCACTCGCAGGACACCGGCCTGGTCAATTCCTGCATGACCGAGCGCGATACCAGCCTGGAGGATCAGGACTGGCGCGATACGGTGCGCCGGCGCGTCTGCCTCTATGAGATCTGGTACCGCAAGTGGGTGTCCGGCTACGTCATCCGCCTGCCGAGCGGCCGCGCGATCGAGGCCGACTTCAACAACCCGAAGCACTCCACCGCCATCCTGGCCGGCGTGGTCAAGGTAGAGAAGCGCGTCTTCGAGAAGATCCGCCTTGCCTGGTACTGCGGACCCCACTTCCTCTATGACGTGCCGAGCCCGTACAAGCACGGGATGTTCCCGTATGCGCCCTTTTTCGGCTTCCGGGAAGACCTGACCCTATCTCCCTACGGCCTGATCCGCGCCATGCTCAGCCCGCAGGACGAGATCAATGCGCGGAAGAGCAAGAATCTGTGGCTGCTGAACTCGCGCCGGGTGGTCGCAGACGCGGATGCTGTCGACGACCATGAGCAGACTCGCCGCGAGGTTGCTCGGCCGGACGCATACACGATCCTGAAGAGGGGGCGTGCGCCGACGAGCCGCTTCGAGGTGAGCTATGGCGGCGAACTCGCGGCCCAGCAGTTCCAGGCCATGCAAGAGGCGAAGCAGGAGATCGCCGAGAGCAGCGGCATCCACAAGACCATGATGGGCCAGCAGTCCGGCGCGAACTCCGGCCTGGCCATCAACTCACTGGTCGAGCAGGGCTTAAACACCCTCGGCGAGACGAACGACAACTACCGCTTCGCCCGCCGCATGGTCGGCGAAATGCTGTTCAGCATGATGCTGGAGGACATGGAGGGCCGCCAAGTCGCGGTGCAGGTTGGCGACGGCAAGCGCAAGCGCGTCATCGTGCTGAACCAGCAAGCCGTCGACGAGCAGACCGGCCAGCCGACCGTCATCAACGACACCTCCCGCGTGCGCGCCAAGGTGGTGCTCGACGATATCCCGTCATCGCCAACCTTCCGCCTGCAGCAGGGCCAAATGCTCACGCAACTGACGCAGGGCCTGCCGAAGGAACTGCAAGCCGTCCTGGTTCCATTCCTAGTCGAGCAGATGGACATGCCGAACAAGGCCCAGATCGTCGACGAGCTACGCCAGCGCCTCGGCTTGCTGGACGAAGCCGCGCAGGAAGAAGCCGCAAAGGCCAAGGCACAGCAAGAGCAGGAGATGCAGACCATGCAGAAGCGCCTCGCCACCCTTGAGGCAGCCGACACAGCCGCCGGCATCCGGTTCAAGAACGCCCAGGCCGACAAACTGGAAGCCGAAACCGCCCAGATCGGCATGAAGCCAGCCGAATACACCCAGTTCGCAACGAGTGAGCAGCAATGAGCATTCCAACCTGCGCAGTCAGCGTAAAGCTGTACGATCAGAACGCCCAGGCCGTAGCCGGGGCATCGATCACCGCTCAGCTTGACCGCTACGAGATCCACAACGGCTTTGTGGTGCCGCAGATCGTCGAGGCAGTCACCGATGCATTCGGGGAATGCACGCTGGCCCTGTGGCCAAACTCGCTTGGCTCCCAGTCCTCCAACTACAAAATCAAGGTTCAGCCGACCGACGCGAAAGGCTACAGCACCATCGCCATGGTGCCGGACGCGCTGACGGCCAACCTGTCCGATATCGCGCAACTCCCCGAGATCCCTGGCAAGTCGGACTTTCAGGACTTCTTCGAGCAAGCGGAAGGCCTGGCTACCGACCTGGTGAACAGCGCCAATGCCGCGAAGATCGCCGCCCAGGCCGCACAGACTGCCGCCGCCGGCAGTGCCACGGCCGCGGCTGCCAGCGCCACTAGCGCAGGAACAGAGGCTGCGGCAGCGCTTGCATCGTCTCAGTCTGCTCAGCAGAGCGCCAACGATGCAGCCGCTTCGCTGGTCAATGCCACTACCCAGGCAACCGCATCGTCCGCGAGCGCTACCGCAGCCGCCGGCAGCGCGGCCACGGCGACGACCAAGGCGGGTGAGGCTTCGGCCAGCGCTGGCGCGGCGTCGACGTCAGCTGGTGCGGCTTCTGCCTCTGCAACCTCCGCCGCGACCAGCGAGACCAATGCCGGCGCCTCGGCGACTGCTGCGGCAGGCTCCGCCACGTCTGCGTTGACCAGCGCGGGCACGGCCACCACCCAAGCCGGGAATGCCGCCACGAGCGCAACGGCAGCAGCAGGATCGGCAGCGACCGCCGGCACGCAGGCAGGCAATGCCTCTGCCAGCGCCACGGCAGCGGCTGGGAGCGCTACGGCGGCCAGCACCAGTGCAGCGAATGCAGGAAATAGCGCGACAGCAGCGGGCACAAGCGCAACGAATGCCGCGAATAGTGCAACAGCAGCGGCCGGCAGTGCGACGGGCGCAGCCACGGCCAAGACTGCCGCAGAGGCCGCGCGCGACCTTGCTCAAAGCTACGCCAGTTCGACCGCCCCCACGATCACCAAGCCCGGCGACGCAGCCGTCACGACGGGCCGCGTGGTCAATACGATCGTCATCTACGACGCGCCGATCTCTGCGACTCGCACGATCACGCTGAACGCTACAGATCCCGTGGCTGGCGATACGGTGCGCATCACCCGCACGGCAGCAGCTACCGGCGCTTTCAATCTCGCCGTCGGCGCGCTCAAGAATCTCACGCCAGGCCAGTTCGCTCACGCTACCTACGACGGCGCGGCCTGGGTACTTACCGCCTACGGCAGCCTGTAACGACACCCTCACGGAAACCAGATGGAAACTGATCACCTCATCCTCCGCGAAACTGTGCTGCGGACCGTTACGGTGCCAGAGCAGGAAGCCAACCTAAAGTACCTGGAGCGCACCGCGCAAGAAGTGGCGGACGCGGCAGCGGCGGCCGCAGTCGCAGCGGCTGCAGCACAGGGCGGTGCGGAGTCCGCCAAGTCCGTGGCCTCTTCGAGTGCCGCTCAGGCGGCGCAAGCCAAGAGCGATGCTGTGGCCAGCGCCACTCAGGCAGTGACCGCTCGCCAGATAGCCGAAGCGGCACGCGACACCGCATCACAGAAGGCGGTCGACGCTGCAACGGGCGCGGCGACGGCGGCAGCGCAAGCTGGGACTGCCACGGCGCAGGCCGGCACGGCGACAGCACAGGCAGTGGTCGCCACCACCAAGGCAGGGGAGGCCGTCGCTTCGGCTGCAACTGCCACCGCGCAGGCGGGCACGGCCACGACCCAGGCTGCGGCAGCGACGGCAAGCGCAGCCGCAGCGCAGACCGCAAAGACGGCTGCTGAGTCCGCGCGCGATGCGTCCCTGATCCAGGCCGGTGTCTACGCTACCGAAGTGGCGGGCCGCGCTGCTGTCGCAGATGGCGTCGCCTTCAAAGTGCAGGGTAGCGGAGCAGTGGCTGCCTACGAGTATCGTCGGGTCAATAGCGGCTCATCAACCCTCATTGGAAGCTACCCCTCTGCCGATTTCGCCCAAAAGATCGGCAGCCCGTTTCTGAAGTCCATCAGCGCTACTAATGCCGCTGCTGATGCGACGCTGTACGGAAACCTGCTGCGCGGCGTGATTGATGTGAAGCTTTATGGACTCCCCCCGACAGACTCATACTATATCGAGAGAGTGCGGCGGAATCTCGCCGGCAGTTGGCACATAGTGATCAAGCGCGCCAGCGACAATGCATCTGTCCTCCAGTTCCTGGGGGCGCTGACCGAGCCGTCCGACCCGACTGCCGAGCATCGTGTTCTCCTGCCGTCCGTGGTGACTGGAGCCATTGGCTACATCGTGGTGCGCTGGTCGGAATTCACTGCCGGCGCGACGAACAGCGGCCTGACGATGACCCTATCACCCGATTGCGTGAATCGAACGCTGGCTACTCCAGAGAGCGCAATGCCGCGCACGGCCGCGCGAGTGGGGCAGGTTCCGCTAACAGCAGACCCAACTGCCTTTGTGACGGTCGACGAGGCTGCGCGCACGGTAACATGGCCGGAACTTCGCATCGTTGACGGGCGGAGCAACAACTTCGGCTACTTCAAGCTGGCGGCTGGCTCGGTAACCTTCACCGCCCCACTTCAGGTCGCTTACTTGGACCTCGTGCAAGCCGCCACTTATGCGGGCGGCGCGGCCATTCCTGCCAGCGCGGTGGTCTTGGGCACCTACGGAATTGAAGACCCGAGCGGCGCAGGCTACTACGGGTCAGCGCACCAGTTCCCGATTGCCTGGTCGCCTGGGGTAGGTCGCGTTGACTTGAACCCGATGTTGCGTGTCGCGCCACCCGCTGCGACAACAGTGTACCGAGATGACATCGTTGTGAAGCGCGACATTGCCAATAATGTCATTTCGATCTTCATGCGTGCCAGCGGGAATGACCTCACCTCGCTGACCTACATCCGGTATGACCTGTTCCATTACGTCTCAGCCTCACTGGCTGATGTCTGGACGATCTATGGCGTATTTGAGGTGCAGCGGACCGGCTATGAGTCGTTCAGCGGAGGTAAGGAGTTGCTGACCCCGGTTAGCGAGATTCTCTGTGCGCTCCAAGAGCAGGGTATGGGCGATTTCATGGGGGGTAGGGCGCATGGAAATGAGGCGGTCACGCAGACCCCCACGCTGCTAATTGACGGTCGTAGCGTGGATCTGGCAAGTACTACGCTGGCCTACTTCCATGGCGCTGAAGTTTCGTTCTTCCAGTCGTCAGTTCTGTACCGATATGGCACTGCACTGGGCACACCACTTGCCAATCGCCATCTTTGGCTGCGGTTCAATCAGCGGGACATGTATGCAGATCAACGCATTGAGCACGTTGCATCCTACACGCTCCAAGCAGGGTACATGGCCATGCTCGCGCCGCACCGCTACTCGGTCTACACTGGGTCATCCGAGGATAATACTAGCTCGCAGATCAGCGGCAAGTTCATAGACAACGCCAGGACGATCCCAATAGACATATCCAGTCAGGCCGCAGCCATTGGGTCGGACTACCAGATGCTCACGCCTCCGATCACTAAGGTTAAGATGTTCGGGACGTATGGCATTGAGTGCGAGATGGAATCGCTTGGCACGAGCGATCCGTCCATCCAGAGTGTGTTCTTCATGCAGAGAGCGCAGTATGCCTACAACAAGGCTTACATTGGATTTATCGGCTCCATCTCCGGCAACCAAGCCGTGACGCCAACGACAAAATGGCAGGTGAAGACGCGCTGGCGCTTCGCGTCCAAGAACTAGCTCGAAGTCAAGGCCGGCTCCTACCGGTCAAAGAACTGAATGGCTCCAGCGGTAGCTGTATCATCTCGTGATTGCCATTTCGGAGAGGGCCGTGCAGGTCAAGGTAAGGGGGTATTTGAAGGCTGCCACAATCGCCGCTGTCCTGGCATTAGTCGCGGCGGGGTCGGCGGTTTTCGGCATGAATTCAGCAGCAACAGCTGGTAGCGCTTACCAACTGGTGAAGAAATTCAAGGAATCGGTGACGGGCCGGAAGGCAGAGCCAAGCGCGCAGCACATCGCTCGCGAGTCTCTTTTCTCGCTTTCAGTCGAGCATCACAAAGTGGTCTTCCTTGGTGACAGCCACACCGAGCGCGCTGAATGGGCCGAGTTCTTCCCCGCATCCGATACGGCCAACCGTGGGATTGGCGGGGATACGACAGCATTGATCGATGCGCGGATGGAATCCGCTTTGCTCCCGGCGCCAGAAAAGGTGTTCCTCATGGCCGGCGTGAATGACATTGTGAATGCGGGATTGGGTGACGAGGATGTATTCCCCCAATATGAGGGGATCGTTCGGAAAGCTAGATCAGCCGGCGCGAAGGTCTACGTGCAATCCACGCTGTATGTTGGAAAGGCCGTCGCGCGATTCGAGCGACACAACACCGAGATTGCAGAACTGAATCAGCGGCTCAAGGCGCTCTGCGGGACTGGTGCGTGCCAGTTCATTGACCTGAACGCATCTCTCGCACCGGATGGCTTTCTGCCGGAAGAGTCTACGGCCGATGGGGTGCATCTGCTTGGCCCTGCCTACCTGATATGGGCCGATAGGATTCGCGGGCTAGTTAGCTGATTGTCAGCGCTCACGACAAGCCACCCTCGGGTGGCTTTTTTACGCCAATAACCACAACTCGAATTGCTCCCCACCCCCTAGCATCCACACAACCCCCAAACACGGTTCCCGTGCCGCCCGGATAGGCGGACCGTGTAAGGGATTGAACCTCGCAGCCAACGCGATACGTGGAGTGGAGTGGAATGGACATCGATCTGAACGCAGACCCTGAGGCAATGCTGAAGGCTTTCAACGCCGCTGAATTGGGGGAACTGGCGCCATCCGGCGACACGGCGAATCCCGAGAAAGAGGCAGAAGCCAAGGCAGCGCAGGAAGCAGCCGCCGCAGCAAAGGCAGCCGAAGAGGCAGCCGCAGCCGCGAAAGCCGCCGAGGCTGCGAAGGTCGATACGACGCAGGAGAACGAGAGCAACGTGGAAGGCGTGCTTGCCCGCGACGGCAAGAATGTCATCCCGTTTTCGGTGCTGAAGAGCGAGCGCGATCGCGCGGCCCGGGCTGAGCAGGTAGCCAAGGAAGCCGCGGAACAGGTCGAAGCACTCAAGGCGCAGCTGGCCGCAGGGAATCAAGGGGCGAAATCTGGTGAGGGCGCCCGCACCACCGAGGCAGCAGCCGAAGCCGTTGAAATGACGCCCGAAGAGTTGGAAGCCTTCAAGGAAGACTTCCCGACCCAATACAAGGTGTACATGGCGCAGCAAGCGACCATCAAAGCCTTGACGGACAAGCTACAGCCGGTGGAAGAGGACCTGGCCAAGCAACAGGAAGAGCAGCGCATCGCCCGCGAAACCATGGTGAACGACGCGATAGATGTTACTCCCAAGCTTGCGCACATCCGCGCCACCAACAAGGAACTGTACGCAGCGGCTCAGCAGTTTGATGCCGTCCTGCGGACCCAGCCCAAATGGGCCGGCAAGACCCTGGCTGAACGCTTTGCCCGCGTGGTCGAACTCGTCGAAGGCGAGCACGGTGCAATCGAGATCCCTGGCGCGAAGCCTGATCCCACCCCACAGAAGACGCCGGCAGAGTTGCGCAAAGAGGCGGAGGCACTGGCCAACAAGACGGCCGTCAAGGCAGTGCCCACGTCCATGTCCGACTTCCCGGCAGGCGAACCGCCTGTATCGAGCGAGCAGGACGCACTGGAGAGCATGACGCCCCTCCAGTTGGCGGCCAAGCTCGGGAAGATGACGGCGGAACAGCAAGAAGCCTATTTCAACAGCATCTAAAGAGGCCTAAGCCATGTCCACCAATATCCCGTTTGGTAGCCCCCTCGCCCGGAAAGTCTATTCGGTCGGGCTCTTCTCCCGCGTGCAGACCGCGCCGGGCTTCATGAAACTCATCTCCGGCGAGATGCCGAAGGAAGGCAGCTTCGCATCCGCAGGCAAGGGCCAGACCAGCGAGGGTTATCCCGTCGTCAAGGCGGGTGATCTGACCAAGGGCGCCGGCGACACCGTCACGGTCGACCTGTTCAACATCCTGCAGGGCAAGCCCACCATGGGCGACAAGCGCATCGCCGGCCGCATGATGGCGCTGACCAACTCGACCATGGAAGTCTCCATCAACCAGTATCGCGGTGGTGCTGATGCTGGTGGCCGCATGGCTCAGAAGCGCACGGTGCACAACCTGCGCAGCATCGCCACGACCGGCCTGCAGTCGTGGATGACCCGCCTGGAAGACCAGCAGACCCTGGTGCACCTGGCCGGCGCGCGCGGCACGCAGCAGACCGCCGACTGGGTGGTGCCTGACCAAGCCGATACGGACTTCGCCGAGATCATGGTGAACCCGGTCAAGGCGCCGACCAAGAACCGCTACTTCGCCGCCGGCGATGCGACGGGCCCGGACGACATCGGCACTAATGATGCGCTGACCCTGCAGGACATCGACCGCATCGTGTCGCAGCTGCGCGAAGCGCCGATCCCCCTGCAAGCCGTGAAGGTCCAAGGCGATGACCGCGCCTGGAATGATCCGCTGTGGGTTGCCTTCGTGACCGAGCGCCAATGGCTGTACATGCAGTCGCGCACCACCCAGACCCAATGGCGCACGGCGATGCAAAACGCCTTCGAGCGCAAGGCTGCCGGCGTAAAGCATCCGCTGTTCGATGCCTACGAAACGATCATGTGGAACGGCGTGCTGATCAAGCGCATGAATCGCTATGCGGTGCGCTTTGCCACCGGCGCCAATGTGATCAAGGACACCGGCGGTTCGGACGGCTACACCTACACGGAATCGACGGTGCAAACCGCCGTTGACGTGGACCGCGCGATCATCCTGGGCGCCCAGGCTCTGGCCAAGTGCTACGGCAAGAATGGCAAGTCGGATTACTTCTACGACTGGTCGGAAAAGGAAGAAGACCACGGCAACCAAATCGAGATCGTGGCGGCCGGCATGGGCGGTTGCGCCAAGACGCGCTTCAAGATCGACGGCCAAGACACCGACTACGGCGTCGCGGTGGTCGACTCCTACGCGCCGGACCCCGCTCAGGCTGCTGGTCGCTCGCTGCTGGGCTCGTAATGGGATGGGGCGGCCTCCGGGCTGCCCCTCCTGCCACGTCATCGAATACAGGAGAAGTTCATGGCTACCATCCTTGCCAAGACCCTGCAGGACACGCAATACAGCGGTCCCGCTCCCGCCGCGCACGCGCACGGCAAACACACCCTGGCCGCCGCGGCGATCGCCGACAAGGTCCGCCTGCTCAGGCTGTACGCCGGCACCAAGGTCTACACCGGCCGCCTGATCAATGCCGCGCTCGGCGCCAGCACCACGCTGTCGCTCGGCTTCGAGTCGGCGGACGGCACGGCACTGGGTAACGGCGTGGGCGCCACCAGCCTGATCAACGCCCAGGCAACGAATGCCGCGGCTTCGACCACGTCGAACAATGCGCCGTTCGTGCTGGACCGCGACGCCTACCTGATCGCCACCGTAGGCGGCGGCGTGGCCACCGGCCAGATCGACGCTGTTATCAACTTCGAGCACCGCGGCGTCTAATCGGCTCCCGACCGATGCGCTGAGACCGGAAAACAGGGCGGGCGACTGCCCTGTTTTTCATTCAGGAGAATCCATGATCCCGATTATCTATGTGGGCAAGAAGCCCTGGACCCGCGACAACGTGGCCGGCTCCGGCAAGGCGTGGGACGGCCCGGGCGACGTGCAGGAAGTGACCGAGAACCAGGCGAAGACTCTGCTCAAGTATCCCGACCAGTGGGCGCTGGAGAATCCGGACGACGCCGAGTTGCTTACCGGCCCGGTGACCGTGACCGTGGTAGACCCGGGGGGCGGCGCATCGACAGAGGTGACGGCAGATAGCCTGCGCAAGCCGATCGAGGCAATGAGTAAGGCCGAATTGACCGTCTTCGGTACGACGCTGAATCTCAAGCTCGCCCCAGCGCTGTCGAAGAAGCAAATGATCGACACGATTGAGGAGGCCCAGAAGGGCCCCGARCCCATGAAGGCTGGCGAGGTAGCGTAAGCCATGGCGACCGTTCAGCAGGTCATCGACAAGGGGCGCGTGCCGCTGAATGACGCGGATAAGGTCCGTTACTCCGACGTCACGCTGCTGGGCTACGTGAACGACGGCGTGGCCGAAGTCTACGCGCTCCGGCCTGACCTGCGCTTTGGGAAGTTCGGTCAGCCGGTGCCAGATCTGGCACTTTCCGACGCCTTCCCCCTATCGGCCCAGCATGCCGTGGCCATGCAGCACTACCTCGTCTACCGCGCCGAGATGAAGGACGACGAGCACGTCAACACCAACCGCGAGGTCAAGGCCTACAAGCTGTTCCAGACCCTGGTATCTGCCACATGACCAAATACACCGACGTGTTCGACGAGGTGCTACCGGAGGTTCCGGGCGCCTCGCCTGAGCTGGCCGTCAACGAGATCCGCAACGCGATCATCGAGTTTTGCCAGGGATCCTGGTGCTGGCGCTACACCATGGATCCGGCGCCGGTGCTGGCCGGGCTCAATGGCTACGAACTCGACCCGCCGCCGGGCGCCGAGGTGGCGCAGGCGCTGATTGTCTCCGTGGAGGGCAAGCCGCTCGACCCGAAGGGGCAGGGCGACCTGGTGGCACTGTGCCCCGATTGGGCGACTAGGCGCGACACGCCGAAGTGGTACCTGACCGACGACCCCGCCCAGTTGACCCTGGCGCCAGTACCGGATCGCAAGATCCCCGGCGGTCTAGTGGTGACGGTAGCGCTGCAGCCCACGCGCGCATCCACGAGTTTCCCGACCTGGATCTGGTCGCGCTACTTCCGCGCGCTGTCCGCCGGCGCCAAGGCGGAATTGATGGCCATGCCGAAGAAGCCCTGGACCAGCCCCGAGCTTTACTCGCTCTACCGCGGCCGCTTCGAGGCAGCCATGGCTAGCGCCAAGGTAGAAAGCCAGCAGAGCCTGTCGCGCGCGCCGATGCGCACCACGTCTTACCACTGACCCAATGACGACGCTTTCTATCGCCCAGTTTTCCGGCATCTTCCCGCGAGTGCCCGATGCGCTCCTGCCGCAGACAGCCGCCACGGTCGCGGAGAACTGTGACTTCGGCTATGGCGAACTGCGCGGCATGAAGGGCGGGGCGCTGGTGACGTCGGTCAGCAATGCGGTGAAGAGCCTCTACACCGAGGATGGAACGACCTTCTACACCTGGGATGTGGATGTCGACGCCGTGCGCGCGCCGATGTCGAATGATCAGTACCGGCGCGTCTACTACACCACGCCGACGGACTTTCGTGTCACGGACAGCCTTGGCACTCGAGCGAATGGCGGGCCGCCGGGATCGAGCTACCGCGTGGGCGTGCCGAAGCCAACCGCCGCGCCGACCTTCTCTGTGTCTGGCACGCCGACCAGCCTGGCCGAACTCAGTATCGCCGCGAAATTCCACTATGAGTATGGTGGCGTCAAGTATCAGGAGCAGGACTTCGGCTTGACGGTGGTGCAGGACAAGAGGAAGTGGACCTTCACCCCGCCGACGAAGAACACGGGCGCCGCGTTCGGCCCGGTCGATGAATCCTTCATTGCCACCGCCTACAGCATGTGGGTTGGCGGCGTGGATGTCCCGGCCTACGAGGTCTGGGACAATTTTCCGGCCGGCACGCGCGTCATCGCGACCGATGCCACCACCCTGAAAAAGGTGGCGGACAACAGCCTGATGACCAACATCTACCGGATCAAGGATGATGGCGGGCGTATTCATGAGGTCACGGCGCTTTACTCACTAACCCGATTCTCCTACCTGAATGACAATGCCTCAGCGCCCGGCAACCTGACGCCAGAACAGGCCTTCCCGGTAATCCGCCTGATCGGCACCAACACCGCGACCGGGGCGGCGGCATTCGACATCTACTCGAACAACTCGAGCTTCTCGGCGACGGGGGACTGGACCGCGTCGCTCACGCGCAACGATGGCGCGGAGAGCTATACCCTCGTTCTGGACTCGAAGTCCGCGGCAGCCGCCACCGAGACGCGCGCCTACGTCTACACCTACGTCAACACCTACGGAGAAGAGGGCCCGCCCAGCCCGGCCGGGACGCTTACCCTCATCAATGGGCTGGCGGTCGATGTCACCGTGGCCCGCGACGCCCTGGTTGCTGACTATGCGCCGATCAAGGAAATCCGCCTGTACCGGACTCAGTATGGCAGCGACGTGATCGAGTATTTCTATGCTGGCTCCGCCCTAGTGCTGAACCAGCCCGGCACCACATTCGTTTACCACGACACGACGACGGCCGCCGGCCTGAACGAGATGCTGGCTTCGGATGAGTATTACCCGCCGAACCCCGCCCTGGTCGGCTTGATGAGCCTGAAGAATGGGATTCTCGCGGCCTGGAAAGGGAATGAACTCCACTTCTCCGAGCCATACAAGCCTTGGGCCTGGCCGCCGGCTTACGTCAAGATATTCCAGCACAACATCGTGGGCGGCGTGCCATATGGCTCCGGCCTACTGCTGACGACCACGACCGAGCCAGTCCTGGTCTCCGGCATTACCCCGGCCGGGATGACAGAGACGGGCATGAACGTGGGGCAGGCTGGCGTCTCGAAGCACTCGATTGCGCTGGTCGACGGGTTCCTGGCCTACGCCAGCCGCGACGGTATCGTGGTGGTGCAGGGTGGGCAGGCCTCGCTCACCCTGTCGCAACAGTTCTTCACCCGGGACGTCTGGCGCGCGCGTTACGGCGGGCACCTGGGCGTCATGCGCTTCTCTGTGTGGGATGGCCGGCTGACGGTCTACGCGGAAGACGGTTCCTTCCCGGCCTTCATGATCCGACTGGATGAGGCGGCCGGGACCATGACGGACCTGCCGGCCTTCCAGGCGGCGTGCTCCTTTGCCAGCGAGTTCGCGGATGGGGTGTATTACGGGTTAGGCACGAACCTGTATCTATTCAATGCGGGCGCGGCGCTGGCCACTACATGGCAGTCGCGCGAGATGGTTATCCCGGCGCCGGTGAACTTCGGCTATGCCAAGGCGCTATGCAGCGGCAACTGGACGATTGATCTGTACGCCTACGACGAGAAGAACGACGTCTGGGTATTGCGCCACACCAAGGCGCTGACGCGGTCCGATGGCTTCCGCCTTATTGATGGCTACCTGGCGCAGCGCTACAAGATCCGCATCTCCGGCAGTGGCGCCTACTTCAAAGACCTGCGCTTGGGTACCACAGCGCTGGCGCTCAAGGAGGTCTGAGCATGGGCAAAGTCCCATCCATCCCAGATGTGGCGATGGACAGCATCACAGACCGCAACGTCTACGCGGTGCTGCGCGCGATCGCCGACATCCTGAATGTGCGCAACGGGCAGACTGGCGACTCGGACAACGCCTTCGTTACCCGCGGCGAACTGGGTAACCTGGGGCGTGCCGGCTCGGGCGGCGGCATCGGCGTGGCCGGCGGGCAGCAGTCGCAGGGCTTCGCCTTTCCGGTGATCCGCCCGTCCGATATCGCTCGGGTGATTAACGACCTGCAGGCACAGGTAATGGAATCCCCCTTGTTCAAGCGACTGGGGGAGCGCGTCAACCTGATCGACGCCCCAGGGACTGGGGTAATCGCACAGATTGACGACGAGCGCACCACGCGCGCCAACGATGTTTCGGCGCTCGCCAACACAGTCACGACCCTGCAGTCCTCGGTTGGCGAGAATACCGCGGCGCTCGCGATTGAGGCAGAGACCCGTGCCAACGCCGATGGTGCCTTGTTCGGCCAGTACACGGTTAAGGTCGACATCAACGGCTATGTGTCCGGCTTCGGGCTAGCCAGCACGGCGAACAACTCGACGCCGTTTTCCGAGTTCATCGTCCGCGCTGACCGGTTCGCCATCAGTTCACCCTCCGGGCCCGGCGTGCCCACGCGGATACCCTTCATCGTGGTCACCACACCCACGGTGGTCAATGGCTACACCGTGCCTGCCGGGGTCTATATCGATGCTGCCGCGATCGCCGTGGCCAGTATCGGCGAGGCCCAGATTGATTTCGCGGCGATCCGGCGCGCCCATATCCAGAACGCGGCGATTGGTAATGCGCAGATCGAGAATGCCGCGATCACCTACGCCAAGATCGGCGACGCGGAGATCGACACGCTCAAGCTGAGGGGCGAGACGGTCACCATCCCGCGCGCGGCGAACGGTGGCAACGTTACCTCCAGCGGCACGCTCGTATCGGTATATGTCCCTGGCGGCGCAAGCGCGGTGGCCGTCTCCGCTGTCATTTCGGCCAACGGGAATTTCACGCCAGGGCACACATACAGCCTGTACCGCGACGGTACTTTGTTGCAGACGTGGCCATTCACCACCACGCCCGGCATCGACGGACAGGTGCAGCTACCAGTCTCGTGGCATGACCCATACAGCGGCGGTGGCACCTATTCGGTTTCCGTCAGCGTTCCGTCTAGCGCGGTTTCATCCGCAACTATCACCTGTATTGGATGCAAACGATGATCATCATCTACCGCGCCGACAGCGGCGAAATCCTTCGCATCGCTTCTGCCCCAGAGGTTGAGGCGGAGCGCAATGTGCTCCCGGGCGAAGCATTCATCCTGAGCGATGTCTTGCCTGATCCGCGCGCGCAGTATGTCGTCGATGGCGCGTTGGTATCGCGGCCGGCCGGCCCGGCGGCTCTGGTGGGCAATGAACTACAGAACCTACCGGTGCCGGCGCTGATCGTTGTCCAGTCGACGCTTTCCCGCCGGGTCTTCTATTCCGGCGAGGCCACCCAGGCGCTGTCGTTCGATTTCCCGGGAACGTACCGGGTCTGGGTCCAGGCCTTCCCGTATCTCGATACTGAGTTCTCCCTGACGCAGGCGTAATCATGGCCCTTCACTTTTCAGAGGACGGCGGCGCGAGGCGCGCGGCAGAGTATCCATCGGTGGGCGACCAGCTCGACGCCATCTGGAAGGCCTTCGCCGCGATGGATCCTGCTGCCGTGCCAGCGCCAGCGCGCGACATGCTGGAGCGAATCCAGGCGGTAAAGGCCAGGTACCCGATTCCGCCGGCGGGCTGAGCCTCGAATTGGATGGGGCGGCATAGGATCAAGCATTCTCCCGATACGTCCGCCCATGAAGCATTTTCAGAAGATCCTCTCCGGTGTCGATGTCGTGCCGCTCCTGCTGGCGCTCAAGCAGCACCCGGAGTTGTGGGACCAGTTCACACCGCGCAAGACCGCGCCCGAGTCGCCACATACGGCGATGTCGGACATCTGGGTCCGCTACAACGACATCCGCAAATTCCCGGATGGTGACCTGACGCACTTCAACGACCCGCATTACCCGATCTGGTATCCCGCCTACGACGCGCTGCCGCAACTACGCCCGATCATCTTCGGCCTGATGGCGCAGGTTGAGGCAGTGCAACTCGGCGGCGTGCTGATTACCAAGATCCCGCCCGGCGGCCGGATCGAGCCGCACACGGACCACGGCTGGCACGTCGAGCACTACAACACCAAGCTGTACGTCGTGCTGCAGTCCAACCCGCAGTGCTCCAACCGGGTTGAGGACGAGACGGTCAGCATGCAGGCCGGCGAGGTCTGGTACTTCGACAATACCCGCGAGCACGAGGTGATCAACGACGGCGACGACGATCGCATCACCCTGATCATTTGCACGAGGCGCGACGGATGATCGCCGACCGCATGCGCGAACTCGCGAAGCAGGATCAGACCGACCTGCGCACCGTGCACCACTTCTCGGATGGGGTCTACGCGAAGCAGATGCACCTGCCCAAGGGGCATATGGCTGTGTCGCACAAGCACGCATACAACCACCTGAGCATTCTGGCGGGCGGCGTGGCCACAGTGGAGACGGACGAAGGCAGCCGAATCTACCGCGCGCCCGCCTGCATCGAGATCAAGGCTGGGGTGAATCACGCCATTACGGCACTGGAAGACGTGACCTGGTTCTGTGTTCACGCGACGGACGAAACCGACCCGGACAAGGTCGACCTCGTCTTGATTCAAGGAGAGTGAGATGCCATGGGGCGTGGTTTCAGCAGGCATTGGCCTGGTAGGGTCGTTGGCCGCCGGTGATAACGGCGCAGGTGATGCCAACGCAGCGTCGGCTAGCGCCACGAACTTGCAGGCGCAGATTTCCAAGGATCAGTGGGACCGGTACAAAACAGTCTACGCCCCGCTGGAGGATTCCATGGTCAGCGCGGCGCAGAGCTATGACACGCCGGCCCAATACGAGCGGGCCGCCGGTGAGGCCTCTGGCGCCGTGGCCCAGGCTTACGGTAATGCGCGCGATCGCCTGACGCGCACGCCCGGTCTAGATCCGACGTCGGCGGCGTACACATCGAGCGTTGCCGGACTGGATCGCTCCCAGGCGGCGGCCGATGCCGTTGCGCAGAACACGGCGCGCAAGCAGGTGGAGGATAAGGCGTGGGCGCGCAAGTCTGACATGCTGAGTCTCGGCAAGGGCCTGCCGGCGCAGGCGAGCGTGGGCCTGGCCTCCGTGGCAAACAACAGTCTGGCTCAGGCGAAGAACGACTACGCCACCGCGGCTAACGAGGCGGGGGCGATCAATGCCACTGCTCGGGGCGTCGTGGGCGGGCTGCAGTCGGTGTGGAATGGCTTCAATACGCCAAGCGTCGGCAATCAGGCCACGGCCACACGCTACGGCACCAATGCCGGCTCCCAGCAAACCAACATGCTCGCCGAGCAAGATTTCGGCCTGTAAGGAGGCAACATGTCAGGACTTGGACTAGCCGCCGTTGGCTACCAGATGGGCAAGCAGATTGATTATGAGAACCGCCAGCGCGACTACAGGACCGCTGAGATGGATGCAGAGCAGCCAGGGCTGCAGGATGCTGCTGCTGCCCGCGCGTCCGGGAATCAGTTGCGCACCTCACAGAACACCGCCGAACTTGGCCTGGTGCCGCAGCGCGCAAAGCTCGCCGGCTCGCAGCTTGGTCTGCAGCAAGGGCAGGCCGATCTGCAAACCGAACTGCAGCCGCGCCAGCGGCAGACCGCGCGCCAGACGGTGGGCATGCAGGGCCAGGCATCGGACCAGGAATTCAAGGACTTCGGCGAGAAGCTGCGCCAGGATCGCGTCTCCAATGCTATCGGCACGCAGGAAGTCAACGACAAGGCCCTGACCAAGCTGGCCGACATCCTGCATACCTCGCAATCTCCGGAGGCGGCAGTGAGTTTCTATAACGCCATCGTCGACTCCGGCGCGCTGGGTGACATGCCGGGCCCCAAGGCCACCGCCGTGCGCATGGGTAAGGGGCCGAATGGGCAGGAGGAGATCACCTTCCTGTCCGGCGACAAGCGCATCTTCGGCATGGATCAGGCGACCATGGGTCGGTACCTGTCGCGCGGACAGAAGGCAGACCTCAAGATCCTCAAGAGCGGGGAAAGCCTCGTTGGCGTCAATCCGCGCACCGGGCAGCCAACCGAGATGTACCGCGCGCCGGAGAGCGCGGTGGAGAAGTTGTCCAAGCAGCCGGCAGAGGTCTCCATCATGAAATACATGGTGGAGACCGGGATCGCCAAGGATCCAACGGAGGCCTTCAACAAGATGCGCACCGCGCGCGGCAAGAGCAAGGCGGAGTTCATCGCCGATTTCATGAAGGCCACCATCCTGCCGGGGATGTCGCAGGATGCCATGCGCGAGCAGGAATCCAACCTCGGCGCCATGTACGACCGCCTCAACGGCGGCGGGCGCGCGGCAGGCTCGAATACCGGTGCCGCCAATACACTCGACCCAAAGGTGCAATCCCTCTTCGAATAGCGAGTTAATCCCCCATGGCGCTCCAGGACTTCGGCAGTCTCTCTTTCACGAACACCCCTGGAGCGCAAGACAAAGCGCCGGGACTTGGATCCCCGCGCCGCGGCGGCACCAAGCCGCTCGACGCCGCTACCATTGATCGCATCGTGGCGGAAGAGGGCGCGGGCGCGATCAAGCCCGTTGTCATGGGCATCTACGGTCAGGAGTCCAGCGGCGGCACAGATGCCCGCGTCTCCGTTGATAACGCCCATGGCGGGATGCAGGTCATCCCGGGCACGTTCGACCGGGTCAAGAAGCCCGGCGAGGACATCAACAACCCGGAGGACAATTTCCGGGTTGGCGTGCGCTACCTCAAGACCATGAGTGACAAGTTCGGGACCGACCCGGCTCGTCTGGCCGTCGGCTATTTCTCGGGCGAGGGCAACGTCAACGCTAAAGGCGACACCCCGTACAAGGAAGACCGCAAGGACGGCAACGGCAAGTACGTTTCCTCCTACGTGCGCGACCTGCTGGGCCGTGTCGGCAATGCTGTAGTCCCGGACGCCAAGGCTGCCGAGCCTGCCGCCGACATCAGCAAGGCCCCCAAGTACCGCGATTTCATCGGCAAGCCCCAGTGGGGCAGTCTCGACGACGCGCAGAAGGATCAGGCGCGCAACGCCTACTTTGACCGCTATGTGGCGCCGCACCTGGCGCCGGCAGACCGCGACGGCCAGCGCGCTGCATTCCTCGATCGCGCGGCACAGATCGAGGGCACTGGCACGGCCAAGCCGGAGAAGCCGGGGCTGATCGACCGCGCCGTGGGCGCCATCAATTCCGGCCTGAACGCCGTTCTGCCCACCGGCGGCACGGGAGTTGCCGACCCAATGGGCACTGGCGCGGCCGAGATCACAGCTGCCGCTGGCCCGGAGTCCAGCAAGATCGGTGTGATGGGCACCCAGGCCGCGCCGGTGGCGCCGGGCGCATCGCGCGCGCCGGTAACGCCTGAGTTCCGCGCCGAACTGGGCCGGGCCTTCGACGCGGCCACGCCCGAGCAGCGCGCGCAGATGCAGAAAGCAGATGGCGTGGTAGGCCAGCTTGCGCGTGAGCGCGCGGGCCAGTTCGCCGCCGCGCCGCAAGTCGACACCGCCAAGAAGTTCGATACCCGCGCCGAGGCGCGCGCTGACCGCATGCGCGCCGATGGCGTCGACCCGAAGGTGGCCGAGAACTTCGCGCAGTACGGCGCTGCCGCCGGCCAGGCGCCCGGGTCCGAACTGGGCACCATGGGTGCCAGCAACTTCGACTTCGAGGCGCAGCAGCGCTTCAACAAGGATCCCGTCTTTTCCAACCCGGTGATCCGCGCCGCAGTGAAGGGCTACCATGGCTACCGCCAGGGCTCGCTGGGGCTGGCGCAAGCACTCTTCGACGCCACCGGCAACCAGGAATATGCCGACATCGCCAAGCAAGGGATCGCCGATGCGCAGCGCACCACGACCGCCATGGGCGAGAAAGGCGACGGGCTCCAGCGCAACTTCGAAGGCGCCGTATCCTCGATCGYGCAACAACTACCAGCACTGCTGGCGGGCGTGGCCACGGGTACCGAGGCGCTGCCGCTGGCAGCCATGTTCACCCAGACGTTCGGTCAAGAGTACGGCAACGGACGCTCTCTGGGGTTGGACGGCGGCCAGGCTGCCGCGCGCGCCGGGATCTTTGGCGCCTTCGAGGTGATTGGCGAGAAGTTCGGCCTGGGGCAGACCCTCCGGGCGCTCAAGTTGGCCACCAAGGGCGCACCGACGCAGGATATCGCCACCGTGCTGTCGAAGGCGATGCTGCGTGAACTTCCGGGCGAGCAAGTCACCACGCTGGGCCAGTTCCTGACCGACAAGATTCCGGGCATCGGCACCAACCTGGAGGCCGGGCTGGCGCAGTACCTGCAGCAGGCGGGCGACACGCTGGCGCAGACCGTCATGCAGGGCGGTCTGATGATGGGCGGCACTACCGGCGTATCGGCCGGTGTGCGCCACCTGCAGGGCGCCCCGACCCAGGCGACGCAGGATCTCGCCGCCGAGCAGGCGCGCGAGCAGGCGCTGAGCAAGTCCGCAGCCTTCTTCCAGCCGCCGGCGCGGCCGAAGCATACCAGCACCGTGGCCGCCGAGCAGGTAGTGCGCGAGATGGCGGCCGAAGCCGGCATTGACCCTGCCGAGCTGCTGCCCGCCGAGAAGCCCGCGCCCGTAGCGCCGGTGGCGGCCGCCCAGCCTGCGCCGGCTGCGCCCGCTCCCCAAGCCCAACCCAGCGCCGCGCCGGCCGAGCAGGGCGCCGCGCCCGCTGGCCAGCCCGCCTACGACCCGCGCGAGGTGATGGACTTCGCCCAGACCCGTTACGAGCGCCTGCTCGCTAAGCGCGACGGCGAGGCCCTGGTGCAGACAGGCGAGGACGGTCGTCCGGTAGACGGCGAAGTCGCCGGCCAGGCCCTGACGCCCGGCGAACAGCAGGAGATGGCCGTGATCGAGCAGAGCCGCGGCGATGTCGCCACCCTGGCGCAGTTCTACGGTTTCAATGAGGGGAGCGCCGATGCCGTCCCAAGCACTGTTTCGCCCGAGCCTGTCGATTCACGAGGCGCTACGCCGAATGCAGGAATGGCGGTTGATCCGTCCGCTGGACGTCCCGGACCTGTACCGGGCAGTGACGCAGCCGGAGCCGGTACCGGCCCGGCTGCAGTCACTGGTCCTGATGCTGTTCCTGGTGCAGACGGAGCCGTTGACGGACAGCCGGCACTGATCACCTGGGACAACATTCAGCGCGGACAACAGGTGACGCTGTACCGCGGGGAGAATGCGGAGAATGACGCCGGCGGCCAGTGGTGGACGACTGACAAAGCCAAAGCCGCACGCTACGGTACGGTACAGAGTGTCACTCTGCCGTCCGAGATGATCGGTGCGCACGCCGCTCGCGGACACAATGGCGCAGACGAGTTTGTGTTTGCCGGCAAGAGGCCTCCAGATCTGGCTGCACCCAGAGAGCAGTCTGCCATCGAGGCTCCAGTCGCCTCTGCCGACCCCGCCTCTATGAGTGATGAGGATCTGCGTGCGCGGCTCGACTATATGCGGGCGCAGGCCCGCGCCAACGGCGGCTGGAATAAGATCGGTGCCGAAGAGCGCAATCGTATCGACGCGGAACTGGCACGCCGCGCCGCCGCTGCCAGCCCGCCGGCGGCAGATCCCGTCCAGGCGCTGGACGCTGCCGCGCACGAAGCAGCCACCTCGCCCGCGAATGATCTGCCGGAGCCGACTGAGGCCCAGAAGCAGGCTGGCAATTACCGCATGGGGCACGCCACGCTTCATGGCCTGGACATCACCATTGAGAACCCGCGCGGCTCCACGCGCAGCGGCACGGATGCCGACGGAAAGGCCTGGTCGGTTGATATGGCCAACCACTACGGCTATATCAAGCGCACTGAGGGCGCTGACGGCGACCACGTGGACGTCTTCATCGGCCCGGCACCGGAGAGTACGAAGGTCTTCGTGGTCGACCAGGTCGATCCGCGCACCGGCAAGTACGACGAGCACAAGGTGCTGATGGGCTTTCCGTCGCTCGCCGCCGCACGCGCGGGCTACCTCGCTAACTACGAGCAGGGCTGGAAGGGCGCCGGCGCGATCACGCCCATGTCCATGGACGAGTTCAAGGCATGGCTGAAGGATGGCGATACTACCAAGCCCCTGAACCCGAGGGTAGGCAAGCCAAAGACGGAAAAGCAGGCCAAGGCCGCACGCGAGGCAGCAAAGGCAGAGCAGGCGCCGAACGGTGCCATGCCTGCCGACAAGCCGAAGGGTGAGCCAGAATTCGGCAGCGAGGCCTACTGGCAGGCTAGAGCAGATGCGGCCAAGCCCAAGACCGAGAAGGGGGCGCGCCAGCGCCGCGGCAAGAAGGCCGCCGAGGAAGCCGCCACCCGCCTGAAAGCCTACTTCACCCCCGGCAACATCGTGAGGGGCTACGGCGGCACCATGGATGAGGTGATTGCGTTCCATCCGGCCGAAGGCGACAACGGCCGGTGGGGCGTGACTGTGCACGAAGTGCGTAAGGTGGGCGACGAGTGGGCGCGCGTCGGCAAGCCGCAGGACGCACGCACGCACACCACCATGCCGAGCCAGCGCGAACTGGAGGCTGGGCCCGTGGGTCACGTACCGGATGGCGATGCCACCTACACCTCGCCGCGCGCAGATGGCAAGCCATTCCCCGAAGCGCCGCGCCGAGGCCCTGAGCCGGCTGTCACAGAGTCTGGCCGCGACGCTGAGCCGATCGAGCGCAACCGAGACGGCCGTGCCGAGCGCCGCGCTCCGCTGACCGGTAACGACCGATACGAGTACAACGCCAACTCATTCGAGAAGCCGGGCAATGCCGCACCCAAGGGCATCGACGCAGCAATGCGCAAGGTTGTCGATTACATGAACGGCGACATCGGCCGCGCCGAATTGATGACGCACCTGGAGCAATCCGGACTACCCCAGGGCACCATCTACTCGATTACGCAGCGCCTGGTGGACGATGGCCCCTCGATAGGGGAGGTCGATGCCATGCTGGAGCGCCGCGAGAAGGGTCAGTCGGCGCCTGGCGCGCGCGCCAAGCCCAAGACTGAAAAGCAACTCCGCGCGGAGCGGCTGAAGGCCAAGGCTCTCGACCATGGCGAGTTGAACATCCCTGGCCGCACGAAGAGTATCGACGCGGAACTTGACCGGTTCAAGGCGCAGCAAGCCGCAGAAGGGAAGAAGCAGGCTAAGGCCAGTGCCGCCGAAAACAAGGAGGCCAAGGACCGCGCAAAGGCACTCTTCGCGGAGCATGGCGAGGCGATCATTGCTAAGCACGGCGAGAAACTGGGCGCGAAGGAACTCCGGAATACGCTCGACCAGATGGTGAAGTGGGAGCCCAAGAAATTCATTGCGCTGGTGGAGAAATTCCAGAAAGAACATGGCGCCGAGGCTGAGCCTGTCCTGTTCAAGCGCACCCCTGCTGCCGGCAAGGTGTCGGCTGAAGACCTGCGCGCCCAGTTTGCGCCCATCATCAAGCAATGGCAGAACGGCCCCAAGGGCGGCGTCGAAGTGGTCCAGTCTGTCGATGACCTTCCTCCGCACCTGGCGGAATCCCTGCGCTCTGCCGGCGAGGATGGGCGCGTCGAGGGCTTCTACCTACCCAAGTCCGACAAGGTCTACCTGATCGCGGACAACCTGCCCAGCGCCGAGCGCGCGCAGGAGGTCGCATTCCACGAGGTCTACGGCCACAAGGGCTTGCGTGCCATCCTGCCGGCCGAGCAATACGCCGCGATGATGGACCGGATCCGCAAAGCCAACCCGAAGATCGCCGCGGCGGCTGATGACTGGTTTGATGCCTATGGCGGCGACACCATCCGAATGAACCGCGCCGCCGGCCAAGCCCCCGCCGAGGCACGTCGCAATGCGGAACTGCTGGCCGTCGAAGAGGCGCTGGCCGACATGGCGGCCACGGTACCGGTGGCGGGCCCGGTGCGCAAGCTGCTCGCCGCACTGCAGGCAGGCCTGCGCAAGATCGGCCTGCACGGCGCCGCCGACTGGCTGGAAGGCAAGACTGAGGCGGAAACCTTCGCTCTGCTGCGCGACGCGCGCGCCGCGGTGTTCAGCAAGACCAGCAGGGGTGATGCGCAGGTGTCTGCTTCCGGTCAGCCCGCATTCAAGCGTGCGGCAGCTGTAGGATCCGAAGCTTTCCGGCGCTGGTTTGGCGACAGCAAGGCGGTAGATGCCACGGGCAAGCCACTGGTCGTGTACCACGGCACGGCCTGGGACTTCAGTAAGTTTGGCGAGGACGAGGACGTCGCCAGTTGGCAGGGGATGACTGGCACAGATGGCGAGTTCTTCTTCACGAGCGATGCGGCGCTGGCCAGCGACTACGCCAAGGAGCAAAACACCGGGGGAGAGGGCGCGGCCGTGATGCCGGTCTACCTTTCCCTGCAGAATCCGTTGATCGTGGATGCCGGCAGCCTGGCTGGTCGGCGCGAGACGATGCGCTTCATTCGGGGCAAGCTCGGCGACGCGGCGGAAGCCGGTAATGACGGGCTCATCATCCGCAATATCGTCGACGCGATCGGCGACCATTCCGAGCCGGGCGACATTTATATTGCCCGCCACCGGGGGCAGATCAAGTCCGCCACAGGGAACAACGGCAGTTTCGACGGAAGCAACCCCGATATTGTCTTCAGCCGCTCGCGCGACGGCGCACAGATGAACCTGTTCCGCCTCTTCCAGAAGAATGAAGGCTCCGTCGACACCATGGGCAAATGGGATAGGTCCGTGGGCACCCAGTACAACAAGGCACTCAAGGACCAGCACTTCGGCAAGGTGTTCGGCTACGCGCTGGCGATGCAGAACGAGGTTTCCATGGCGTCGATCCGGCCTGCCGAGTTGGCGCCCGGCCTGCTGCACAGGGTGGATGGCTTCAAGCCCGCACTGCGCGCGCTGGTGCTGGGCCGGAAGCGGGACAAGGAACTGGAGGGCGCCACGCAGGCGATCTTCTCCGGAAGCACTGCGGGCGCGACGGTAGCGCAGGGCAGGGTCTGGACGGATGATGACCTACGGTCGAAGTTCGGCCTGACTGACCGCGGCATCAGGCTGTACAAGCAGGCGCGCTCTGCCATTAACGCATCGCTCGACGAGGTGGCCGCTGCCGAGGCCTATGCCATGTCCCAGGGCTTCGTGCCCAAGGGGCTACGCCGTACCGTCATGGACGATCCCGCCAGCGCGCGCGGCGTGCTGCTGGGCTCGCTGGATCAGCAGATCCGCATGCTGGAGCGGGCGACGAAAGCCGCCGCGCGCGGCAAGAGCGAGGCGGAGCGGGCCTCGACACTGGAAACCGTGCTGGAGCCATACATCGCAACGCGCGACCGCCTGGAGGAAATCTTCGAGCGCGCGGCCAGCCTGAAGCTGGCGGGCTACGCGCCGCTGATGCGCTTCGGGAAATACACCGTCTATGCCAACGAGGTCGGGCCGAACGGCGAGGTGCTGCGCGACGAGAACGACGACGCGAAGTCGCTGTACTTCGGAATCTTCGAGACGGAGGCCGAGGCTATCCGCAAGGCGGACGAACTGCGCGCGAAGTACGCCGACCAGGGTAACGTGCGCGTCTCCCGCGGCAAGAAGGACCAGAAGGGTCACGAGCTATTCAGCGGAATCTCGCCGGAGACGGTCGCGCTGTTCGGCGACGTGGTCGGTCAGGACGAAGCCACGAAGCAGTTCTACCAGAAGGCGCTGTCCGAGCGCTCCGCCCTGAAGCGCCGGCTTGGTCGCCGCACTGTGGACGGCTACAGCACGGATCTCCCGCGCGTCCTGTCGAACTTCATCACCTCCAACGGCCGCTTCGCCGCGCAGCGCTACTACCTGCGCGACCTGAACAATGCGATTCGCACGATTCCCAAGGCCAAGGGAGACGTGAAGGACGAGGCGATCGAGCTTCGCAACTACCTGATGGACGCCAACGATGCCGGCTCGGGCGCCAGCTCAATCATGTTTGCCTATTTCCTTGGCGGCTCGGTGGCGTCGGCCGTGGTCAACCTGACGCAACCCTTCATGATGACGGCGCCGTACCTGTCGCAGTGGGGCGCGGCGCGCACGACCGCCGCCATGGCGAAGGCCATGCCGTATGCCCTGGGCAAGAAGCAGATTTCCGATCCCGAACTGCGTGCGGCGCTGAAGCGCGGCAGCCAGGAGGGCATCGTCGAGGCGCAGGAGATCTTCCATCTGTACTCGCAGGGCGCACAAACTGTCTCCGCCTCGATCGCCAGCAAGCTGGCGCGCGTCCCGAAAGTTGGCAAAGGCCTGCAGTCCAGCACGGAGAGCGCCCGCGCTCGCCTGGAAGGCTTCTTCACCCTGTGGGGCTCGATGTTTGCTGCGGCCGAGTCCTTCAATCGCAAACTGACCTTCGTGGCGGCCTGGGACGTGGCCAAGGCCAGCAACCAGCCGGACCCCTACGATTTCGCCGTGCGCGCGATCAACGAGACGCAAGGGATCTTCAATAAGGTCAACCGCCCCAACTGGGCGCGAAGCACGACGGGCCGCCTGCTCATGACGTTCAAGCAGTACAGCATCATGTATCTGGAACTCACCCGGCGCATGTGGCGCGCCGGCCCGGCGGGCAAGCGGGCAGTGCTCATGATGATGGCGGTTCTGTTCCTGGCCGCCGGCGAAGAGGGCCTTCCCTTCGCGCAGGACATCAACGACCTGGTGGACACCATCGGCCAGTCGTTGGGCTATGACACGAACCTGCTGCGCGACAAGCGAAAGTGGGCGCACAAGATCCTGGGCCAGACGGGCGGTGACTTCGCGCTCTATGGCCTGTCATCAATGCTGCCGCTGGACTTCTCTGGCCGGCTTGGCATGGGCAACCTGATCCCGGGTACCGGCCTGCTGAAGCCAGCAGAATCCGCCGACCGCACCCGCGAGGTCACGGACGTGATCGGACCCGCCGGCGCGCTTGTCTCGGCAGGGATGGATGCCTATGATGCCTTCTCGGCAAAGCAGCCCGGGCGCGCCGTGATGGCGCTGATGCCGAAGGCAATCAACAATGCGGCCGCCGGCCTGGAAATGGCCATGACCGACAAGGCCGTCGACTACAAGGGGCGGAAGGTCACGGACGTGGGCCTGGGCGACGCGATCATCAAGGGGGTGGGGTTCACGCCGACGAAGGTGGCGGAAGACACCCGCCGCCGCATGCCGGCGCGCCAGGACATCTCACTGGTCAAGAAGGTGCAGGCCGATATCGTCGATCTGTGGACCCGCGGGCTGGCCGAGGGCGACAAGGACATGCAGGAGAGGGCTGCCGCATGGTTCCGCGACTGGAACGAGAAAAATCCGGACTCGCCGATCCAGATCACAAACAAGCAGCTGATCGGCAAGGTCAAGCAGATGGCGACGCCAAGCGCAGATCGGATGCTCAAGGCAGCGCCGAAGGGGTTGCGCGGGCGACTGGCCGGGCAGTTGTCTGCAGCAGAGGAAGAGTAGGGCCAGCGATCCCTATTGCCTCACCCAGCCCATACGAGCGTATGCTGCGCCGCAATTATCGATCTCGTTCTGCGCAGTGATGGGGAAGATGCCCGGGGTAGTCGCATTGCACTGGGCGACCTGGCCACTTGCGGGGTCACGATAGACGGCCGGGGTAGCGCAACCTGCGAGTGCAATAAGTGAAACTACGATCAGTCGACGCATGCTGTGCCCAATGCCGGTAGAGATGCGCGAGCGTAGCGTGGGCAGACTGGAACTCCAACCCCTCAGGAGGTAGGGGTTGCGTTGTCCCTACGAAAGCGCTGGGCTGTGACGGCGCCGGGTCGCTTGATTTTGATCCAGTCGGGCGAGCGCACCCCGGCCTGGTAGGTGCTGCCGGCCCGCTTCCCCACGATCCCCTCCAGCTTCAAGGCAAGCGCATTGTCATAGAGCCATTCCCCATCATCGACGTCCTGGACATACAGCAGTCCGGGCGGCGGGTCGGCCAGCAACTTCTTGAGCGCGGCCTTGCGCCTCTCAATGGGCTGGGCCCGCAGATCCCGCCCGCCGCCGACGATCAGGTCGAAGATGCAATAGGCGACTTGGTCCGCCCCTACATACCAACCCCGGCGCAAGGCGCGGCGGTGCATCCGGTTGAAGTCGCTGATTCCCAGATCGGTGAGAACGCAGACCTCCCCGTCCACGATGTTCTCTGCGGGCAGTGCGGCCAGCGCGTCTCCCAGTTCGGGGAACCACTTCGTCGCATCTACCCCGCCGCTCGACTGCAATTCGACTTGGCCGGTAGAGGCCAGCATCCTGTACCCGTCGTACTTGATCTCCCACCGCCACTGGCTCGTAGCGGGCAGCGTCTTGCGCTCAGTGAGCAGCATGGGCGACAGTTCGGCGAGGGTCGGGGCGGGCGCGCGCGGCGGCATACTGGTCTCCGGAAGGGCTCCTACATCCGTTGTAGGCGCGCGCACGACCGGCCGCCATCAGGCAACATCCCACAGACTACTTGACGCCGCGCGCCTCATCCAGCGCCGCGGCCCATACCGCCTCAGCGATTCCGCGCCAACCATATCGCTTACCCGCCTCCTGCACGGCATTTGACGCCCATATCGCATGGAAGGCATCGGGGTCGAAATCCGCTCCGGTGAGGTTTCGGGCTGCCGACGGCGTGGCAGCCAGGAGCACACTGAGTTCGTGCCTGGCTTCTGTCACCTCGATCTCGGAAAGGTCGTCGCTGCTGTCTAGCCGTTCCAGCGCATCCAGGAGTCGCTGGGCAGCCTGGCGAACGGTGGGCCGCTGGGAAGGCAGATCAGGTTCTGCGACCTGGCAGCCGGCGGCGGATTTCTTGTTGCCCATGGTGGCACCTCAATACACTGTACATCCATACAGTGTATCCCATGCTTACCGCCTGACGCCTCAGCGCATTGACGCCACGAGGCGTCGTCTGGAATGGCGTTGTAACCCATTGTTTTTAAATGTGATGCGTTGTTGAAACTAGGGTATCCGTCAACCCCCTCATTTTCAGCATAACCCATTGATATTATTGATGAAATTTCGTTTTTTGATTATTACCTCGGAGGTAGTCGCCAGGTGGCCATCGCCATGCTGTAATACGGCCATGGACACCCTGACCCCCAGCTCCGAAACCGCACTCGACTTCCCCGGCCTGCTGCGCTACTGGCGCGGCAAACGCGGCTACAGCCAGCTCGCGCTGTCACTGGCGGCAGGGGTCTCCCAGCGGCATATCAGTTTCCTTGAATCCGGCCGCGCCCGGCCCAGCCGCGAGATGGTGCTGGCGCTGGCCGACCGGCTCGGCGTGCCGCTGCGGCAGCGCAACCGCCTGCTGCTGGCCGGCGGGTTTGCGCCGGCCTACAGCGAGCACGGGCTGGCCGCGCCCGCGCTGCAGATGGTGCAACAGGCGGTCGCGCTGATCCTGTCCAAGCAAGAGCCGTATCCGGCGGTGGTGCTGGATCGCTTCTGGAACATGCTCGATGCCAACCAGGCATACCGCCGCATGATCGGGGTACTGCTGGGCGATCGCGCGCCATCCGTGCTGGAGGAGAACAGCGGGCGCATCAACCTGATGCTCACCGTCTTCAATCCGGATGGCCTGTGGCCGGTCATCGAAAACGCGCGGCAGGTGGGGCGTTACCTGTTGCGGCGCGTCTGGCAGGAATTGCAAACGCAGGCGCAGGACCAGACCGCGCGCGAAATCTTCAACCGGATTGCCGGATGGCATCCCGACATGGTCGGCCCGGCCGGCGTCCCGCTGTTCGATGACGAAGCCGCGGAACGCACGCCACCGCCGATGTTGCCGGTGGCGCTGGCGGCCGAAGGTTTCCGCGCCTCGCTGTTCTCGACGCTGACCACGCTGGGCATCCCGCAGGATGTCACGCTGCAGGAAATGCGCATCGAGTGCTTTTTCCCGGCCGACGATGCCTCGCGCGCCGCGCTGGAGGCGCTGTCGAAGCGGACGTCCGAAAGCCCGCCCTCCAGTGCCCACCGGGGCGTGGCTGTTGGCAGCGCATGAGGTAGCGCGTGGCATAGGGTCATGAAAGGGGTGAAAGTCAGTGGCTATGGTCTATTGCCATTGAGAAATTCCCCAAAATCCCATGGCTTTTTCGATTTGAGGATTTTCCTAATAATCGGGATTGAGCGATTATTGATTCAACTCTCCGGGCAGAGTGCGTGCCGCTATCGCGCTGCATCCATGATGCGGCAACGCACCTTCGATGGGGGGGGGGGCTGAAGCGAGGGGCTAGCTGCCTGCCGGAAGGCGGCCGCGGCACGGTATGCGACAATGCGGGCTGTTTTTTGGTCTACACGAGGGTCCGTCCATGTCCTTGCGCGCCTTATTCCATGCTGCCGCCGTGCTGATCGGCAGTAGCATTTGTCTTGCCGCGTATGCCGAACCGGTTACCGCAACGGTTCGCCCCGCCGCCGCGGGTTTATATGAGTGCCAGGCTCCCAATGGGGGCACGGTGTTCCGTTCCACGCCGCGCGAGGGTTGCGCGATGGTGGCCGCGCCGGATCCTTCGGCGCCCGACCCGCAGCGCTGGCTGCCCCTGACGGGCGCAAACGGGGTGGTCTCCTACTTTGACAAGAGTTCGGTGCGCCGCCGGGGGCCCGAGGTCGGCGTGGCCGTCATGCGTAACGCGCCGGCCGGCGTGATTCGCACCGCCAGTGGCGAACCGATCCGCTCCTCGCTCAGGCGCATGGTCTTCAACTGCGCCACGTCCATGTACGCGGTGGTCGAGCAGACGCTCTATGCCAAACGCTACGCGCGCGGCGAATCGCTCTACACCATCAGCGCGCCACAAGCCGGCATGCCGCAGCCGGCCAACGCCGGCACCATTGCCGGCGAACTGCTGGGCCGGTTGTGCCATTGAGGCCTTTGCCGGCGCACCTGGATGCATCCAATGCTGCGCCGCAGTGTCGATGGGCGTGCTGATGCGTCAACCCATCCCGACCTTGTGCCGTTGTTGATGGTGATGAAGCGGGGTGCCTGTGGCCGCCAAGGGCCACGGCCAGGCTTCTTTCCACAGCTGACCAGGAGGCTGATATGAAGAAGTGGATCGTGATGTTGTCGCTGGCCATGTTTGGCGCGGGTGCATATGCGCAGGCGTCGGCTCCCGCCGCCGGCGATAAGCCTGCCGCGGCAAGCTCGAGCAAGGCGACAAAGCCCGCCAAGACGAAAAAGAACCACGCACCTCCCGATAGCGACAAGATGATGAATAAAGGCGCCTGAGCGCCGATAGCGAAAGGCGACAGGCAGCCCTTGCGTCATTGCGCCACCGCGCGCATGCGCTGGCCGGGCTAGTTCGCCACGCCGCCCGCGTCCGCCGCACCGCGCGTTGCATCACGCGGTGCGGCGTGCCCGGTACCGATGTCCAGCGGCGCCATGCGCCATTCCGGGGGGACTGGCATCGAGGCGGAACCTGATCGAGAGGCTGCGGCCTCTCTTTTTTTGCCCGGATGTATTCACACCGGCTTCCCGTCGCACAACGCCAGCTGACAGCTGGTCCGACTTTCCCGAACGTCTGCTTCAAACGTTCGCAGGCCTGATCCGGGTGCAGTGCACGATTTCGCAGGTGCGCCATGCGCCGTTCCAGTGCCGTACGGGGCCACGCCGCGCGCATTGACGGCGTCCAATCCATGTCCTAGCGTTGCAGATTCGGACGTCGGCCTCAAGTAGCGAAGCGGGGTGCAGCGGCATGCGAGACGACGGCGAGATGCTCGCCCCGGCTATCAGACCTGGCGGCAGCGCCAGGGAAGGGGCTGTAGAAATGGCTGCGTACACAACGTGCCCTGTGCGGCACCGCGCGCTGATCCAGCGATGTTGTCCATGTGACGCCCCAGCACGGGATCGGCACCGAAAGCGGCGTCCGGACGACCGGGGTTTCAATTTGTTGCAAACGTTGCGTGATCGAAACGTGACTTCCCAGGCTCGAATTGTTAAGGTTCTTTTGCGCATTGCAACAAGCCCGATATACGCTTGATCAAGTGAAAACAATGCGCCGCAAGATCCTTATCCGTGCTTCCCGGTATCTTCGCGGCCAGCATCCCGCCGTTGCTTTTGTCATCGCGGCCGCATGGTGGCCCGCCTTTTGCTGCGGTGACTGATCGACCCCGATTTTCCAACTCTGCCTGTCACTGGCATCCATGTCCGAAACCGTTACCCTGCCAACCATCCAATCTGCCCAACCCCATACAGCGGCACGCGCCAATGCGGGCGCCATGCGTCTGGGCAGGTGGTTGTGCGGCGGCATGCTGGCGGTGTGCGCGATGGCCGCGCACGCGTTCGACTTCGATACCGTGGCGGCGCGCGCGCGCCAGCTGGCCGGAACGCCTTACAAGGCGCCTGCGCAGAACCTGCCTCGCGAACTTCGCGAACTGTCCTACGAGCGATATCGCGAGATCGAGTACAAGCCCGAGCGATTCCAGTGGCGTAATGCCAAGCTTCCCTTCGAGCTTTCGTTCTTCCATGAGGGCATGGTGTTCGACCAGCCCGTGCGCATCAACGAAGTGGTGAGCGGCAGCGCGCGCGAGATTCGTTTCGATCCGGCCGCCTTCAACTATGGCCCGCACAAGGTCGATGCCGCCAAGCTCAAGCCGCTGGGCTTCGCCGGCTTCCGGGTGCTCTATCCCCTCAACAACGCCAAGAGCAAGGACGAAGTCGTTTCCTTCCTGGGCGCCAGTTACTTCCGTGCGCTCGGCAAGGACCAATGGTATGGCCTGTCGGCGCGTGGCCTGGCGGTGGATACCGCGCTCAATTCGGGCGAGGAGTTCCCGCGTTTCGTCGAATACTGGATCGAGCGGCCTTCACCGGCGGACAAGCAACTGACCATCTATGCCCTGATGGATTCGCGCCGCATGAGCGGGGCTTATCGCATCGTGATCCGGCCGGGCGCGGAAACCGCCATGGAGGTGAAGTCGCGCCTGTTCATGCGCGAGAACGTCACCAAGCTTGGCCTGGCGCCGCTGACCAGCATGTACCTGTTTGGCGAGAACCAGCCTTCGGCGGTGCAGGACTACCGGCCCGAGGTGCATGACTCCGACGGTCTTTCGGTGCAACTCGGCACAGGCGAATGGCTGTGGCGGCCGTTGAGCAACCCCAAGCGCCTGCTGGTGACCTCGTTCGCGGCGACCAATCCGCAGGGCTTCGGCCTGATGCAGCGCGACCGCAATTTTGGCAATTACCAGGAAATCGGCGCGTGGTACGAGCGCCGCCCGAGCGCCTGGGTGGAGCCCAAGGGCAACTGGGGTTCGGGCCGGGTCGAGCTGGTGCAGATCCCGACTCCGGACGAGACCAACGACAACATCGTGGCGTACTGGGTGCCCGATAACCCACCCAAGCCCAAACAAGCTTTCGATTTCGAATATCGCCTGCTGTGGCAGAAGGACGGCGAAAAACAGCCGCCGCTGTCGTGGGTGACACAAACGCGGCGTGGYCAGGGGCTGAGCCGCAAGCAGGACGACACCAGTTTTTCGCTGGTGGTGGATTTTGAAGGCCCAGTCTTCAAGAAACTGGCTGCGGATACCCGGATCGATCCGGTGATCTCGGCCGACAGCAACGGGGAGCTGCTGAACACTTCGACGCAGCGCAATGAAGCAACCGGCGGCTGGCGCATGACGATGGTCGTGCGCCGCAAGGACGAAAACAAACCGGTCGAATTGCGCGGCTATCTTCGCAACGGCAATACAACCCTATCCGAGACGTGGAGCTACATCTTACCCCCAGGCTAAAGCAGCGCACGGCCCCGGCGGCATGCGAGCGCTATCTCGATCGCGTGCCGGTCTCTCCAGACCTGCGCCGCGAGCTTCTCAACAATGTCGCTTGCGGCGATGACGCGGATCCCGAATCGGCCATTCATTCGCTGCAGCAAAAACTCGCGGCTAAAGACGCTGGCCAGTCGCCGGCGGGCGCTACCTACGGTTCGGTAGGGCGTCGCCTCAATCTCGCGTACGGCGCCCCGCAAGCGGCGGGCGAGCCCCTGGTGCAACGCCGCGCCGATGGCACCGTGCATATCGACACCGGCCCGGCCCCCGAGCGCGGCTCGATGGTGCCGCGGGCATGGCCCCCGCACATCGTCACCGGTTTCCTTCGCAACCTGGGCCGGCGCGTGCTTGGCCGCCCACCCGTGCCTGAAACCTGGGACACCTTGCACGATGGTCCCGACGCCGAGGGCAAGTGGCATCCCGCGGGCGCGCATCGCCGCTGGGTGCTGCTTGGCCTAGTGGCCGGGCAGACCACACTGGCCACCTACTTCATGACAAAGGTGCTGCCTTATCACGGCACCGACCCGCTCGAGATCGCCGTGCTGGCGCTCTTCGCTATCCTGTTCTCGTGGGTGTCCGCGGGTTTCTGGACCGCGATGATGGGTTTCCTTGTGCTGGCCAAGGGCGGCGACCGCCATCTGATTTCGCGTTCGGCAGCGGTGGACGGACCCATCGCGGAAGAGGCGCGCACGGCAGTCATCATGCCGATCTGCAACGAGGACGTGAACCGGGTCTTCGCCGGGCTGCGCGCGACCTATGAGTCGATGGAGCGCACCGGCGAACTGGCGCGCTTCGATTTCTTCGTGCTGTCCGACAGCGGCGACCCGGACCTGCGTACCGCCGAGACCGATGCGTGGATGGAAACCTGCCGCGCGGTCAATGGCTTTGGCCGAATCTTCTATCGCTGGCGCCGTCACCGCGTCAAGCGCAAGACCGGCAACGTGGCCGACTTCTGCCGCCGCTGGGGCAGTGCGTACCGCTATATGGTGGTGCTTGACGCCGATAGCGTGATGAGCGGCGAATGCCTGACCACGCTGGTCAAGCTGATGGAAGGCAACCCCGGCGCCGGCATCATCCAGACCGCACCGCTGGCAGTGGGGCGCGAGACCATGTATGCGCGGGTGCAGCAGTTCTCCACGCGCGTGTACGGTCCGCTGTTCACCGCAGGACTGCACTATTGGCAGCTTGGCGAATCGCACTACTGGGGCCACAACGCCATCATCCGCATCCTGCCCTTCATGGAGCACTGCGCGCTGGCGCCCTTGCCCGGCAAGGGGCCCCTGGCGGGGGAAATCCTATCGCACGATTTCGTCGAGGCCGCCMTGATGCGCAGGGCCGGGTGGGGCGTGTGGATTGCCTATGATCTCGAGGGTTCCTACGAGGAACTGCCGCCGAACCTGCTTGACGAGGTCAAGCGCGATCGCCGCTGGTGCCAGGGCAACCTGATGAACTTCCGCCTGTGGATGAAGCAGGGCTTCCACGCGGTGCACCGCGCCGTGTTCCTCACTGGCGTGATGGCTTATCTTTCGGCGCCGTTGTGGTTCCTGTTCCTGGTGCTGTCCACCATCATGCTGGCCAAGCACGCACTGGTACCGCCGGAGTATTTCACGCAGCCTTACCAGTTGTTCCCGACCTGGCCCGAGTGGCATCCGGAAAAGGCGCTGGCCTTGTTCTCGGCTACCGCCACGCTGCTGTTCCTGCCCAAGGTCGCCAGCGTGCTGCTGCTGATGAAAGACTCGCGCAACTATGGCGGGCCGCTGCGCCTGGTCGCTTCGATGCTGATCGAGGTGGTGATGTCGGCCTTGCTGGCCCCCGTCCGGATGCTGTTCCACACCAAGTTCGTGGCGGCGGCATACAGCGGTTGGGGGATTACCTGGAAATCGCCTCCGCGCGAGGATGCGGAGACGACCTGGGGCGAAGCATTTCGCCGTCATGGCATGCATACCTTGCTAGGGCTTGCATGGGGCGGACTGGTGCTGTGGCTGGATCCAAATTTTGTCTGGTGGCTGCTGCCGATCGTCGGCTCGCTGGCCTTCTCGATTCCGCTCTCGGTGTGGCTGTCGCGGGTTTCGTTTGGCCGTGCGCTGCGCCGCGCCAGGCTGTTCGTGACGCCGGAGGAGGCCACGCCGCCGCGCGAAATGGCCGCCATGCAGAAGCACGTCGAGGCCGCGGGCGAACCGCCGGCATTTATCGATGCCGTGGTCGATCCCGTGACCAATGCATTGATGTGCGCCACCGGCTCGCCCCGCGTGGTACAGCCGCAGGCCACGCAACAGGAACATGCCGCGCTGGTGCACCAGGCTCTCACCGCCGGGCCAGATGGCCTCAGCGCCGCCGAAAAGCACGTGCTGCTGGGCGATCCCTTTGCGCTGGCCAGTCTGCATGAACTGGTCTGGGGTTCGCCGCTGGCGCATTCGGGATGGAAGGAAACCCGTGTGTTGCCCCGGCGCGCTGCCAATGTGGTGCCGCTGCGGCCGCGGCTTGCCTGAGTCTTGCGAGGGGAGCGGGTGCCCGCAACGGGCGCCCGCCGGCCCCGGCACTCCAGGGTGTCGCGGCAAGGAAATCAAACGGTTTAACGCAGCGCCGAAGAGCAGATGGGCGCGTTGATGTAGACGTCGCCCACGCGGCGCTCGCCCCGCTCGTTGCGCGTCATATAGCGGAACATCATGCTGATGCCCAGCTTGGTCAGGATTTCCACATCCCGGTTGGCGCAGATATTGCGCTGCAGGGGCGCGGCATAGCTGAGCTCGAAGCTGGCGAGGTCCAGCATGGGGCCTCGATACTTGGTCAGCTCAAGCTGGAAGAGGATGTGTTTGCCCGGTACCGACTGGCAGCGGCGCAGGCGCGTCTCGCCATCGATTTCGATGGGCAGCGCATCGTTGAGTTGTCGGCAGGCCCGCGACAGTATGTTGTCCGGCCGCGCGGTGTTGCGCAGCAATTCCGGTACGCCCGCTGCGCCGGTGTTCTGGCCAGTGGCCGCGCCCTTGAGCATTTGCGCCAGCGCATCGGCTTCGTCCACCACGACGGGTGCGGAGGCGGCGGCCCTGACTGGCGGCGTTGCCGCGCGCGCTTGCTGCGCCCACGGCAAACCGGCCGCGCCGGCGGCCAGGGTAAGTAAGACAGAAAGCAGTGTGTATCTTGTTCTCATGCAGGAAAACGTTGCCGGAAGCCGTTTCGGTGGCCGGGCTTCCGCGGTGCGTCGGGCTGCGCGATCGTCCGCCCGGGGCGTCCGACAGGCTGGCATTGTACCCTTGGCGTTACTGCGGTTGAAAGCCACGCACTCCTCCGATCCGCGGCGAAGCGAGGCCCGTTGCCGCCGGCATGTCCCGGCACCGTCGGGCCTGTCATCACAGTTGCGCGCGTCCAGGCGGATGCGCGCCTGCATCATCGCCGCGCGGCGTGTCGGGTGCGCGGCTTGTTACGCTATGCAACAATTACGCTTCTTACCGCTCCCGCGCCGCTCGCGTCGCTGACGCATTGGCGCAGGTGGCCATTCCGGCCGCCCCGTTGTTCCTCAGGATGTTTCGATGACTCGCTCCGCCCGCGCCCCACAGTCCGCGCGTTTCCCGCTTTGGCTCCTGGTATGCGCTTCGCTCACTGCGCTGGCGCCCCTTTCGATTGATATGTACCTGCCGAGCTTCCCTGCGCTGGCCGGCGATCTTGGGGTCGATATCGGGCGTGTGCAACTCACGCTGGGAACCTTTCTGGTGGGACTGGCGGTGGGGCAGGCCTTCTATGGCCCGATCAGCGACCGCTTTGGCCGCAAGCCGCCGCTGTACATTGGCCTGCTGTCCTATGCGCTCGCAGCGGCCGGATGCGCGCTCGCGCGCGACGTCGAGGCGCTGATGCTGTGGCGCTTCTTGCAGGCCCTGGGCGGCTGTGCGGGCATGGTAATGGCCCGTGCCGTGATCCGCGACCGGCTGGAGGCGCACGAATCCGCGCGCGCCTTCTCCTCGCTGATGCTGGTGATGGGCCTGGCGCCGATCCTGGCACCCATCATTGGCGGGGCCGTGCTCGCGGCCTTCGGCTGGCGCGCCATCTTCTGGCTGCTTTGCGCCAGCAGCCTGTTGATCTTGTGGGTGGTCCACCGGTACATGGAAGAATCGCTCGACACCGTCAATGCCATGCCACTGCGCCTTGGCCGCGTACTCGCCAACTACGGCGAGCTGCTGCGAGACCGGGGCTTCGTCGGCTATTCGCTGTCTGCCGGCTGTGCGCAAGCCGGGATGTTCGCCTATATTGCGGGGTCGCCGTTCGTGCTGATCGAGTTGCATGGCATCGATCCCTCTTATTACGGCTTCGTATTCGGTGCCAACGCGTTGGGCTTGATTGGCATGTCGCAACTTAACGCGCGCCTGGTGCGCAACCGCACGCTTGACCACGTGCTGGGGGGCGCCCTGGTTGCGCCGTGCGCGGCAGGCCTGGCATTGGCCGCCGCGGTGCTGGCCGGACTGGCGCCGTTGCCGGTGTTGCTGGCCGGATTCTTTGTGTTTATCGCCAGCCTTGGATGCATCCTGCCGAACGCGTCGGCCCTGGCCATGGCCGAGCAGGGCCAGCGGGCCGGCACAGCGTCCGCGTTGATGGGGACGCTGCAATTCGGGCTGGGCACCCTGGCCGGCGCCGGGGTCAGCTTCTGGCGCGACGGCAGTGCATTGCCGCTGGCGGTAGTCATGGGTATTTGCGGTACCGGTGCGGTACTGATGCGCGTCTTCGGCCGTTCAGGCAAACCGGCGCACGGCGCCGGCTGACTGCTGCCGCCGTAGCGTAGCGGGGCGGCCTGGTTCCACGCTTCCGGCGCCTCCTTTCTCGGCACGGTTACGTGGCCGCGCTGTTTTGCAGCACCACCAGCTGGGCTGGCATCGGCGCGGAGAATCCGGCCTCGCCGAAGCTCTCGCGGATCACGCGGTTGGTGTCGAAATACACCTGCCAGTAATGATCGGTATGGCAGTATGGACGCACGGCAAGGACGGGGCCGACCAGGTTGAATTCGAGAATCTCCACGTCCGGCGGCGGTTCAGTCAGCACGTTGGGCAGTGCGGCCATGCGTTCCTTGAGCAGCGCGGCGGCGGCGATGTGGTCGGTACTGCCGGCCAGCTGCGCCTTGAGTTCAACGCGGCGGTAGGCGTTGGCGCTGAAGTTCTGGATGGTGTCCGCGAAAATCTTGTTGTTGCCGACCACGGTCAGGACATTGTCGGGCGTATCCAGCGTGGTGCAGAACAAGCCGATCTCCCTGACCGTGCCGGTGATTCCACCCACCGTGACGAAATCGCCGACCTTGAATGGCCTCAGCACCACGAGGAAAGCCCCCGCGGCAAAGTTGGACATCAAGCCCGACCAGGCCATGCCGATGGCAACGCCGGCCGCGGCGATCAGCGCGGCGAAGGTGGTGGTCTGGATGCCGAAATAGCCCAGGATGCCGATCACCAGCACGACATTGAGCGTGACCGTGACGATGGACCCGACGTAACGCAGCAAGGTCGGATCGACCTTCTGCTTGGCCAGCGCCCCCTGCACCAGCCGCACCACGAAATGAATCAGCGACCGGCCGATCACCCAGAAGGCGAGGGCAGCAAGTATCTTGATCCCGAATTCGGTCGCATAGGCAATCACTACGTCCTGAAGCTTCTGCAGCGTTGTAGCATCCATCGCGGTTCTCCCTTGCTGGCTCGGCAGGTACACGGGCAACGAACATCGTGCAGCGGATTCCCGGGCGCATCGGGGGCAAGACACGAGTGCGGGCAACGCATTATTGCTACGCCGCGTGCGGAAGTTCAAGCACAAAATGGCCGCCACGAGCGCAGCGCGCCACTGGCCGCCAACGGCCGGGGATCCGCGGCAGCGGATGGCGCGGGGGGGCAAGCCCCCTGCGCGCCGCGGCTTACCAGTTGGTTTCGCGCTCCGGCGTGGCGGAGATGCGATGCAACGACAGGTCCGCGCCGTTGTATTCCGATTCGGCATCGAGCCGGATGCCGACCAGCTTCTTCAATGTGCCGTAGACCACGGTGCCGCCCACCAGGGCGATGACGATGCCAAGCAGCGTGCCGATCGTCTGCGCGCCCAGGGAGACGCCGCCGATGCCGCCCAGCGCCTGGCTGCCAAAGATACCGGCGGCAATGCCGCCCCAGGCACCGCACAGCCCATGCAACGGCCAGACGCCCAGCACGTCGTCGATATGCCATTTGTTCTGGGCCAGCGTAAACAGGTAAACAAACAGCGCGCCGGCGATGGCCCCGGTCACCAGCGCACCCAACGGATGCATCAGGTCCGAGCCCGCGCAGACCGCCACTAGGCCGGCAAGCGGGCCGTTGTAGGCAAAGCCGGGGTCGTTGCGGCCCGCCGCCCAGGCGGCCAGGGTACCGCCCGCCATGGCCATCAGCGAATTGATGGCGACCAGCCCGCTGATCTTGTCGACGGTCTGCGCGCTCATGACATTGAAGCCGAACCACCCCACCGCCAGCACCCAGGCGCCCAACGCCAGGAAGGGGATATTGGAGGGCGGGTGGGCGCTGATGCGGCCGTCCTTCTGGTAGCGTCCGCGGCGCGCGCCCAGCAGCAGGATTGCCGGCAGCGCGATCCAGCCGCCCATGGCGTGAACCACGACAGAGCCGGCGAAGTCGTGGAAGGGCACGCCCGCGACGGAGGTGATCCAGTCTTGCACGCCGAACCGGTTGTTCCAGGCGATGCCTTCGAAGAAGGGATACACCAGGCCAACCAGGACGAAGGTTGCCACCAGTTGCGGATTGAAACGCGAGCGCTCGGCAATCCCGCCGGAAATGATGGCGGGAATGGCGGCCGCAAAAGTTGCCAGGAAAAAGAACTTCACCAGTTCATAGCCGCTTCGTTGCGCCAGTTCATGGGCGCTGGTAAAGAATTCGACCCCATACGCCACGGTGTAGCCGATGAAGAAATAGGCGATGGTGGAAATGGCGAAATCCACCAATATCTTGACCAGGGCGTTGACCTGGTTCTTCTTGCGCACCGTGCCTAACTCAAGAAACGCAAAGCCCGCGTGCATAGCGAGCACCATGATCGCCCCCAGCAGGATGAACAGGGCGTCGGTGCCGCTTTTCCAATTGTCCATACATTCCTCGTGCTCAAAATGGGAGCACTGGTATGCAAAAAGCATTCCAGTGTGGGGCATCCTGGCGGGGAATCTGCACCGTGTTGGGTGCTTTTGCACCGGATTGTCGCGCCTGCGGGGGCTGCCCCGTTGATAGCAGCGAGGGCGATCGCCTTGCAGTCCCTGTGGGGACAGGCAAAAGCCTGCGCCAAAATGATGCACCGCATTGATTTGGGGCGTAGCCCTCTCACACCCATGCACCATAATGGGAGATTGCACCGCTCTTGCCCAGAATCGGGGCATGCCGCCGCCTGTGATCCGCGCATCGCACCGGCGGTGGTAGCGAGCGGACGAAGCAAAGCCGCATCGCGCCACAAGGGATGCGCGTCGCCCGTACGCGCGTTCGAATTCTGCCTAGCCTCAACGGGCGCATTTGAAAGGGCGGAAAAGGGGGGTAAATTCCCCGCAAAGGCGCTTGACTCAAGGATTTGCGGCTTTTTTCGTTGCATTGGTGCCACTGGGGATTGCCCAATGCGTAAAGCGCGGATTAGACTGCGCCGATCGGTAATTTGCCGCGTGGCAGACACTCCGATCAAGACGACCAACAAGGGAAATCAGCCATGAATAAAGGTGAACTGGTATCTGCCATCGCCGCGGACGCCGAATTGAGCAATGCAGCGGCAGAGCGCGCACTGAATGCGGCTCTGGACAATATTAAGAAGGCGGTTGCCAAGGGTGATTCGGTAACGCTGGTGGGTTTCGGCAGCTTCAGCTCCGGCAAGCGCGCCGCGCGTACCGGCCGCAATCCGCGTACCGGCGAGACCATCAAGATTCCGGCCGCAAAGACGGTCAAGTTCTCTGCCGGCCAAGGGTTCAAGGACGCTGTGAACAAGAAGAAGTAAGCAGTCCGCGCCTTGAGCGCTGATAAGAAGGCGGCCCGAAAGGCCGCTTTTTTGTTGGCGCCGGGGTGCGCCGGGACGTGCTCCGCCACAAGGCAAGGGGCCCGTTCCGGGTTAAACTGCCGATCGTCGGCACCAGCCTTTCGACCCGCTTCGCGGGTCCGCCCGGCCGCTTCCAGATTCCGGATTTCATCATGAACGACCTGTCCCACCAGCTTTCCATGACCGTGCTGATGACGCCGGACATGGCCAATTTCTCCGGCAATGTGCACGGCGGCACCATCCTCAAGTATCTCGACATGGTGGCTTATGCCTGTGCCAGCCGCTACGCGGGGCGCTATGTCGTGACCTTGTCGGTCGATCAGGTCGTATTTCGCCAGCCCATCCACGTGGGAGAACTGGTGACCTTCCTGGCAGCAGTCAATTTCACCGGGCGCAGCTCCATGGAGATCGGCATCAAGGTCATCACCGAGAACATTCGCAGCAAGCTGGTGCGCCATACCAATAGCTGCTATTTCACCATGGTGGCGGTGGACGATAATGGCGCCCCGGCCGAGGTGCCGGCGCTGGTGCCGCGTGACGAAGTCGAGCGCCAGCGCTTTGCCGCGGCCCAGCTGCGCCGCCAGCTTCGCCAGGAAATGGAAAAACGGCACGACGAAATCACGGGCAAGGTGTCCTGAGGTGGAAGGGGCACGCATGCATACCAGCCTGATGCGCCTGCTAGCGGCGCTGGCGCTGCTGGCGCCGGCCGCGCATGCCGAGGAGATCGGCAGCGTGAGCACCAATTTCCGCATGACCGGCTCCGACAAGGTGGTGATCGAGGCTTATGACGATCCGATGGTGCAGGGCGTGACGTGCTATGTCTCGCGTGCCCGCACCGGCGGCATCAAGGGATCGCTGGGCATGGCCGAAGATCCGCCCGAAAGCTCGATCGCCTGCCGCCAGGTCGGGCCGATCACGTTCAAGGGCCCGCTGCGCCAGCAGGACAACGTATTTTCCGAACGCATGTCGATCCTGTTCAAGACCTTGCACGTGGTGCGCACGGTCGACCGCAAGCGCAATACCCTGGTCTACCTGACCTACTCGGACCGCATCGTTTCCGGCAGCCCGCAGAACAGCGTGACCGCGGTGCCGGTGGCGGCGGAAACGCCGATTCCGGTCAAATAGTCGGCAACCAAGAATCCCATCCGGAGAACACAGCATGAGTCAGCAAGGCAAGGTAGCGCTGGTCACGGGCGCCGCCCGCGGCATCGGCAAGGCGGTGGCGCAGGCGCTGCTGGTGGCGGGCTACCGGGTGGTGTTCGCCGGACGTACCGCCGAACCGCTCCAGGCGCTGGCCGCGCAAGCCCGGGCCGATGGCCATACGGCGCTGGCGGTGCGGTGCGATGTGAGCGATCCGGCTTCGGTGGATCAACTGTTCGCGCAGGTCCGCGAACAGTTCGGCCGGCTCGACGTGCTGTTCAACAATGCCGGCATCAATGCGCCGGCGGTCTCGATCGACGAACTGTCGGTGGAGCAATGGAAGGCGGTGCTGGACACCAACCTGACCGGCGTCTTCCTGTGCTCGCGCGCCGCCTTCGCGCTGATGAAGTCGCAGAGCCCGCGCGGCGGCCGCATTATCAACAACGGCTCCATCTCGGCGCATGCGCCGCGCCCCAATACGGTCCCGTACACGGCCACCAAGCACGCCATCACCGGGCTGACCAGGAGCCTCTCGCTGGATGGCCGCGCCTTCGATATCGCTTGCGGGCAGATCGACATCGGCAACGCGGCCACCGACATGGCTTCGCGCATGGCGCGCGGCGTGCCCCAGGCCAATGGCGAGATCGCGCCCGAGCCGCTGATGGACGTGGCGCACGTAGCGAGTTCGGTGCTCCATATGGCCAACCTGCCGCTCGATGCGAATGTGCAGTTCATGACTGTGATGGCCACCAAGATGCCCTTCGTCGGCCGCGGCTGAACATCGCCCCGGCCGCCTTGCCCGCCTGCCGCGGGCAAGGCGGCTTGCTAGTTGGCAAGCGGCGCCAGCGCCTCGCTTTCGGCCCGGCAGTCGCCGGTGGGCTTCAGGCCCTTGGCGCGGACGTCGGCAAGCTCCGACCTGGCAGCCGCCAGATCCGCAAGGAAAGCGGGGTCGGCATGCAGCCGCGCCACGGTGGCTGCGCCCATGATGCGGCCCTGCATCGCATCGCTTTGCCAATGCACATTGCAGACCAGCCGGCTCTGCCCATAGGCCAGCCCGCGCGCCAGGATCGCATTCGACTGTTGGGGCGCGATTTCCGCCAGGATCAGTGCCCATGCCCAGCCAACGGCGTTATGCCCCGACGGGTAGGAGCCGTCCTTGGAAAGCATGGGCTCTTCGGCGGACGTGCAAGTCGGCTGATGGTTCACCCTGAAGGGCCGGGCGCGCGCATATTTGTCTTTTACGCCGTAGGTGGATAGTCCCGCATCGGCCAGGGTCCGGCGCAGCAGCAGGTAGAGCCTGGGCGTCTGCTCCTGCGATACCGGTGCGTCCAGGGCGCAGGAGAAGACATCGGCGGCCTGCGGGAATTTCAGGTTGGCGTCCTGGACCGCCAGCCGCCAGCGCGCCGTACCGCGCAGGGGCAGGTTGGCACGCGCGATCTCGTCGTCCAGCGCCTGGGCGGCTGAGCCGGGGGCGGGCGGTGGCGGTACGAGTGCCAGGCTGTCGGGCCGTGCCTGCGCCGGCAGGTAGCCGGCAAGAATCCCGGGCCGGATCTCCGGCACCGGGGCCGCGGCACTACCTTGCCCCTGGCTGGCGCATCCGGCTGCGATCAACGCGCCGGACAGGACGGACAAAGTCGCGATCCGGTTGATGAATGGCGAAAAATGCCTGGATGAATGGCTTGTCTGCATCTGATAGGTGTTTCCCTGTTATTCCCGTCGGACCGGCGTGGCACCGGCAAGCCTGGCCGACGTGCCCCCTTTCACGGCGACCGGGTTGCTATGCGTGCCTGGCTAAAGCCCGGCCTCAGGCCGCCGCGTCGAACATCTTGCGCAGAGTCGATTTCAGGATCTTGCCATTGGCATTGCGTGGCAGCATGTCGGGGCAGAAGACGATCCGCACCGGTACCTTGAAGGCTGCCAGCCGCTCGCCCACGAACGCCTGCAGCTCGGCCTCCGTCGCTTGCGCACCCGGCTTGAGGCTGACCACCGCCGCCGGTTCTTCGCCCAGCGTGCGGTGGGCGATGCCCACCAGCGCCGCGTCCATCACCGCCGGGTGATCGTACAGCGCGCTCTCGACCTCGATGCAATAGATGTTCTCGCCGCCGCGGATCAGCATGTCCTTCATGCGGTCGACGATATAGACGAACCCTTCCTCGTCCAGCCGCGCAATGTCGCCGGTCTTGAGCCAGCCGTCGATGAACGTCTGCGCGGTGGCTTCCGGCTTGTTCCAGTAACCGCGCACCACATTGGCGCCTCGCACCATCAGTTCGCCGGTTTCGCCGGTGGGCAAGCTGCGGCCGCGTCCATCCACCACCTTCATCTCGCCGATGGGCAGTGCCGGCCCGCCGCTTTCCGGGCGCGCTACATATTCCTCGGCGCTGTGGCTGGTGAAGGTGGCCGAGGTCTCGGTCATGCCCCAGCCGATGCCGGGCGCCGAGTGCGGGAACACCTCGGTGATGCGGCGCACCAGTTCGGCCGACGCGGGTGCGCCGCCGTAATTGACGTTTTCCAGCGAGGACAAGTCGAAGCGCTCGCGCTCCGGATGCTCGATGATCTGCCACGCGATGGTGGGGACACCGCCAGCCGCCGTGCAGCGCTCGCGTTCGATCAGTCCCATGGCGCGCACCACGTCCCAGCGGCGCATCAGTACGATCTTGGTGCCGCTGGCCAGCGCGCCGTTTAGCACCGCCATGCAGCCGGTGACGTGGAAGAAGGGCACCGACAGCAGCATGCCTTTCTGCGGTGCGGCAGGGTCAGGGGCCGGGATGGCTTCGCCGCGGCGCAGGCAATTGCGCATCGGGCTGAACGCGGCGGCCACCGCCACGTTTGTGGCATTGCGGTGGGTGCCAAGCGCGCCCTTGGGCTTGCCGGTGGTGCCCGAGGTGTAGAAGATGGTGGCGTCGTCGTCGGCGTGGAGCGGGATGTCCGGCACAGGCAACCCGGGCAGCGCGGCCCATTGCGCGGGCGTGCCGATCAGGCCTTCCAGCGCCGCGATGCGCGCGTCGGCCTGTGGCGCGGTGGCGCGGCTGACGTAGATCTTTTGCAGCGCGGGGCAGCCCGGCAGATGCTCCAGGATGCGGCCCAGGCGCTCGTCATCCACGATGGCGATCTTGCTGCCGGAGTCGGCCAGGCCGTATTCCAGTTCGGCGCCGGTCCACCAGGCATTGAGCGGCGTGACGATGGCGCCGGCCAGCARSGCGCCRWAGAASRCCRCCGGCCATTCSGGCAGGTTGCGCATGGCCAGCGCAACGCGATCGCCCTTGCGCACGCCGTCGCGGATCAGCGCATGCGCGATGGTCAGCGCGGCACGGCCGAACGCGTCATAGGACACGCGTTCGTCTTCATAGACGACGAAGGTCTTGTCACCCAGCGCGCGGGCTTGCAGGAAAAGGTCGCGCAGCGTGGCCGGCGCGTTTTTCCAGACGGTGGTGGAGATGCCCCGGATCACGCGCGTTTCGGTTTCGAAAGGGGCGCCGGGAGCGGTAAGGCGGGCGTGCGCTTCGGCCAGGCTGATGGCCGGCCAGGACTTAGCGGTTTGCGGGTTGTTCGACATCGATGCCTCCCTGACTGCATGGCAGGATGGGCAGCGCTCTGGCGTGCCGGCGAGGCACGCGTGCCCGCGCGCATCGCCCACCCGGAGAGCCGGGCGGCAATGGGTGCGGGCACGGTGCGCCCCGGCTCAGGCCTCAAGCTTCAGGCTTGGAGCGAGCCCGTAAAGGGAACAACGGGTGCGGCGTGGCTCAGATCGTGACGCCGCCGTCCACCACCATGGCCTGGCCGGTCATGAAGGTGCTGGCAGCCGAGGCCAGGAACACCGCGGCGCCGGCAATTTCCACCGGTTCGCCGATGCGGCGCAGCGGCGCGCCCTGCGTCGACAGCTTGTAGCGCTCCGGATCTTCCCACAGCGCCTTGGCAAAATCGGTACGGATCAGGCCCGGTGCGATGCAGTTCACGCGCACGTTGTGCGGACCGAACTCCACCGCGAGGTTGCGCGCCAGCTGGAAGTCGGCCGCCTTCGAAACGTTGTACACGCCGATGGTGGGCGAGCCGCGCAGGCCGCCGATGGACGACACGATGATGATCGAGCCGTCCTTGCGCTCGATCATCTGCGGCGCGACCATCTGAATCAGCCAGTGGTTGGAGATGACGTTGTTGTCCAGCACCTTGCGGAACTGTTCGTCGGTGACCCCGCTCATCGGGCCGTAGTAGGGATTGGAGGCGGCGTTGCAGACCAGCACGTCGATCTTGCCGAACGTGCTGTTGGTTGTGTCGACCAGGTGCTGGAGATCTTCCTTGGAGGAGATATTGGCCGGTACGGCGATGGCGGTGCCGGCACCATGCCTGGCATTGATGGCATCGACGACTTCCTGGCAGGCCTCGGCCTTGCGCGAGGAAATCACCACTTTGGCCCCTTGTACCGCCATCTGCTCCGCGATGGCACGGCCAATGCCGCGTGAAGAGCCGGTGACGACGGCAACCTTGCCGGTCAGGTCGAACAATGACATGCGTGTCTCCTGGTGTCCTGGTCCTCGCGGGGCGGGACCAGATGTTCTGTAAAGGGCGCTATCGAAACTTCCTATTGGCAGCATCGCCGGATGCGTGTTCTGCACAGCGGATCATGCGGCGGTGCCGTGCGGCCAGGCCGCTGATCGCGCGTCCGGCAATCCTACCGCCCGGTACATTATGGTTGGGCGCTATCGCGCAGTCCACACACAAATCCGCGCCTGGCCCGGCTTATCAGCGTTTTTTCTTTTGGCAATGAGCGCGGTGCATAACGTGCGTGCGATGCGCGCGCAAGGGTATGCTTGCAGCGTGCCCGGCGTGCAACGCGTCGCCCGGCCATACCAATCATTCAGGACAAGGCAAGCGCCACATGCTCTGGCAAATCAGGAATACCGAGGTCTACCTGCTCGGGGCGATCCACGTGCTGGATGCGCCGTTATCGGCCCTGGAGCGAGCCGCTGAGCAAGCCTGGCACGCGTCGGCCCGCATCGTCTTCGAGGTAGCGCTGGACCGGCAACCGGATTTCGGCGCGGCGTATTTCCCGGACGGCGATGGACTCAGCCAGCATCTGCCGCCTGCCACGTTCGAACAGGTGCGGGCGCTATGGCTGGACTTCGGGCTGCCCGGTGCGGAACTGGAACACCTGCGTCCCGTGTTTGCTGCAATGCACCTGCAGTTCGCGCTGGCCGCGCGGCACGGCATCCTGGCGCAGCATGGCGTCGATCGTTTCCTGTGGACGCGCGCCACGGCGGAAGGACGGGCGACGGATGCGCTGGAAGACGGTACCGAAGCGCTGCGCATGCTGCAGGGCGTGCCGCTTGATGAGCAGATGTCGATGCTGGCCTTCTTCGCCGAGCAACCCGAACTCGCCGCCGCGGAGCCGGCCGACATGGTGCGATGGTGGCGGCAGGGGCAAGCCGAACCGTTCGCCAGGCTGCTTGCGCAGCGCCGGGCACAGTGGCCGTGCTCGCTGGCGGTCCTGGTCGACGCGCGCAACCGGCAATGGATGCCGAAGATCCGGTCGCTGATCGCGGACCGCGTGCCGACCCTGATCGTGGCGGGCGCGCTGCATATGGTCGGGGACGCGGGCCTGCCGGCGCTGCTTGAGGCGGCAGGCTTCGAGGTACGCTCTGAATCTGGCTGAAGCCGGCTGAAGCGCGCCTAGCTTGATCGCCGCGCTGCGATCAACGCGGGCAGCATCCGCGTTAGTTGATCCCGGTCGGCAGGATCCAGCGCGAGGCCGAAGCTGTCCGCCAGCGCTTCGATGATTGCCGCCGGGGTTTCCAGGCGCTGGCGTTGCGCGCTGCCATCGCCAGCGCGTACGGTAAGGTCGTCGTTGACCAGCGTCAGCCGGCTGCCGCCCTGCGAGCGCGCCATGGTCAGTGCGTTGCGGAACAGGCTGTCGGGATGGGTTGAGGTGTACCAGTTGCGCGGTTCGAAATCGATCGCCTGCTGCGGCGAAAGATCGAATCGGTAGAGCTTGAGCCAGCCATTTGCGCCGCCGACTTCCAGGTCGTAGAGATGAAACGCGGCGCCTGGCGTATCCACCGCTGCCAGGCGGTAAGGGAATGCTGCATCGGCTCGCTCCGTCTGCGGCAGCGGCATCGCGCGATACGGGTTGGGGCCGCCGAAGCCCACGTCCACGATATAGCTGTGATGTGCCGCTTCCACGCGCAGCAGCATATGCGATTGCATGGTGGGCACATCGTCAGGGACATTCCACCGCACCCGCGCGGCGAGCGCTGTAACGCCATAGCCAAGCGTTCGCAGCACGGCGGCAAGCAAGGTGTTCTGCTCGAAACAGTAGCCGCCGCGCGCCTGCGTGACCAGCTTGTCGAAGACTGCGTCCAGGCCAATGCGGATCGGGCGCCCGAGCAGCACGTCGACATTTTCAAACGGAATATGCTCCAGGTGCGCGGCAATCAGGCTGTCGAGCGCCGCAAGGTCCGGCTGGCCGGGCTGCGGATGGCCGATGCGCTCGAGATAAGCGTGCAGGCGGATGTCGTCTAGCGTAGTCATGTGGTCATGTCGATGTTTGCCTTGCGCTAGCCGCGCAGGCTGAAGTGTCGGGAAGTCATGGCGGGCTCATTCCAGCGCCAGCAGCGCCGGCAGGTCGAGCAGCTCGATGTCCGCGTAATGCAGGCGCAGGAGCCCTCGCGTTTCGAGCTCGCGCAGAGCCTGGTTGACCGTCTGGCGAGACAACCCGAGCATCTGGCCAAGCTGTTCCTGCGGGATGTGTACGGAGCGGCGCTCCAGTCCGGGCTGGTTGCCGTAAGCCTGCGCCATGGCCACCAGCCGGCGCGCGGTGCGCGCGAGCGGGGGCAGCAATTGCGTTTCTTCCACGTAATGGAACGCCTCCCGGGTCTTGGCTGCGAGCAGCTTGCCAAATTCGCGCCACCATTCGGGATGCGCGGACAGCATCGCATAGAGCCTGTCGCGCTGCAGGTGCAGCACGGTGGCCGCGCTGGTGGCGTGGGCATCGTGCGTGCGGGCCAGTCCGTCGAACAGGCAGATCTCGCCAAACCAGTTGCCCGGTTCCAGCAGGCCGAGCAGGGCCGCCTTGCCCGACTCGCTGTGGGTGTCGATCTGCACCGTGCCGGCCACCACGGCGTAGATGCCATCAAAGGCGTCGCCACGGGCAAACAGCAACTGGCCGGCCGCGAGCTTGCGGCTGACGGCGTCCCGCAGCAGGGTGTCCTGCAGAGCCGCCGGCAAGGTGCCGAACCAGCTGCCGCCACGCAGGACGCGCAGCGGATCCGGGGACGGCTCCTGCCGTTCGCGGGGCGCCAAGCGCATGATGATCTCCTTTTATCGGCGCCATGCCGGATTGTCAGAAACCGGACAGACGGGCTTTTCCCTGCCTATTACTATACGGCCACAACAGGCGGCCACCATAAAGCAGCCGCGATAACGATGCCCTGGCAGGAGGAGCCCCGTGAAGACCCTGATCGACCACTTGGCCAACTACGCAGCCTATCACCGCAACGCGCGCAACGTGTTCACCCATTTCATCGGCATTCCCATGATTGTGCTGGCCGTGACCACGCTGCTGGCCCGCCCGGCCATGACGCTCGGCGAAGGCCCGGCGTACCTGACCCCGGCCATGGTGGTGTACGGGTTGTCCTGCCTGTTCTACCTGCGCCTGTCGGCGGGTTTCGGGCTGGCGATGACACTGATCCTGGCCGGTTTCGTGTACCTCGGCGACGCGATCGCGGCGCTATCCACCGGCGTGTGGCTGGCCTGGGGCGTCGGCCTGTTCGTGGCGGGCTGGCTGATCCAGTTTGTCGGCCACTATTACGAAGGCCGCAAGCCGGCGTTTGTGGACGATCTGGCCGGACTGCTGATCGGGCCGCTGTTCCTGGTGGCGGAAGCCGCCTTTGCCGCAGGCCTGGCGCGGGAGACACGCGAGGCCGTCATCGCCCACGCGCAATGACAGGATCCCCCTGCGCGCCGCACTCCAGCAACCAGCCGCGTAGCTGCAGGACCTTGTCGTCGGGTGCCAGGCCGCGCCGGTGAGCGAAGTAATAGGCCTTGCGATTGTCGATGCCGGCCGGCAGCGCGGTGAATGGCACCACCAGCCGGCCCTGCGCCAGTTCCTCGGTGATCAGGATGCGTGGGATCAGGGCTACGCCGACGCCGGCCGCCGCCGCCTGCGCCAGCATGGTGTAGAGGTCGTAGCGCGGGCCGCGCAAGGCTTGCGCCGGCTGCGCCGCGCCCGCGGCGGCAAGCCAGTCGCTCCAGGCGCGCAAGCGCGTGTTCAGGTGGAGCAGCGGAAGGTCAAGCAGTTGATCCAGGCCCAGTTGCTTGCGGCGTCCCAGCAGGGACGGACTGCACACCGGGACCGAAGGGCCTTCTTCCAGGATGCGCTCGCCTTCGGTCCCCGGCCACAATCCCTCGCCGTAATAGATCGCCGCGTCGAAAGCGGTATCGCTAAGCTCGAATGCCTCGGTGCGCGCCGACAGGTGCAGCGTCAGGTCAGGCAGGGCGCGGGCGAGCAGCGGCAGGCGCGGGATCAGCCACTGGCTGGCAAAGGTGGGCCCGATCGCCAGCTCGATGGCGCGCCCGCGCGGACGCTGGGCCATCACATCCAGCGTGACCTGCTCGATCTGGTCGAGCCGCTCCCGCACTTCCTCGGCATAGGTCCCGCCCGCTGGCGTCAGCACGATGCGCTTGCGGATGCGGTGGAAAAGCGGCACGCCCAGCCGCGCTTCCAGGCCGGCGATCTGACGGCATACCGCGCTTTCCGTTACCGCCAGTTCGTCCGCGGCGCGGGTAAAACTGCCAAGCCGTGCCGCGGCCTCGAACATCTGCAGCGCCGTGAGACTGGGAATGCCTTTGCGCATAATGCGTTTTTGGAAGGAAGTTGGTGCGAAGTTATCAATTGTACGAAGTCTGCCGCGGTCGCACAATAAGACCCGCCCGGGGGCCGTCGGCTCCCGCTATCCCCTGAAAACAAACGAATTCCAGCGCATTGACCATGACGAAGCCGAATCTGCAACGCCTCCTCGAGACCGTTTGTGGCGAGACACAAGCAGCACAGTTGCTGCAATTGATGAATGTTTCGCCGCAACTGCTGTCTTCCAGCAGCCAACAAGCCAGCCGTGCCGAAGTAGCGCAGGCGCTCAATATGGTGCTGTTCGCTGGCATCCTCGAACGCGTGCCGACGGGCATGGCCTATACGCGCGACGTCATCGAGGCGGGCGGCCAGGTAGTGTTCGACCACGGCGCGCTGCGCACGGTCAAGTGGGAATGCGGCGACCTGCCTGCGGGCGAGATCGCCTTCACCCGCATCCTCGCACCGCTGGGCTACCGCCTCAACGGCACCTATCCGCTCGATCGCATCGGCATGACGGGCCGCTCCTACGCGCATGCCGACCTGCCGGACGACATCGCGCAGTACTTCCTGAGCGAACTGCACCCCGAGCGTTTCAGCGCGGCATTCCAGGCCGCGGTATCGCGCGTGGTGTCGGCGTCCGCCGACCCCCTCGATGACGATGCCGTGGCGCAGCTGGCCGTGCTGGAGCGCGATGCCAGCCTGCCGATGGCCGACGCGGCTCGGCTGGTGCCCAAGCTGGCCGCCTGCTTCGACCGTCATCATGCCGAGCCGGCGCTGGCCGACTATGAATTGCTGCTGAAGGAATCGGCCGAGATGGCCTGGATTTCCACCGAGGGCAATGCGTTCAACCATGCCACCGACCGCGTGGCGGACGTGCGCGCCGTGGCCGACGCGCAACGCGGCCTGGGTCGTCCGATCAAGGATACGGTGGAAGTGTCGCGCTCCGGGCGGGTCTTGCAGACGGCGTTCAAGGCGGACCCGGTGGAGCGCCGGTTTGTCGGTGCCGACGGCACCGTGGTAAAGCGCACCGTGCCGGGCTCGTTCTATGAGTTCATCACGCGCGATTTCGTGCCCGCCTCGGAAGCCGCGGGCGGCACGCTGGACCTGTCCTTCGATGCCGGCAATGCCCAAGGCATCTTCAAGATGACGGCTGCCTGCTGACAGGCAAGGGCGGGCCTGTCATGCCTGGCCCGCCGGCAGCCGCAGGCGGGCCAGCAGCCCGCCCAGGTCGCTGCCGCCTAGCGCCAGTCCTCCCTCGTAAAGGGCTGCCATCTCGCTGACGATGGCCAGCCCCAGTCCGCTGCCGGCAGCGGACTCATCCAGGCGCCCGAAGCGGGCCGTAGCCAGTTCGCGCGCTTCGGGCGGCATGCCCGGACCATCGTCTTCCACCACGATTTCGAGCATGCCTGCCTGCTCCGCGAGCCTGACGCGAACGCGCGAGCGGGCCCACTGGCAGGCATTGTCGAGCAGGTTGCCGAGGATCTCGATCAGGTCCTGGCGGTCGCCGGCAAAGTGCCCGCTGCCTTCCACTTCGATGACGATCTCGCGCCCGCTGTGCAGGCGCGTAAGCGCGCGCGCCAGCTCGGCCGCCGCCGGACCGGCCTCGATACGGGCACCGCGAGCACCGGCCGCACCGGCCGCGCGTGCGCGCGCCAGGTGGCGATCCACCTGCCGGCGCATCGCTTCGACCTGCGCGGCGGCGGCGCGGGCCGCCTCGCCGGGCAACCGCCCGGCTTCGTTGGCAAGGATGGCAAGCGGTGTCTTGACCGCATGGGCGAGATCGGCGGCCTGGCGCCTGGAGCGCTCCAGCGCATCGGCGTTGCGCGCCAGCAAGGTATTGATTTCATTGACCAGCGGCACCACTTCGGTCGGCCACGTCCCCCCTAGCCGGGTCTCGCGGCGTGCCTGTAGCGCGGCCAGCGCCCTGCGCAACCGCGCCAGCGGCGCCAGGCCGAATTTCACCTGGGCCGCCACCGCCAGCAGCAGTCCGGCGCCGAGCGCCGTCAGCGACCAGCCCAGCAACCGGTTGAAGGCCTGGCGCGCGGCGCGCAGCTCGGTGCGGTCCAGTGCGACCGAGAGCGTCACCGGCGTGTCCGCCGACGCCAGCACGATCGGGCGCGATACCACCAGCAACGATTGCCCGTTGGGCCCGGGCCGGATTTCCGCGTGACTGCCCGCCACCTGGTTGCCCACCGTGGCAGGCATCTCGGCATCCCAGAGCGAGCGCGAGCGCAACGTGGCACCCTTTGCCTGCGCCTGCCAGTAGGCGCCGGAATAGGGCAGTTCGTAGCGCGGATCGGCCGGCGCGCGCGTCAGCGCGAGCTTGCCGTCGGGACTCCAGTCGAGCGCGGCGGCCAGGCTGGTGAGCTGGTTGTCGAGCTGGCGCACATAGGTCTCGTTGACATGGCGCGCGAACAGCGTGGAGAGCAGCCAGCCGGTGCCGCCAAGCGCGGCGGCCAGCCAGATAGCCGCGACCGCGAGCAGCCGGATGGCTAAGGAGTGGCGCATGGATCAGGCGGTGGGCGGGCGCAGCCGGTAACCCTGGCCGCGCACCGTCTCGATCACGTCGACGCCGAGCTTGCGCCGCAGCCGGCCGACGAACACTTCGATCGTATTGCTGTCGCGATCGAAATCCTGCGCGTAGATGTGCTCGGTCAGCACCGCTTTGCTGATGATCGCGCCCGGGTGGTGCATCAGGTAATCGAGCACCTTGAACTCATGCGCGGTCAGCACCACGGCGGCGCCATCGACCGTCACCACGCCCGTGCGTGCGTTCAGGCGCACCGGTCCGCAGGCGAGTTCGGGCGCGGCCATGCCGTGGGCGCGCCGGATCAGGGCGCGGATGCGCGCCAGCAACTCTTCCATGCGGAAGGGCTTGGCGAGATAGTCGTCGGCCCCGGCATCGATGCCTTCCACCTTGTCGGTCCAGCTATCGCGCGCGGTCAGGATCAGCACCGGCAGGTTCACCTGCGCCGCGCGCCAGCGGCGCAACACGGATAGCCCGTCAAGGCTGGGCAGGCCAAGATCGAGCACCACGGCATCGTAGGGCTCTTCGGCGCCCAGGTGCCAGCCATCGATGCCGTCGGCCGCCGTATCGACCGCGTAGCCCGCGTCGACCAGGCTCGCATGGATCTGCGCGGCCAGCGTGGGTTCGTCTTCTACCAGGAGGATGCGCATGGGGATCAGGATTTCTTGCGGGCCTGCTCAAGGCCGTGTCCCTTGGCCTTGAGCAGCGTGGCGGTCTTGGCGTCGTATTCCAGCTTGGCCACCGAGCCGCCCGGCAGCAGCAGCTTGACCTCGTATTGCCAGACGCCGTCGTCGCGGTCGAGCTTGACGCCGATCACATCGCCCGCGTATTGGGCCGATACCGCTTCCAGGATGCGCGTGAGCGGCAGGATTTCGCCGGACTGCACGGCCGCCCGGGCGCGGTCGGCATCCTTGTCGGCATGGGCTGGCGGCGCGGCCGCCAGCAGCAAAGCCAGGGCCGCCGCCAGCGGCAGCAGCGCACGCGCCGCGCGCGGCGGCCAGGTGGGCGAGGAGGCAGTGCGCGCAGGACGCGCGCCGCGGAATGGAAGCAATGGTGTAAGGAAGCGGGGCAATACGGGAGCGGGCAAGCCTTGGTCGATCGGAGCAGTGTGCCGGGGCCTGCCTGAACGGAAGCTGAACGGCGTGCTCAGCCTCGGTTCAGGCTGGGGTTACCACAATGGACGCCGTTCATCGTCACGCTCACCGCTAAACAGGAGTCAGGCCATGCAAAGCGTCCGCATCCCCAATGATAGTCCTTCCGGCATCGACCACCGCGCCACGCGCGATGGTCTCGCGCTGGCCGCGGCCGTGCTGGTCGTCCTCGCGGGCGTTGTCGCGCTGTTCTGGGCGCAGGCCGATGCCCGGGCTGTGCTGCACGAATGGAAGCACATGGACAGCGGCCTGTCGATGATCGTGCTTGGCGCGCTGGTGCTCGGACCACTGCTGGCTTTCGGGCTGGACGACTGAGCGCGCACCCTTGGGATTCCCTGGATTTCCGGCGGGTTTTCCATGTATGGACAACGTTCGTTCCCTGGTCCTACACTCGACCCACAATAAAAACGCACGACCGTTCGCATTTATTGGCTCCGAGCATGATGGACCATGCACGCCGGGCATGACCGCGAAGTGCGATTCCACAGGGTCAATCCACCAAGGAGACATGGCATGGAATCAAAGAACGTCCCGCTGGTTGCCGAGCTGTTGCGCGATGCGCCGAAAAACTGGGGCAAATGGGGCCCGGACGACGAGGTCGGTTCGCTGAACTATCTCACCCAGGCGGAGGTGTTGCGCGGCGTGGCCTCCGTGCGCTCCGGCAAGACCTTCACCCTGCAGATCCAGATGGGCAATCCCGCCGGCGACCCCGTCTGGCCGGGGCGCTCGCAGGCGCGCCGCCTGAACGTGATGGACAAGGGCCATTACCTTTGCGGCAAAGGTCCGAAGTTTCCGGGCGAAGGCGAGTACGCTGACGACATGATGATCATGTACCTGCAGGGCTCGACCCAGTACGATGCCCTGGGCCATGTCTGGTACGGCGACCAGCTGTGGAGCGGCTACGATGCCAGGTCCACCATCGGCGGGCTGGACAAGGCCAGCGTCCTGCCGATCGCGGAGCGTGGCGTGGTAGGGCGGGGCGTGCTGATCGACATGGCGCGGCATCGCGGCAAGGATGTGCTCGACCCTGGCGAAACCTTCACCCACCACGACCTGCTGGCCGCCGCCGAAATGCAGGGCGCGCGCATCGAGAAGCGCGACATCCTGGTGATCCGCACCGGCTGGATCGGCTCTTTCTACAAGCGCGACCAGGCCGAGTTCTACCGCAATTTCGTCGAGCCGGGCCTGACCTATAGCCCGGAGCTGGTCGAGTGGTTCCATCGCATGGAAATCCCCAACCTCGTCACGGACACCATCGCCAACGAGGTAACCGTGGACCCGGTATCGGGCGTGACCCTGCCGCTGCACAACGCCCTGATGCGCAACCTGGGCGTCACGCTGACCGAGATCGCCCAGCTCGATCCGCTGGCGACGGATTGCGCCGAAGACAAGCAGTGGGCCTTCCTCTATACGGCTGCACCGCTCAAGGTCGTAAACGGGAGCGGCGCACCGGTCAACCCGGTGGTGATCAAGTAAGGCCCGGCGGCCTGCCAGGCGGCGGTGCCCAACGGGCATCCCACGCCGGGCGGCCGTCAGTTCCGTTCCGGCCAAGCGCTATCCTGACACTACCCGCCGCGCATATCGAGGTGCCTCATGACGCCCTATGAAGAAAAGCCCTGGCTTTCCAGCTACAACGCCGGCCAGCCGCACATCATTACCCCGCAATTTACCGATGCGCTGACCATTTTCCGGGCTGCCGCAAGCCGCGCGCCGGCAAGCCCGGCGATTCACTATTTCGATGCCACGCTCACTTATGGCGAGCTCGATTCGCTTTCCGACGCGCTGGCAGTAGCGCTGTCATCGCGCGGCTGCACGCGTGGCGAGCGTATCGCGCTGTACTTGCAGAACGTACCGCAGTTCGTTATCGGCCTGGTCGCCGCGTGGAAACTCGGCGCCATCGCGGTGCCGGTCAACCCCATGAACCGCGCGCGTGAACTGCGTTTGGTGCTGGCGGACTCCGGCGCCAAAGTACTGATTTGCCACGAATCCCTCTACGCGGACGTGGTCAAGGGCCTGTTCGAAGCGGAGCGCGGCGGCCAGGCCGATGCCGGCATGCCCCTTGCGCTGCCGGCGGTGATCACCACCTCCGAACTCGATTTCCAGACGCGCAACGATTCCCGCCTGTTTGCCGCATCCAGGCGCCAGCCCGCCGAAGGCGTGCCCGACATGCTGGCGCTGGTGCAGACGCATCACGGCCAGCGTCCGGCGCCGCTCACGCCGGCGGCCAGCGATATCGCGATGCTGGTGTACACATCCGGCACCACCGGGGTGCCCAAGGGCGCGATGAACACGCACGGCAATGTCGCTTTCAATGCGCAGGTGTACCGCGACTGGATCGGCTTGCGCGAAGGCGGTCCGATCCTGGGCGTGGCGCCGCTCTTTCATATCACCGGCCTGGTGGGCCACATCGCCGCGGCTTTCATCTGCGCCGCGCCGCTGGTGCTGGCCTGCCGCTTCGAGCCGGGCGTGATTCTGGAAGCCATCCGCGACCGGCGGGTGGCGTTCACGATCGGCTCGATCACGGTGTTCATCGCGCTGATGAACCATCCCGATGCCACCCGCGCGCATTTCGCCACGCTGGACAAGATCTATTCGGGCGGCGCACCGATCCCACCGAGCGTGGTGGCGCAGTTCCGCGGCAAGTTTGGGCACTATATCCACAACGGCTACGGCCTGACCGAGACCAATTCGCCCACCCATGTGGTGCCGCTGGGCCGGGAGGCACCGGTGGACCCCGCGTCCGGCACGCTGGCGATCGGCTTGCCCGCCTTCAACGTCGATTCCTTTATCGGCGACGACGCGGGCGAACCGGTACCCGTGGGCGAAGTCGGCGAGATCATCTCGCGCGGGCCGATGATCGTGCCGGGGTACTGGAACAAGCCGGAAGAGACGGCCAAGGCCATGGCCGGCGGCTATTTTCACACTGGCGACGTCGGTTTCATGGATGCGCAAGGCTGGTTCTACCTGGTCGACCGCAAGAAGGACATGATCGTTGCCGGCGGCTACAAGGTCTGGCCGCGCGAGGTGGAGGATGTTCTGTACACCCATCCCGCGGTGCGCGAGGCGGCCGTGGTGGGCATGCCAGACGCCTATCGCGGCGAGACGGTGAAGGCCGTCGTCAGCCTCAAGCCGCAGGCGAGCGTCACGCCGGAAGCACTGCAGGCCTGGTGCAAGGAGCGCATGGCGGCCTATAAATACCCGCGCGTGGTGGAAATCATCGACGAGTTGCCGAAGATGGTGACCGGCAAGATCCTGCGGCGCGAGCTGCGCGGTTGAGGCCGGAGCGCGCGTGGCAAAAAAGATAAAAACACGCGTTTAGCCCTTGTATATAGGGTCCGGCGACCTATCCACTGCTGCGTCCGCGCGACAGAACGGCAGGCCGCAAGAGACAAAACCTCAAAAAACCCCGGGGAAAACCCCGGTTTTTGCGTTGGCATGTGCGAAAACCCCTTGACGTCCCGTAGTTTCCGCTATGATTCAGTCGATGCCGCACGCCGATAGTCGATCGACGAAGCGTCGAGCGACATCGGATGCCACATCCCGTGCGACATCATTCTGTTCAACTCATCTTTATAGATATGGCGACCAAAGCGAATCCGACCGCGAAGACTGCAACCAAGACCGCTGCCAAGAAGGCACCGGCAACCAAAGCTGCACCTGTAAAGGCTGCTGCCAAGAAGGCCGCGCCGGCCAAGAAGGCTGCTCCCGCAGCTGCCGCGGTAACCCCGCGTCCGCTGAAGGAAACCTTCAACAAGTCGAGCCTGGTCGCTCATCTGGTAGCACAGACCCAGTTGGAGGCCAAAGCCGTGAAGACGGTGCTGGCTCATCTGGAAAACACCATCGTCAGCGCGCTGCACAAGAAGGGCGCAGGCGAGTTCACGCTGCCCGGCCTGATGAAGGTTACGGCCCAGCAAGTGCCCGCCAAGAAGAAGCGCTTCGGCAAGGACCCGTTCTCCGGTGAAGAGCGTTGGTTCCCGGCCAAGCCCGCCAGCGTCAAGGTCAAGGTGCGCCCGCTGAAGAAGCTGAAGGACGCAGCAGCTGCCTGATCGGGGCCTGTTTCCAGCTTGAAAAGGAGCCGCTAGCCGGCTCCTTTTTTGTATCTGGCGTTTGCACTGCGGGCATGCCGTGTGCATTCGCAGGTGCGCCGCGGCGCCTCAGCCGGCAGTGAATGAAGCCGGTGCAATACTCCGGGAGATCGTCATGCCAAGCATCCAGTACCGCCTGTGGCGGCTAGCCCTGCGCCTGGTCCGGCGCAAACACCGTTTTTCCAGTGCGCAGGCGCTGCACGAAGAGATTCGCCGCCGCCGCAAGATCGGCCGGGCGGATCCCTCGCCGCGCTTGCTGGCGCGCCATGAAATCAGCATGGAACTGGTTGCCGGCGTGGGGGTCTACACCGTGCGCCCGCGGGGCGCCGACAGCGGCCGCCAGATTCTCTACCTGCACGGCGGCGGCTACGTATTCGATATCGTCAGCCAGCACTGGGACTTCATCGGCAAGCTGGTGGATGCCCTTGGCGCGACGGTGATCGTGCCGATCTATCCGCTGGCGCCGGAACATACCTACCGCGACGTGTTTGCCGGGATGCTGCCGCTCTACGACCAGATCGTGCAGCGCCAGCCGCCCGCCAGCCTGACCGTGATGGGCGATTCGGCCGGCGGCGGCATGGCGCTCGCGCTGGCGCAGATCGCGCGCGATTCCGGGCGCGCGCTGCCCGGCAGGCTGGTGCTGATGTCACCGTTCGTGGACGCGACAGGGAGCAACCCGGGCATCGATGCGCTCGAACCGCTGGACCCGATGCTGTCCAAGCCAGGCGGCATCGAGTGCGGCCGGGTCTATGCCGGCGGTGATCCCGTCACGCTGCCGCAGGTCAGCCCCATCTACGGCAGCCTGCGTGACCTGCCGCCGGTGACGCTGTTCATCGGCACCCATGACGTGTTGCTGCCCGACTGCCGCGCCTTCCGCCTGCTCGCGCAGGAACAGGGATTGCCGCTGCGGTACTACGAATACGAGGGCATGTTCCACGTGTGGATGCTGTTGCCGATGCCGGAAGCCGACGCAGCGTTCGCGCAGATCGTAGCCGCCGTGCAGGCCGACGACAGCGCACAGCGGCACCCGCCGGGCCTGGCCCCGCTCTGCGCGGAAGCGGAAACCGCGGACCACGCAGGGCAACGGTAGCGCCCGGGGTGCAACCCGGCGGGAGCGCAGGCCGCGAGGAACGGCGATAATCGCGGGGTTGCCGGCCAACTGCCGGCCTTTAGGAGTCCCCATGTTTTCTCGTCGTTACGGCGCGGTCTGGCTGACCGTGCTCGCGTTGCTCGCGCTGGCGGCGCTCGCCGCCATGCAACGGATTTCCCCGGCATGGCTGGCGGCGCCGGTCGCGCTGCTGTTGGTCGGTTTGTACGACATTGGCCAGTCGCGCCACTCCATCCTGCGGAACTATCCGGTCTGGGGCCACCTGCGCTTCTTCTTCGAGTTCATCCGCCCGGAGATCCGCCAGTATTTCATCGAGGACGACACCAACGAGATGCCGTTCTCGCGCCAGCAGCGCAGCCTCGTCTACCAGCGCGCCAAGAACGAGGTCGACAGCCGGCCCTTCGGCACCGAGATCGATGTGCGCCTGGCGGGCCACGAGTGGATCAGCCATTCGCTGGCGCCGACCCGCATCCCCTCCGCCGACTTCCGCATCACCGTGGGCGAGGGCCGCGCCCAGCCTTACTCGTTATCGATCTTCAACGTCTCGGCGATGAGCTTCGGCGCGCTGTCCGGCAACGCGATCCGTTCGCTCAACCGGGGCGCAAAGCTTGGCGGCTTTATCCACGACACCGGCGAAGGCTCGATCTCCCCGTACCACCGCGCCGAAGGCGGCGACCTGATCTGGGAGGTGGCCTCCGGCTACTTTGGTTGCCGCCGCGCGGACGGTGGCTTCGATCCCGACAAGTTCGCCGAGCAGGCGCGCTCGCCCCAGGTCAAGATGATCGAGGTCAAGCTCTCGCAAGGCGCCAAGCCGGGCCATGGCGGCGTACTGCCGGCGGCCAAGGTCACGCCGGAAATTGCCGCCACGCGCGGCATCGCCATGGGCGAGGACTGCATCTCGCCGGCCACGCACAGCGAATTCTCCACGCCGCTGGGCCTGCTGCAGTTCGTCGACCGGCTGCGCACGCTGTCCGGTGGCAAGCCGACCGGGTTCAAGCTCTGCATCGGGCACCCATGGGAGTTCTTCGGTATCGTCAAGGCCATGCTGGAATCGGGCATCCTGCCGGACTTCATCGTGGTGGACGGCGCCGAAGGCGGCACCGGCGCGGCGCCGCTGGAGTTCGTCGACCATATCGGCGTTCCGCTGCAGGAGGGGTTGCTGCTGGTCCACAACACGCTGGTCGGCGTGAACCTGCGCGACAAGATCCGCATCGGCGCCAGCGGCAAGATCATTACCGCGTTCGACGTGGCACGCACGCTGGCCACCGGTGCCGACTGGTGCAACTCGGCGCGCGGCTTCATGTTTGCGCTCGGCTGCGTGCAGGCGCAAAAATGCCATACCGACCGCTGCCCCGTGGGCGTGGCCACGCAGGATCCGGTGCGCCAGCGCGCCATCGTGGTGCCGGACAAGGCGGATCGCGTAGCCAGCTTCCACCGCCAGACGCTGCATGCGTTGCTGGAAATCCTGCAGGCAGCCGGCCTGCATCATCCTGCCGATCTCAAGCCGCACCATATCGTGCGGCGTATCTCGCCCAACGAAGTGCGGCTGATGTCCGAACTGCTCAAGTTCCTGACGCCGGGAGACCTGATCAACGGGAATTTCCGCTACCAGCTCTACGAGAAGTATTGGCCGCTGGCGCGCTCCGACAGTTTCTCGATGTAAAGCGCCGCGCTAGCGCGCGGCTTGCGGCGCCGGCAGGCGGGCGCGCCCGTGCTGGCGGAATGCGCTGGGCGCCTGCCCAACATGCTTGGCAAAGAAGCGCGCGAAATACGCGGCATCCGCAAAGCCCAGCGTCGAGGCGATCTGCTTGATATCGAGATCGCTATAGAGCAGATCGCGCTGCGCCTCCACGATCAGGCGCGAATGGATCAGCTGCAGCGCGCTCCTGCCGGCAAGCTGCTGGCAGATGCGGTTGAGCTGGGTGGGCGAGATGCCGAGCGTGTCGGCGTAGCCCGCCAGATCCTGGTGGTTCCGAAAACGAGCCTCCACCAGTTGCTGGAACTGCTGAAAATGGCGTGCGGTCCTGCCTGCCGGCTGCGCCCCGGTTGCACCCGCGCCCGAAGCGCGCCGGGCAATACCCACCAGCAGCAAGGACAGCAGCGCCGACAAGGCCGCGCCGCGCCACAGCGAGACCGCGTTCATCTCCGCACGAAACAGTTCCAGCGCTCCGGCGAGCACGGTGGCGTCATCGCGCTCGCCGCGGGCCGGGTCACCGAACTGGTCGTGGTAGGGCCGCTCGAACAGCGGCAGCGCATCCGGCACGCCAGCCAGCAGCGTGTGCAGGTAGTGATCGGTCATGGTGATCACGATGCCGTCCACGTCAGGCGTAAACCGAAAGCCATGCACGCAGCGCGGCGGCACCGTCACCACAGTGCGCGAGCCCAGCGGGTACTCGCGGTCGTCGAGCAGCGCGCGGCCGCCCCCCTGGTGCACGTAGAGAACCTGGAAGAAGCGCTCGTGGCGGTGCGGCTTGATTTCCCAGTCGTTGATTCCGCTGCGCTCCGGGATCGACTCGAAATGCAGTTGTTCCAGCAAGGGCTCGTTGGAGTTGACCCCGTAGAGCGAGTAGGTCGGGACGGTTTTCATGGGGCAGGGGCGGCACCGGGGTGCCAATTGTCCCGCCAGGGGGCGGATCTGTCCATCCGCGCTGCCGCTTGCCATGGCAGCGCAGCGATGGCTACTGATCCGCCTTGGCGCCCGACTTGCGTACGATCTCGGCCCACTTGTTGCCCTCCGCCACGGTGTAGCGCGCGAACTCGGCGGGGGAGGAACCTACCGGCTCGGCGCCCATGTCGGCGTACTGGCGCTGCACATCGGGCTGCCGCAGCGCCTGCGCGGCGTGGGCCGCCAGCTTCGCCACGATCGGGGCCGGCGTGCCGCGCGGTGCCCATAACCCGTACCAGGTGCTGATATTGAAGCCAGGCAAGCCCGACTCCGCCACCGTGGGCACGTCCGGCAGGGCACGCGCGCGCTTGAGCGTGGTGACGGCCACGGCGCGCAGCTTGCCGGCCTTGATAAACGGCATGGCCGATGGCATGGAATCGAACATCAACTGGATCTGGCCGCCCATCAGGTCGGTCAGCGCGGGCGAGCTGCCCTTGTACGGCACGTGCTGCATCGAGACATTGGCGGCGAACTTGAACGACTCGCCGGCCAGTTGCTGGGCCGACGCATTTCCCGCCGAACCAAAGTTGATGCTGCCACCCTTGGCCTTCGCATAGGCAATCAGGTCCTGCACGGTCTTGACGGGCGAATCGTTGTTGACCACCAGCACCAGTGGCACTTCGGCCAACTGCGTGATGGGCACAAAATCGTGAAACGCGTCGTAGCGCATCTTGGGGTAGATGCTCGGGTTGATCACATGCAGCGAGGCATTGGCGAGAATCGTGTAGCCGTCGGGCGCGGCCTTGGCGACCACTTCCGCGCCGATCATGCCGCTGGCGCCCGGCTTGTTGTCGATCACCACCGTCTGGCCGAGCGTGTCGCCCATCTTGACGCCGACCACGCGCGCCAGCAAGTCGGTTGGCCCGCCCGGCGGGTAAGGCAGCACCATGCGGATGGGGCGTTGCGGGAAATCGTCGGCGGCACGGGTGGGAGATGCGCCCAAGGCGGCAATGGCAGCCGTGGCGAGAGTCGCGAGCAAGACCAGATGGCGTGCGCAACGGCGATGCTTGGTGCGGTGTGTACCGTGTTGCGTGTTCAGGACCCTGAATCGGAATGGCATGAATTTGTCTCCTTGATTTTTATCGCGACTTTGCCGACGATCTGCCTGGCTTCCAGGGCGCCCAGCGCCTCGGCCAGCCCGCTCATCGGGTACACCTTCGACACGGTCGGTCGAATCTTGCCCTCGCTGGCCCAGGCACACAGCGTGCGCATGACGGCCTGCAGCGCAGGCGCATGCTGTGCCCGCTCGTTGGCGGGGGTCCAGCCGATATAGCGGCCAACAAAAAATCCATGCAGCGTCAGGTTCTTCACCAGCAGCAGGTTCAGCGGCGCTTGCGGGATGCGGCCACTGGCAAAGCCGATGCTGAGAATCCGCGCATTGGCAGCGGCCGCGCGCAGCGCCTGGTCGAACAGGTCGCCGCCTACCGGATCCACCACCACGTCGGCACCATGCCCGCCGGTTACGCGCTTGACTGTGGCGGCCAGGTCTTCCGGGGCCAGCGCATGCTGAGCGCCGCGCAGCAGGGCTTCCGCGCGTTTCGATTCGGTGCTGGCGCAGGCGATCACCCGCGCGCCCAACTGGTGGGCGATTTCCACCGCGGCCAGCCCCACGCCGGCGCCGGCGCCGAGCACCAGCACCGTTTCTCCCGGCTGCACGGCGCCGCGCCACACCAGGCCGCAGTAAGCGGTGCCGTAGGAGAGCGGGACCGGCAGGGCTTGCAGCGCGTCAAGCGTATCGGGTATGGGGTAGACGGTGTACTCCGGCAGCGTGACTTCGTCGGCAAAGCAGCCCCAGTCGGCAATGGCCACCACGCGGTCGCCGGGGCGCAGGCGCGTGACGGCCGCGCCGCAAGCCACTACGCGGCCGACCGCCTCGGTGCCGGGCACGAACGGCAACGGCGGCTTGGTCTGGTAGCGTCCCGCGACCATCAGGCCGGTGGCGTGGCTCACGCTGGCATATTCCACGGCAAGCGTGACCGCGTGCGGATCCGCAAGCGCCGGCCGCGGGATGCTCGCCAGGCGGACGTCTTGCGCTTTGCCGAAGTGCTCGCAGAGCAGGGCGCGCATCATGCCGTGGCTCCCGCCGTGTTTTGGCCAGCCAAAGGGCTAGCCTGCCTGACAACACCACACTCCAGCAATCGGGCGAGCTTGTCAGGCGCTATGCCGCATTCGCGCAACACGGCTTCGGTGTGTTCGCCGACACGCGGCGCTGCGGTGGGCACGCGCCGCATGCCCTTGGCCGGGATGCCGGCAAACGGCAGGGTAGCCAGGCCAGGCTGCGCTACCGTCTGGAACGTCTCCTGCTGCGCGGCTTGCGGGTGGTCGAGCACTTGCCGGTAGTCGCGCACCGGCGCATGGAGGATATCGTGCGCCTGAAGGATGCGCAGCCAGTGCCCCGTGCTCTTGCCGGCAAGCACCGCAGCCACGGCGTCCTGCAGCCACGCCGCGTGCGCCATGCGGCTGGCATTGTCGGCAAAGCGCGCATCGTCCGCCCACGCCGGGCGATCCAGCGCCAGGCACAGCCTGCCGAACTGCGCGTTGTTCAGCGCCAGCAAGGTGAGGCTGCCGTCGCTGGTCGCAAACACGCCATTCGGCGCGCTCACCGGCCCGGCGGCCACGGCACCCTGGATGGCGTACTCGAGGATATTGTTGGCCTGCAGCGCTACGCAGGCGTCGAACAGGTTTAGCTCGACATGCGCGCCGAGGCCGCGGCGAAAGCGCCTGCACAAGGCAGCGGCGCAGGCTTGCGCCGCATACAGCCCGGTGGCCGCGTCCGCCAGCAGCATGCCGATGCGGCGCGGCGTGCCGTCGGCCATGCGGTTGGTGTGCATGAGGCCGCTGTCGGCCTGCATCACCGAGTCCGAGGCCGGATAGTCGGCATAGGGGCCGTCCGCGCCGTAGCCGCTGATCGACACATAGACCAGCGCCGGATTGCGCGCGCACAGCGCGGCATAGCCCACGCCGAGCCGCTCGGCAACCTGCGGCCGGAAGTTCTGCACCACGATATCCGCTTGCAGCGCGAGGTCGAATAGCAGCGCCTTGCCGGCGTCGGTGGCCGCATCGATGCAGACGCCGCGCTTGCCTGCGTTGTACGCGATCGACAGCGCGCTGTGCTCCCCGCGCACCACGCCCACATGCCTGCCCCAGTCGCCCGCCGGCGGATCGACCTTGATGACCTCGGCGCCTTGTTGCCAGAGGATATGCGCGCAATACGGGCCCGCAATGCCCTGGCTGATATCCAGGATGCGCAGGCCAGAGAAGGGCAGTTCGTCAACCGCTTCGGATGAAGAGGCGGTAGGTGAAGCTAATGCGGATTGCAGGTCGGTCTGGGCCATCGGCAGGGATCTGAGAGTCGTAAGGTGGCGTCGGATGGCTTATGCTAGGGCGTACTCCTGGCCGTGACAATCCGTCGGCCTGTGCCACCCGTGTTGACTCATGATTGACAATAATCCCAGCTTCGACCTGAACCTGATCCGGCTGTTCGTCACGCTCGTGGAATCCAGAACGCTCACGGCCGCCGCCGCGCGCGGCGGCATGACCCGCTCCAATGTCTCGCGCCGTCTCAAGGCCCTTGAGCAGCATATGGGCGCGCAACTGATGCGGCGCACCACCCGCCATGTGGAGCTGACCGAGGCCGGGCGGCTGCTGTATGCGCACGGCGTTCGCATGCTCGATGAACTGCAGGCGGCGGGCACCTCGATCGACAGCCTTGGCCAGACCGTGCGCGGCGACGTGCGGATCCGCCTGCCCACCGGACTCGGGCATCTCTACCTGGCGCAGGTATTACTGGAATTTGCCCGGCAATACCCGGCCATCTCCTTGCGCGTGCTGATCAACGACTACATCGGCGACCTGATTTCCGCCGAGGTGGATGTGGCGCTGAAGATCACCTCCCTGCCGCCGGAGGACCACGTGGCGCGCAGGATTTGCGGGGTAGGCTGGTGCCTGTGCGCAGCGCCGGCCTTCCTGGCTGAGCATGGGCCAGTGAGCCGCGCCGAGGATCTTGGCCATTGCGACCTGATTGCGCCGGCATCGCTCGGGCGGCGCTTTGATCTCAAGCTGAGACTGGCCGGCACGCCGCTGATCCTGCGGGTCGCCCCGCGCATCCAGTCCGGCGATTATCCCTTCCTGTTCGAGTCGATGATGGCTGGGCTTGGCGTTGCTCTGTTGCCGCGCTATGCGGTGTGGCAGCAGATCGGCCGCGGCGAAGTGGTGGAGGTGTTGCCCGAATACGAACCCGAAGGCGTGGGCGACAGCATTTACATGCTGACGGCGCCGAACCGGTTTCCCACGCTGGCCACCCGCACCCTGATGGATTTCATCCGGGCGCGGCTGGAGAGCCAGGCGGGCAACTGGGTTGGGCGTGGGGCCGGTGGGGAGGCCGCGGCCGCTCGATAGGTTGGCGGCTCACACCAGCGAACGTGCACCGGATGGGTTGCCCTGCTGGCGCCTTGCGGCGCCCAGGAAGGCCGGCGCCACGCCAGATCCGCCTGCCGGCGGCGTCGCGCAGCGCCGGCAGGCGGATCTGGCGTGGCGAGCGGCGGATGCGGTGGCGCGGGCGAACATAACATGGAGGTCCTGGCGGAACTGGGCCTGGCCGGGGATGCGATCTTGCGCTGGCACGCCACAGGCGTGGTCAGGTCCGCTTCCCCGGCATCGCCCGGGTGACTGGCATGACTAACGCCGGCGCTGACGCGCCGGCGTAGCTCTGCGGTCCTCTTACTGCGGGCCCAGCTTCTTGATCAGCGCGTCCAGCATCGCCAGTTCCTGCTCGTCCAGATCGGTCAGCGGCGCGCGGACCGGGCCGGCGTCGTGCCCGACCAGCTTGGCGCCGGCCTTGACGATGCTCACCGCGTAGCCTGCGCGGCGGTTGCGGATGTCCAAGTAGGGCAGGAAGAACTCGTCGATCAGGCGGTTGGTGGTGGCGTGGTCGTCGGCCGCGATCGCGCGGTAGAAGTCCATCGCCGTCTTGGGGATGAAGTTGAACACGGCCGAGGAGTACACCGGCACGCCCAGCGCCTTGTAGGCAGCGGCATAGACTTCGGCGGTGGGCAGGCCACCCAGGTAAGACAGGCGGTCGCCCAGCTTGCGGCGGATACGTACCATGTTCTCGATCTCGCCCACGCCGTCCTTGAAACCGATCAGGTTGGGGCAGCGGTCCGCCAGGCGTTCCAGCATTTCCGCGTTGATGCGGGAGTTGCCGCGGTTGTAGACGATCACGCCGATATGAACCGACTTGCAGACTTCCTCGATATGGTTGGCAATGCCTTCCTGGCAGGCTTCGGTGAGGTAGTGCGGCAGCAGCAGGATGCCCTTGGCGCCGAGACGCTGGGCTTCCTTGGCGTAGGCAATGGCCATGCGGGTAGGTCCGCCGGCGCCGGCCAGGATCGGCACCTTGCCCGCACAGGTTTCCACGGCGGTGCGGATCACATTGGAATAGTCGTCCGGCGTCAGCGAGAAGAACTCGCCGGTGCCGCCGGCGGCGAACAGGGCCGTGGCGCCGTAGGGGGCCAGCCATTCGAGGCGCTCGACGTAGGTCTCGGGACGGAAGTTGCCTTGCGCGTCGAAGTCGGTCACGGGGAAGGAGAGCAGGCCTTGCGAGACGATCTGCTTGAGTTCTTGTGGTGTGGTCATGGTGGCTGGTCCTGAGCGCCGCAAGGGCAGGGTTTAGGGCAGTGGCTCTGGTGCTTTCCGGAGGTCCGCACATTTTCGAGATACGTCATCGTACAAGTAGGCTGGCGATTGTGCAAGTGGATTTGTTTGGCACCAGCAGGGCGCCGCACGAAATCCCGATGGCCTGCCCATGAGCGCCGGGGTCATGGCAAAACGCTGCAAAATACCTGGGCCGGCCTGAAAGCTGCTTGAAAGCTAGCTTCGAACAGCGTGCGGCCGACATACCGTTGAACGCGCAACAAGAGCGCGCATCGATTTTCCACAAACACTTCACCTCGGGTAAACACTGAATGCTGCGTGAGAAACCCGTTGCCTATAATCCGAGTCATACGACGACATATCACGCGGCCATGAAAGCTTCGGGATGGCCGGTAGCCGGATAAGGGTGCCGCCCATATCCGTCGCGGCCGGCGCCGGAGACCCCATGAATCCAAGCAATACCCTCAGCGTGGCCGGGCAGGCCACCCGCCGCAGCAATGTCCGCTACTGGATCCTGCTGATGATCTTTGTGGTGACGACGGTGAACTACGCCGACCGCGCCACGCTTTCCATCACCGGTCCCGCGATGCGGGCGGAGTTCGGCTTCGACGCCGTGCAGATGGGCTTTATCTTCTCGGCTTTCAGCTGGGCTTATGTGATGGCGCAGATCCCCGGCGGCTGGCTGCTCGACCGCTTCGGCGCCCGCCGCATCTATGCCTGCAGCATCTTCCTGTGGTCGTTATTCACGCTGCTGCAGGGCTTTATCGGCGCGTTCGCCACGGTTGGCGCTGCCGTCACCACGCTGTTCGTACTGCGTTTCGCGGTGGGCCTGGCCGAGTCGCCGGCGTTTCCGGCCAATGCCAAGGTGGTTGCCAGCTGGTTTCCCACGGCCGAGCGCGGCACGGCTTCGGCCATCTTCAATTCCGCCCAGTACTTTGCCGCGGTGCTCTTCACGCCGCTGATGGCCTGGCTGACCCACGCGCTGGGCTGGCACCATGTCTATCTGTGGATGGGCGCGCTGGGCATGGTGCTGGCCGGCCTCTGGCTCAAGGTGGTGCGCAGCCCGGCTACCCATCCGGGGGTGAACCGCGCCGAGCTGGAGCATATCCGGCAGGGCGGCGGCCTTGTCGAGATGAGCGGCGACGCCGGCAAGAAGGAGCAGGAACCCGCGGGCGCCCGCTGGTTCTATGTGCGCCAGTTGCTGTCCAACCGCATGCTGCTGGGTGTGTACCTGGGCCAGTATTGCATCAACGTGCTGACGTACTTCTTCCTGACGTGGTTCCCGGTGTACCTGGTGCAGGCGCGCGGCATGTCGATCCTGAAGGCGGGCTTCGTCGCGTCGCTGCCGGCCATTTGCGGCTTCCTCGGCGGCGTGCTGGGCGGCGTGATGTCCGACGGCTTCCTGCGCCGCGGCTATTCGCTGACGGTGGCCCGCAAGGTGCCGATCGTCGCCGGCATGCTGCTGTCGGTCAGCATGGTGGCCTGCAATTATGTGGATAGCGAATGGCTGGTGGTGGGCTTCATGGCACTGGCCTTCTTCGGCAAGGGCATCGGCGCGCTGGGCTGGGCCGTGGTGGCGGATACGGCACCGAAGGAAGTGATCGGCCTGGCCGGCAGCATCTTCAATATGTTCGGCAATATCGCGGGTATCGTAACGCCAATCGTGATCGGTTATATCCTTGCCACCACCGGTTCCTTCAATGGCGCGCTGGTGTTCGTCGGCGCCAACGCGCTGGTGACAGTGATCAGCTACCTGGTGATCGTCAAGGAAATCAAGCGCGTAGAACTCAAGCATCCCTGATGGCCATGCCGTGTTGCGTGGCCAGGCTACCGGAAGCGTTTCGCAAGGAAAGAGAACATGTCGGTTATCGATATCAAAGTAGAGCAAGTAGGGCAGTCCGCCGGTTCGCAGCCTGGCACGCAGGCGCAAGGCACCCCGCTGTATATCCGCATCCATGAGCTGGATAACGTGGCCATCGTCGCCAACGATGGCGGCCTGCCGGCGGGAACCGTGTTTCCCTGCGGACTGACGCTGCGCGAGCGGGTACCCCAGGGCCACAAGGTGGCGCTGGCGGACCTGGCGGCCGGCGATGCGGTGGTGCGCTACAACGTGGTGATCGGTTATGCGCTGCATGACCTGCCAAGGGGAAGCTGGGTCAATGAGCGAGTGATCGAGATGCCGGTGGCGCCCGGACTGGACGACTTGCCCATCGGCACCCGCGTGACGGCGCCGCTGCCGCCGCTGGAGGGCTACACCTTCGAAGGTTTCCGCAATCCGGATGGCTCCGTCGGCACCCGCAACATCCTCGCCATCACCACGACCGTGCAATGCGTGTCGGGCGTGGTGGAGCATGCCGTGCGCCGCATCAAGGCCGAGTTGCTGCCGAAGTACCCCAATGTGGATGACGTGGTGGGCCTGGAGCATACCTATGGCTGCGGCGTGGCCATCGATGCGCCGGATGCCATCGTGCCGATCCGCACGCTGCGCAATATCGCCCTCAACCCCAACTTCGGCGGCACCGCGATGATGGTGAGCCTGGGTTGCGAGAAACTGCAGCCCGAACGCCTGATGCCGCCCGGCACCATGCCGGTACAGACCGGCGCGGGCAGCGTGGAGGTTGGCGTGGTGTGCCTGCAGGACGACCAGCATGTGGGCTTCGAGAGCATGATCGACGCCATCATGGCCATGGCGCACACCCATCTGGCCAGGCTCGACCAGCGCCGCCGCGAAACCTGCCCGGCCTCCGAACTGGTGGTTGGCGTGCAATGCGGTGGCAGCGATGCATTCTCCGGCGTGACCGCCAATCCCGCCGTGGGGTTTGCCACGGACCTGCTGGTGCGCGCGGGCGCCACCGTGATGTTCTCGGAAGTCACCGAGGTGCGCGACGGCATCGACCAGCTCACCGCGCGTGCCGCCACGCCGGAAGTGGCGCAGGCGATGATCCGCGAGATGGACTGGTACGACCGCTACCTGGAAAAAGGCCGCGTCGACCGCAGCGCCAATACCACGCCGGGCAACAAGAAGGGCGGTTTGTCCAATATCGTCGAGAAGGCGATGGGCTCGATCGTCAAGTCGGGCAGCACCGCCATCACCGGCGTGCTCTCACCCGGTGAAAAGCTCAGGCAGAAGGGTCTGATCTACGCCGCCACGCCGGCCAGCGACTTTATCTGCGGCACCCTGCAACTGGCCGCGGGCATGAACCTGCATGTGTTCACCACCGGCCGCGGCACGCCGTACGGCCTGGCCGAAGTGCCGGTGATCAAAGTCGCCACCCGCAGCGATCTCGCACGCCGCTGGCACGACCTGATGGACGTGAATGCGGGCCGCATCGCCACTGGCGAAGCCACCATCGAGGACGTGGGCTGGGAGCTGTTCCGGCTGATGCTGGATGTAGCGAGCGGCCGCAAGAAGACCTGGGCCGAACACCATAAACTGCACAATTCGCTGGCGCTGTTCAATCCGGCGCCAGTGACCTGAGCGAAGGGCGCTCCGGGACATCCGGGCGGGCGGCGGCTATCTGTCAGCCAAACCAATTCGCTGGGCAATTCGGTCGATTCGCTTTATGACTCGAAACCCAGCGATTTGCTTTATTTTTGTGCCATTGGACTCACTTCAATCCCGTGTTAGTGGCCTGAAACCGGCAAGCCAGGCTTCAGCCAATGAGATCGGCACCTGTCGTAAGGACAATCTTCCCAAAGTGTGTGCCGGAATCGATCAGTTCGTGAGCGCCGCGAGCGTCGGCAAGCGCAAAGGTCTTGTAGACAACCGGCTTGATCTTGCCGCTCTCGATGTGCGGCCAGACCTGCCGCTCCAGTTCATTGATGATGGCCGCCTTGTCCGCGGATGTGCGCGATCGCAATGTCGAGCCCATATGCGTCAGACGCTTCGTCAACATCGGCAAGACGTTGAGATCCTTCGCCGGCCCCTTGATCACGCCCACCTGGAGGATCCGTCCGTCCATGGCTGCGGCGTCATAGTTTCTAGCCACGTAGTCGCCGGCAATGATGTCGAGGATCACGTCGACGCCTCTTCCATCGGTAAACCGCTTCGCCTCGGTGACGAAATCTTCCTCGCGGTAATCTATCGCGAGGTCTGCACCTAGCTCCAGGCTTGCCTCCCGATGCGCCTGCGAGCCAACTGTCGTGATGATTTTCGCTGCGCCGAAAGCCTTCGCCAGCATGGTCGCCGTGGTACCGATACCTGACGCGCCGCCATGGATCAACACCGATTCGCCGGCAACCAGCTTGCCGCGCTGGAACAGGTTCAGCCATACCGTCATGAACGTTTCGGGCATTGCCCCCGCTTCCACCAACGTCAGGCCTTTGGGGATATGCATCGTGTTGCAGGCGTGCGCGACTGCATATTCTGCGTAGCCCCCACCGGGAATCAATGCACACACCAGTTCGCCGATCCGGAATTGGGACACGTCGGGGCCAACGGCAACCACTTGACCTGCCACTTCCAGCCCTGGAATGTCCGAAGCGCCGGGGGGCGGATCATACAGCCCTTTGCGCTGGAAAACGTCTGGACCGTTCACGGCAGCTGCGTGGATGCGGATCAGAACCTGATCGGCGGCCGGCATCGGCACCGCGCGCATGGTCGGAACCAGGACCTCAGGACCGCCGGGCTGTTTGATCTCAACGGCCGTCATGGACGGCGGCACATGATAAGTTGAAGCAGACATGGATACCAATCCTTCTATAGATGAGGCTCGATTGATCCGGGCGGATCATTGAACGAGGAACTCTTGCGTTCAGTTTAGGCCTCGACGCTGATGAATATGTGCAGCATTATTCAATCTGACAGATGCAAATTTGCATCATGAGGGCGGCACGATGAACTGGGATGACGCGCGAGTGTTTCTCGCGGTGGAGCGCGAAAAAACGCTCCGTGGAGCGGCCAGGACGCTCAACCTCGATCAGGCGACGGTCGGCAGACGGATCGCGGCACTAGAGCATGCCCTACGTGCAACGCTCTTCCTGCGCACCTCTGGGGGTTACGCGTTGACCGCCGCAGGCGAGGCCGCGTTGAGATCGGCGGAGAAAATGGAACACTCCGCACACGAACTCGTCAGACGAACTCAAGGCACGGATACACGGCTTGCGGGGGACGTAAGAGTCACCAGCACCGACTCGATTGCGCTCGAATTCCTGCTTCCCGCCATCGAACGCCTGCATGCTGCGCATCCCGAAGTGCGCATCCTGCTGGACACGTCGACGCGCATGCTAAATCTGGCAAAGCGTGAAGCGGATATCGCGGTCCGGTCAGTCAGGCCGGAAAATCCCGATCTAGTCGCGCGGCGCCTGGCTCGCTGGCCCATGGCGCTCTTTGCATCGAATGCTTATCTCGAGCGCCACGGCAAGCCCGCTGCTGGCTCCGCCTTCGCGGGCCACGATCTTGTCTGCTATCAGGGAAACTGGACCGGTAATCGATCACCGACGCTTGCTGGCGAACCGATACACGCGGGGCGCATCGTATCGACCTTCAATTCCAGCCTCATGCTGCGTACCGCGGTAAAGGCAGGCCTCGGCATCGGTGAGCTTCCGATCCATCTGGCTGAACACGACGGCCTCGTGCAGGTATGGCCGGAACCCGCACGTGGGGCGGTCTACGAAATCTGGCTCGTCACGCATCAAGACCTTCGGCATACCGCGCGCATCACAGCAATGATTGACGGCATCGTCTCCGCGTTCGAAGATCACACAACCCACACAAAATGGTCGCGCACGACTTAGCTGCGGCTGCTGCGTGTCGCGCTACCTGCCCGAGCGGCCGATTTATGCGGAATGTCAGCCGTTCAATGCGAGCCGCAGCCGGGCCCATTCAAGTCGGTCAGGTCGCTGGTGCCACGGATAACGGCCTCTTTGAGGCCGACGACCTCAATTGCCTGATCTTTACCGCCATCACTGCGCACTAACTCGAACAGCCGCAGCTTGTGCCAGGCACGTCGCCAACTTCGATGATGTGCTGTTGCGAGTACTTGTTGCCGCTCGCTGGCGCGTCGAATGCGGCGATACGCTTCTCCTGCGCAAGTGTGATCGTCGAAGCGAGAAGCGACTATCGGGACCAGTGTCCCGGTTGCTTTACATTACCCGGGGATCAACCTTAAATGAGGAAGGATTCGGCCCCTCCCAGCCTTCCTCAAGCCAGCCGGCAGCCGCTTTTCCCCCTTCAGTCCGCCATGCCGTCCTCCCTGGAGACATGACGCCGGAGACGGATCAAGCCGTGCTTTGTGGCACCTTGCCGGTAACGCGGCCGAACCCGTAGCCGGGGATTCCGTCGCGAGGTGCATCATGGCTGATCTGTCCAGCGAGCTGGTCGAAGGCTTGAAGTCGAAATTGAGAGGCCAGGCGCTGCAGCCTGGCGATGCGGGCTATGACGAGGCCCGCAGCATCTGGAACGCCATGATTGACCGGCGCCCCGGGCTCATCGTCCAAAGCGCGGGCGCAGCCGATGTCATGCATACCRTGGCGTTCGCGCGAGACAACGGCCTGCTGCTCTCGGTACGCGCCGGTGGCCATAATATCGGCGGCCTGGCGATATGCGAGGGCGGGATCACGCTGGACCTGTCTGCCATGAAGTCGGTGCGAATCGACCCTACCGCGCTGCGCGCCTATGTCGAGCCTGGCGCGACGCTTGGCGATTTCGACCACGAGGCCCAGGCCTTTGGCCTCGCCACGCCGCTGGGCATCAACTCGACTACCGGTGTGGCCGGCCTGACGCTGGGCGGCGGCTTTGGCTGGATCAGCCGGAAGTACGGTTTGTCGGTCGACAACCTCGTCGGGGCGCAGGTCGTCACCGCCGACGGCAAGCTGGTGCGCGCCAGCGCCTCCGAGCATGCCGACCTGTTCTGGGCCATCCGCGGCGGCGGCGGCAATTTTGGCGTGGTCACGCTGTTCGAGTTCGCGCTGCATCCGGTCGGCCCGGAAGTGTTCGGTGGCCTGATCGTTTATCCCTTGTCACAGGCAGCTACGGTCTTGCAGGCACTGCGCGACCGTTTCGCCGGCATGCCGGACGAACTGACCGTCTGGGCCGTGATGCGGCTGGCGCCGCCCCTGCCGTTCCTCCCGCCCGAAGCGCATGGGAAGCCCATCGTGGCGCTGGCTATCTGCTATATCGGGCCGGTGGCGGACGGGCCGCGACTGGCCGAGCCCCTGCGGAAACTGGGCACGCCCTACGGCGAGCACGTAGGGCCCATGCCATTCACCGCGTGGCAGCAGGCGTTCGATCCCTTGCTGACGCCCGGCGCCCGCAATTACTGGAAATCGCACAACTTCGCCGGGCTCGACGACGGCCTGATCACGCTGCTGACGGACTACATCAACAAGCTGCCTTCCCCGCACACAGAGATATTCATCGGCTCGCTGGGCGGCCAGACCAACCGGGTGGCGGTGGATGCCACGGCCTATCCCAGCCGCGATGCCAACTTCGTCATGAACGTGCACGGACGCTGGACCGACCCGGCCGACGACGATGCCTGCATCGCCTGGTCGCGCGAGGTCTTCCAGGCGGCGGCGCCGTACGCGCAGGGCTCGGTGTACGTCAACTTCCTGACGCAGGAAGAGGGCGATCGCGTTGGCGCGGCCTACGGGCCGAACTACGCGCGGCTGGCCGACGTCAAGCGCAGGTACGATCCCGACAACCTGTTCCGCCACAACCAGAACATCAAGCCTGCGTAGCGGGGGGAACCTGGCCTTGCCGCCGGCTCGCCGCCGACAGCATGGCCGACCGCCAAAGGGGTTCCGCGGGCCTGCGTCTGGCAGACGACGCAGTAGCGCTCCGTCAGGCGCAGCAGGGTCTAGACCTGCTCGACCGGAGCGTCCGTATCCAGTTCAAGACGCAGCCGGATCGCCTGAAAACCCACGGCAGTTTCCTTGCTCACGCCAAGCGTGCCGCGGAAATCGAGGTCGCCTTCCACGAGCACGCGCGCATCGCGCAGCGCGACCGAGGCGGCCTCGGGGTGCTCGAGGTACTCGGAGCCTGGATGGTACGGAATTGGTCGGCGTTCATGGATAGTCTCCTCGCGTTTGGCATTGCCCATGGCCTTGGCGGGCTTTGATGCCGGTCAAATCAACCGCGCCCCCGGCCACGCCCCCGACATCACGATATTCCGCACCGACTGCCTGACCGTCTGCATGATGTCCCACAACTCAGGCACCGGCGTGCGGTTTCGCGCGGTGGCAAGCGCCACCTGCCGCGTCACCACCGGATCCACCAGCCGCGCCGAATGCAACCGACCTTGCGCCACGCGGTCGGCCACCGCGGCAAAGGGCAGCAGGGTGGCGCCGCAGCCATCTTCCACCAGCCGCATCGATACGGTATTGGAGGCATCGCATTCCAGCGCCAGTTGCAGGCTCGTGCCGGCCCTGGCCGCCAGCGACTCGGCCAGTACGCGCAGGCCGTGTCCGGTGCTGGGCAGGATCAGCGGCACTTCGCCCAGCCGGCGCACCGGAAAGGTGGGGCCGAGATGGCTCCACGAGGTTGGCGTGACCAGGGTCAGGTCTTCTTCCAGCAGGATGTCGACCTTCAGCGCGCCTTGCTGCTCGGGCAGATAGAGCAGAGCGACGTCGATCTCGCCCGCCGCCAGCCAGGCCAGCAACGGGCTCGCCAACCCTTCGACAAAGCGAACCCTGGTGGCGGGAAAGCGCTGCTTGAGCGCGGTGCCGATGCTGGCGAACGCAGTGTTGGCAATGGTAGGCTGCGCCGCGATCACCAACTGCGCCGGACCCTGCGCCGACGACGCGCGAATGGCTTCGCGCGCTTCCGCCAGCGTGGCCGCTACCTGGCGCGCGTAGACGATCAGGGTCTGGCCGGCTTCGGTCAGCACCACGCCGCGCCCGCTGCGGTGGAACAGGCGGGTGTCCAGCGCCGCTTCCAGCCGGGCGATCTGTCGGCTGACGGTGGACTGGTCCGCGCCCATTTCAAGCGCCGCGCGCGAGATGCTTTGCGTGTTGGCGACGCAGACGAAGCAGGCGAGGTCCTCGGAGTTGAGCGCGGTCATGCGGTGTGTGCGGGCAAGTTCAGGCCTTGGCGGCGGGCTTGTCGCCGATGGCGTGCCCGGACATGTGTTCCAGCGCCCGCACCAGGCCGGAATGGTCCCATCTGGCGCCGCCAAGCGCGCCGCACACATTGAACAGTTGCTGGCACGAGGCGGTATTCGGCAGGCTCACGCCCAGCTTGTGCGCGGTCGACAGCGCCAGGTTGAGGTCCTTCTGGTGCAGTTCGATGCGGAAGCCCGGATCGAAGGTGCGCTTGATCATCCGCTCGCCATGCACTTCCAGGATGCGCGAGCTGGCAAAGCCGCCCATCAGCGCTTCGCGCACGCGGGCCGGGTCGGCGCCTGCCTTGGCGGCCAGCACCAGGGCCTCGCCCACGGCCTCGATGGTCAGCGCGACGATCACCTGGTTCGCCACCTTGGCCACCTGCCCGTCGCCCACGCCGCCCACCAGCGTGATGTTCTTGCCCATCAGTTGCAGCAACGGCAGCACGCGGTCGAACACGGTCTGCTTGCCGCCGGCCATGATCGACAGCGTGGCGGCCCTGGCGCCGACTTCGCCGCCGGAGACGGGGCCGTCCACGTAGTCGCAGCCGAGCGCTTCGATTCTTCCGGCGAAGACGCGCGTTTCTATCGGAGAAATGGAACTCATGTCGACCACGACCTTGCCTTTGGAGAGGCCTTGCGCCACGCCGTTTTCACCAAACAGCACGCGCTCCACGTCGGGCGTGTCGGGCAGCATCAGGAAGATCACATCGCTCTGCCGCGCCACTTCGGTGGCATTGGCGCAGGCCTGGGCGCCGGCATCGAGCAGGGCCTTTGGCGGCCCGCTGCGGGAGTGGACATAGAGCGTATTGCCGCCGGCCAGCAGGTGTTGCGCCATGGGCGTGCCCATCACGCCCAGTCCGATAAATCCGATCTTGCTCATGTCAGTCCCCTCGTCTGTCGTCTGTCGTACGTTGGGGCCGCGCGCGGCGCGGCTTCGGGCGGATGCCGCGCCTAGCCGGCGAAGCGATCGCGCAGCGCCTGCGTGGCGCTGCGGAAGATATTCTGGTCCAGGCCCACCGCCACGAAGCTCGCGCCCATATCCAGGTAGCGGCGCGCATCGGCTTCCACCGGCGTCAGCGTGCCGACCGCCTTGCCCGCTCGATTGGCGGCGTCAAAGATGCGCGCCACCTGCGCCTGCACCTCGGGATGGTTGGGGTTGCCGAGATGGCCGCAGGCTGCAGCCAGGTCCGACGGGCCGATAAAGATGCCGTCCACGCCTTCCACGGCGCAGATGGCATCGGCGGCATCGACGCCTTTCCGGCTTTCGATCTGTACCAGCACGCAGATATTGTCGTTGATCTGGCTGAAGTACTCCGGCACGGTGCCGTAGCGGTTACTGCGCTGGACCATCGACACGCCGCGCACACCGGCCGGCGGGTAGCGGGTGGCGCTGACGGCGCGCCCGGCCTGTTCGGCGCTTTCGACAAAGGGAATCAGGAAATTATAGAAACCGATGTCCAGCAGGCGCTTCATCACCACCGGATCGTTTACCGGCGGGCGCACCACAGGCGCGCTCACGCTGCCTTGCAGCGCCATCAGCTGCGGAATAAAGGTGAGCACATCGTTGGGCGAGTGCTCGCCGTCGAGCAGCAGCCAGTCGAAGCCGGCCAGGCCGAGGATCTCGGTGGTAGTGGGATTGCCCAGCGAGCACCAGCAGCCGATCACGCGCTTGCGCGCGAGGATGTCGGCACGGAAGCGGTTGGGCAGCGGGGAGGGCAAGTTCGAATTCGGCAGCGTTGACATGTCGTTTAGTGTTCCTGTTTATTGAGGCGCGGCGCGCGATAGCGGATGGGGGCTGCGTCAGCCGGTGATGCCGATCTGCCACGGCGCGAACTCATGGTCGCCCAGGCCGAGCAACTCGCTCTTGGTGCGCTGGCCGGAGGCCGCCGCCAGGATCCGCGCGAAGATGTGTTCGCCCATGCTCTGGATGGTAGCGGTACCGTCGAGGATCTCGCCGCAATTGATGTCCATGTCTTCTTCCAGGCGCTGGTACATCGGCGAGTTGGTGGCGAGCTTGAGCGATGGCACCGGCTTGGCGCCGAACATGGAGCCGCGCCCGGTGGTGAAGCAGATCAGGTTGGCGCCGCTGGCGATCTGCCCGGTGGCCGATACAGGGTCGAAACCGGGCGAGTCCATGAAGACGAAGCCCTTTTGCGTGATCGGTTCGGCGTAGCGATACACGCCCATCAGCGGGCCGGTGCCGCCCTTCATCGACGACCCCAGTGATTTCTCGAAGATATTGGCCAGCCCGCCGGCCTGGTTGCCGGGGCTGACGCGGCCATTGATCTGCACATCGCGGCCGGCGGCGTAGCTATCCTTCCACCAGCGGATGCGCTCGACCAGCTTCTCGCCCACCTCGCGGCTGGCCGCGCGGCGCGTCAGCGTGTGCTCGACGCCATAGATCTCCGGCGTTTCCGACAGGATGGCCGTGCCGCCGTGGCGCACCAGGATGTCCATGGCCGCGCCCAGCGCCGGGTTGGCCGTGATCGACGAAAAGCTGTCCGAACCGCCGCATTGCAGGCCGATGCTGATGTGGCTGGCCGGCACCGGCTGGCGTACGGCCCGGTTGGCATCCGGCAGCAGTGCCTGCACCGCGGCCACGCCGGCGGCGATGGTCTTGCGGGTGCCGCCGGTGTCCTGCATGGTGAACGCATGCAGCCGGGGCCCGGGCTCCAGTCCTTCGGCCTTCAGCAGCGCATTGATCTGGTTGCGTTCGCAGCCCAGCCCGACCACCAGCACGGCTGCCAGGTTGGGGTGGCGCATATAGCCGGCCAGGGTCCGCTGCAGCATGGCCATCGGCTCGCCGCTCATCTCCATGCCGCAGCCGGTGCTGTGGGCGAAGGCCACCACGCCGTCCACGTTGGGATAGTCGGCCAGCCGCTCGGGCGTGAACCATTCGGCGATCTTGTGCACCACGGTGGCCGAGCAGTTGACGGTGGCGACCACGCCGATAAAGTTGCGCGTGGCCACGCGGCCATCCTCGCGCACGATGCCGTCGAAGGTGGCTCGTTCCGCTTCGGGCAGCAGCGCTACCGGCACGAAGTCGCGCGCATGGGCGTAGTCGCGGTCGAACTCGCGGAACTCGATATTGTGTCCGGATACCAGCGCGCCCGGCGCAATGTCGGCACCGGCAAAGCCGATCGTGGTGTTGTACTTGAGGATGGGCTCGCCCCTGGCGATGGCGCGCGCCGCGATCTTGTACCCGGCCGGCACCTGGCTGCGGATGCTGAACGCCTCGCCGGGCACTGGCGTGCCGATGCTGAGTTCGGTACGCGCGATCAGTACGTTGTCCTGCGCGTGCAGGCGGATCACCGGGGCGGCGGGTTGGGTAGCGGACACGTTATCTCCTGGGGGCTTCTTCGCGATTGGATATGGCGTGGCCTTTCGTTGCCGCCCGCCGCTGGTGCGGCAGGCGTCGAGGCCATCGTTGTTGCCGGTTCCCGGCGGGCCGCCGCGGCGGCCCTGGCGCAGCCTCAGCGTGCGCCGCTGACGATCTGCTTGGCAAAGCTGGCGCGTTCCATCTCCACGACTTCCACGCTGACCTGCACGCTGTCTTCGGCGTCGCCCGGCCGTACGGCTTCGGCGATGACGTCGCAGACCGCCTTGCTGAGCGCCTGGCGCACCGCCAGTTCGCGGCCGTCCAGGATGTGCAGGCGCGCATGCACGAAGGCGCGTTCGCGTGCTTCGGTGCCCTGGCGGAAGGAAGTCAGCGTAATGCAGCGCGACTTGATGTCGGGTTCGTTGAACTGGCCGGATGCCAGCAACGCGGCATTGGCTTCGTCCAGCAGTTCCTCCTGCGAGCAGGTCAGGCGCGTGTTTTCGGTGATTTCGATAATTAGGTGCGGCATGGTGGCTAGGCCTTGGGTTGTCGGTTTATCGCCCGGAACAGGGCGGATCAGTCCACCGCCAGCCGCGATAGCGGGCCGGGCGATTTCCCTCGCGCGGCCTGCACGCGTGCCGCGGCATCGTCGAGCTGGGCGAGCGTTCCGCTGTCCACGGGCATGAACGCCGCGCGGGCGCGGCGCCATGCGCGCTCGGGCTCGCCGGGCAGGAGGATGGCATCGGTGCCGGGCTGCAGTTGCGAGGACCGCAGCCAGTCGACGAAGGCCTGCACCTCATGGCCAAAGGTGGTGCTGCTGCCCAGGCGCGCCGGGTCGAACACGATGGCCAGCATATTGTTCCAGACCGCATGCTCGTGGGTCAGGGTCTCCGGGCGGATGGTGTGGCCGCCCGTCACGGCAGCGCCCAGCAGTTCGCACATGACCGCCAGCACATAGCCCTTGTGCTCGCCGAAGGCGCGCAGCGCGCCTTGCGGATCGCCTGCGGGCGGGAACATCACGGCGGGGTCGTCGGTGGGCTGGCCTTGCGCATCCAGCAGGCAGCCCGGCGGCACCGGCACGCCCTTGTTGTTGGCCACGCGCACCTTGCCCAGCGCGATCGCACTGGTGGCGAAGTCCATCACCAGCGGCTCGGCGCCGGCCACCGGCACGCCGATGGTGAACGGGTTGGTGCCATAGCGGGCCTCGTAGCCTCCGTGCGGGGCCACGATCGGCTTGGACAACACGTTGACGAAGTGGATGGAGATCATGCCGGCCGCGGTGGCCTGCTCGGCCCAGTGCCCGACCCGGCCCAGATGGTGCGAGCGGCGCAGGCCCAGCACGCATACGCCGTGCTCGCGCGCGCGTTCGATCGCCAGGCCCATGGCCTCCTCGGTCACCGCCTGGCCCATGCCGCGGTTGCCGTCCAGGCTCAGGATGCCGCCGGCCTCGTGCACCACGCTCACGTGCTGGTTCAGCTGGAGCTGCTCGCCCAGCCAGGACAGCACGTACTTGGGGATCATGCCGACGCCGTGGGAATCGTGGCCGGACAGGTTGGCGCCGACCAGGTGATCGGCGGTGAGGCGGGCCTCGCGCGCGTCGGAACCGGCGGCGAGCCAGAGATCGACTACCCACTGGTGGAGGGCGGCGGTCGGAATGCGGTGTTCACTCATGGGCTTCGGGGGGGAAGAGGGAAGGGGTCACAGGCAAAATCAATTGGCCATCATAAGCCGCCGGGCCCCGCTTGGGTACCCGGCAAGGCACGCGAGCCATGCGCTGGCGTCATTCCGGCCGGATATTCGCGGTCTTGATCAGTTGCGCCCATTTGGCCACTTCGCTCTTCTGGAAAGCGCCCAGTTCGGCCGGGCCCGCGCCGGACGGCTCGATCCCCAGCGCGGCGAGGCGGGCGCGCATGTCGGGTTCCTGGATGATCTTGCCTATGTCGGTGGCAAGGCGGTTGACGATGGGCGCGGGCGTGCCGGCGGGGGCGAACACGGCTTGCCAGGAAACAATCTCGTAGCCCTGCAGTTTCGGCCCGCCGGCCTCGGCCACCGTTGGCACGTCCGGCAACTCACGCGCGCGCTTGGCGGCGGTGGTGGCCAGGGCGCGGAATTTGCCGGACTGGATCATCGGCATGGCGGCCACGCTGTTTTCGAACAGCACGTCCACCTGGTTGCCCAGTAGCGCCTGCACTGCCGGGCTGCTGCCTTTGAATGGCACATGGAGCAGCTTGACGCCTGCCATGTTGGCGAACAATTCGCCGGCGAGGTGCTGCGAGGTGCCATTACCCGCCGAGCCGAAGGAGACCGTACCGGGCTTGGCCCTGGCCGCCGCAATCACGTCCTGCACGTTCTTCCACGGGCTGTTGGCATTGACCACCAGCAGGTTGGGCAGTGTGCCGATCAGGGCCACCGGCTGGAAATTCCTGATCGGGTCGTAGGGCATCTTCGGGTACAGGCTCACATTGATCGCGTGCGAGCTGATGGTGCCGCCCACCAGGGTGTAGCCGTCAGGCGCCGCCTTGGCCACGTAGTCCGAGCCGATATTGCCGCCCGCGCCGGCCCGGTTTTCCACCACCACCGGCTGGCCGATCATCTGCGACAGGCGCTGGCCGATCAGGCGCCCCAGCACGTCAGTGGTGCCGCCCGCGGCGAAGGGCACGACGTAGTTGACCGGCCTGGTCGGCCACGCGTCCTGCGCATACGCCGGCAGGACGCTGGCCAGGGTGCCCAGCGCGGTAAGTGCGGCCAGTGCGCAGGTCCAAAGCCTGGCGAAGCGGCGGGAAGGCTGGAGTGACTGGCCGGGTTGCGGGCGCATGGGCATATCTGGGTCTCCTGATCGTTTTTGTCGAAGCCATCTTCCTTTCCGCTGCCTCGCCGCACCGCCATGCATGGGCAAGGGACGCGGGGGCAGGGCGAGATCGCCTGGCAACAATCTACACGCGCCCGGCAAGCGCAGCCTTGCGTTTTACGCATAGCAGAAATGCGGCGTATGCCAGGCGCACAAGGCACTCGCGGCATAACAATCCATGCAGTCCCGGCTTTTCCGGATTCGCCGGACGCTTTCCGATGCGCTCGTGCCAAGGCAGCGCCCGGCATCTGTCCGATTGCACCGCACCATTCCGTATCATCATGACCAGCCAATCCGTTGCAGCCACCGCGCTTTCCCCGTCATCGCCCGCCAGGCTGGCCCGTTCCGGTGGCCACGTGCTGGTGGACGCCCTGCGCATCCATGGCGCCGAGCGCATCTTCTGCGTGCCGGGCGAGAGCTTCCTCGACGTGCTGGACGCCTTGCATGACCAGCCCGCCATCGACCTGATCGTGTGCAAGCACGAGGGCGCGGCGGCCAATATGGCCGAGGCCGACGGCAAGCTCACCGGGCGCCCCGGCATCTGCTTCGTCACCCGCGGGCCGGGCGCCACCCACGCCAGCATCGGGGTGCATATCGCCGCCCAGGATTCCACGCCGATGCTGCTCTTCGTCGGCCAGATCGCACGCGGCCACAAGGGGCGCGAGGCTTTCCAGGAGGTGGACTATGGCGCCATGTTCGGCTCCATCGCCAAATGGGTGGTGGAGATCGAGGATCCGGCCCGCATCCCCGAACTGGTAGCCCGCGCCTTCCAGTGCGCTACCTCCGGCCGGCCCGGTCCCGTGGTGATCTCGCTGCCGGAGGACGTGCTGGATGGCCTGTGCGAAGTGGCCGATACAGGATGTTATTGCCCGGTGGAGGCCGCGCCGCACGCGGCCGACGCGGCAGCGCTGGCCGTGGCGCTGGCCGGCGCGCAGCGTCCGCTGGTGATCGCCGGCGGCGCCAACTGGAGCGCGCGCGCGGCGGCCGATTTCACCGCCTTCGTGCAGCGCTGGAACCTGCCGGTGGCATGCGCCTTCCGCCGCCAGGACGTGTTCGACAACCGCGACCCGCACTACGTCGGCCACCTCAGCCTTGGCGTCAATCCCGCGCTGGCGGAGCGCGTGCGCGACGCCGACCTGATCCTGGCCTTCGGCACGCGGCTGGGCGACATCGCCACCGATGGCTACACCTTGCTGGAAGTGCCGCGCCCGCGCCAGCGCCTGATCCACCTGCATGCCGACAGCGCCGAGCTTGGCCGCGTGTACCAGCCCGAGCTGGCCATCCATGCGGGCATCGAACCCGGCGCCGCCATGCTGGCCGCGCTGACGCCGCCCGCCGCCGTGCGCTGGGGCGAATGGACCAGCGCCGCGCGCGCCGCGCATACCGCCTTCGCCATGCCGGCCAGGCCGCACCCGCAGCTCACGGGCGTGGACATGGGCGCGGTGATTGCGCACCTGGACCGCGTCTTGCCCGACGACGCCGTGCTGAGTAACGGCGCGGGCAACTACACCGTCTGGCTCCATCGCTTCTACGCCTACCGCCAGCCGCGCACCGAGCTGGCGCCGACTTGCGGCGCCATGGGCTACGGCCTGCCCGCGGCGGTTGCCGCCAAGCTGCGCGACCCGCGGCGCACCGTGGTGTGCTTCGCCGGCGACGGCTGTTTCCTGATGTATCCGCAGGAACTGGCCACCGCCGCGCAGTACGGCGTCAACCTGATCGTGGTGGTGGTCAACAACGGCATGTACGGCACCATCCGCATGCACCAGGAAAAGCGCTATCCGGGCCGCGTCAGCGGCACGGCGATCCCGAGCCCGGATTTCGTGGCGATGGCGCAGTCGTGCGGGGCCTGGGCCGAACGCGTGACGCAGACGGAGGACTTTGCCGCGGCCTTCGCGCGGGCACAGGCGGCGGGCAAGCCTGCGTTGCTGGAACTGGTGACGGATCCGCGCCAGATCACGCCGGCGATGCGCATCGCCGATTAGCACCGCCATTAGCACTGCCATTGGCACTGCCAGTACGAGAAGACACCCCACATAAGACAAAAACAGGAGACACGCCATGACCGATGCCACGCTGGCCGACCTGCGCAGCCGGTTTGCCGGCCGCTTGCTGACCGCGCCCGAGGACACAGCCCCGTTCCTCACCGACTGGCGCCGCAGCTGGACCGGCCGCGCGCTCGCGGTGGCGCAGCCGGACACCACCGGGGATGTGGCTGCGATCGTGCGCTGGTGCGCGGCGCGGCGGGTGCCGCTGGTGCCGCAAGGCGGCAATACCGGCATGGTGGGCGGCGCCATTCCCGATGGCGGCGGGCGCGCGCTGGTGCTCTCCACGGCGCGGCTGAACCGCATCCGCGAGATCGATCCGCTCAATAACACGCTGACCGCCGAGGCCGGCTGCATCCTGGCCGCCGTCCAGCAGGCGGCGCAGGAGGCGGGGCGCCTGTATCCGCTGTCGCTGGGCGCGGAGGGCAGTTGCACCATCGGCGGCAACCTCGCCAGCAACGCGGGCGGGGTGCAGGTGCTGCGCTATGGCAATACGCGCGAGTTATGCCTGGGCCTGGAAGTGGTCACGCCCGACGGCGAGACCTGGGACGGCCTGCGTGGCCTGCGTAAAGACAACACCGGTTACGACCTGAAGCAGCTCTTTATCGGCGCCGAGGGCACCCTGGGCGTGATTACCGCCGCTACCCTCAAGCTATTCCCCCGGCCGGCCGCGCGCATGACCGCGCTGGCCGCGGTGAGCAACCCGCATGCGGCGCTGCGCCTGCTGGAACTCGCGCAGCGCCGGCTGGCTGCCACGCTGACCGCGTTCGAACTGATGAGCGGCGTGTGCGTGGCACTGGTGGCACGCCATTTCCCGGACTGCCGCGCGCCGTTCGACCAGGCGCATCCCTGGTACGTCCTGCTGGAAAGCAGCGACCCGCACAGCGAAGCCCATGCCACGCAAGCCTTCGGCGAGTTGATGGAGGAGGCCTTCGAGGCCGGCATCGTGGCCGATGCAGCCATTGCCGCTTCGCTGGCGCAGTCCGATGGCCTGTGGCGGATCCGGCATCACCTGCCCGAGGCCCAGTCGCAAGAGGGCGACAACCTCAAGCACGATATCTCGGTGCCGATCTCGGCCATCGGCGAGTTCATCGCCCACACCAGCGCCGCCATCGTGGCCGCGCATCCGGGCGCGCGCGTGCTGGCCTTCGGCCACCTCGGCGACGGCAACCTGCACTACAACGTCAGCGCGCCGCAGGGCATGCCGCAGCCGGAGTTCGTGCGGGCCAACGGCGCGGCGATCAGCGCGCTGGTGTACGAGGCGGTGCACCGCGCGCGCGGCTCGATCTCGGCCGAGCATGGCATCGGCCAGCTCAAGGTCGACAAGAACGCGCACTACAAATCCGCCGTGGAAATGGCGCTGATGCAGAAAATCAAGCACGCCCTGGACCCGCACGGGCTGATGAATCCGGGGCGGCTGCTGCCGGATCCGTCTCATTGAGCGCACTTCGCATGATCCTGGGGCCGGCAGCATGGCCACTACAAGAACCACAAAGGAGACAACCATGCATCAAAGCTTCAAGCCTTCGCGCCGCGCGCTGCTGGCGGCACTGGCTGCGGCCACCGCCTGCGCGGCGTTGCCCGCGCAGGCGGATACCTATCCCTCCAGGCCGATCCGCGTGGTGGTGCCGTTTGCCGCCGGCGGCAATACCGATATCGTGGCCCGCCTGATCGGGCGCGACCTGCAGAAGGCGCTGGGCCAGCCCGTAGTGGTGGAGAACCGCCCCGGCGCTTCGGGCAATATCGGCGCCGACATTGTCGCCAAGTCCGCGCCGGACGGCTACACGCTGCTGATGGGCACGGTCGGTACCAACGCCATCAACGCCAGTTTCTATCGCAAGATGCCTTACGATACGGCGAAGGATTTCACGGCCGTGGCGATGGTCGCTTCGGTGCCGAACATCCTGGTGGTCAATCCCTCGGTGCCGGCCCGCAACGTCAAGGAGCTTACGCAGTTCGTGAAGAGCGAGAACGGACGCGCCACCTTTGCCTCGTCGGGCGCGGGCAGCTCGATCCACCTTTCGGGCGAGCTGTACAAGGTGATGACAGGAACCGCGATGGTGCACGTGCCATACAAGGGCAGCGCGCTGGCGGTGACGGACCTGATGGGCGGCCAGGTGCAGATCATGTTCGATAACGCGCCGACCTCGCTGCCGTTCGTCAAGTCCGGCAAGCTCAAGGCGCTTGCGGTCACCGGCGCCAGACGCATGGCCGCGCTGCCTGACGTGCCTACCATGGAAGAGGCCGGCCTGCCGGGCTTTGTCACCGGCTCCTGGTTCGGCCTGTTCGCCCCGGCCGGCACGCCGCGCGAGATCGTGGCGAAGGTCAGCGACGCCGTGATGGCAGCCATGCGCCGGCCCGAGTTCCGCGAGCAGCTGGTCAATGCCGGCGCCGAGCCCGATCCCAGGCCCAGCACCGAATTCCAGTCCTTCGCCCTGGCCGAGAAGGTGCGCTGGGAAAAGGTGGTCAAGGCCGCCGGCGTATCGGTCAACGAGTAAAACCAGAGGCGTGCCCGGCACGCCCGACCTGACGGAGCCACTATGCAAAGCCAATCCACAGCCATTGCGCGCCATGATGCCGCTGCGCTGCGCAGCATGGCGCAGGCCATGTTCGAGCGCGCGGGCATGCCCGCCGAGCGAGCCGCCGACGTGGCGGACATCCTGGTCGAAGGCGACCTGATGGGCCACGATACGCATGGCCTGCAATTGCTGCCTACCTACCTGGCCGAGATCGAAAGCGGCAGCATGGCGGTCAGGGAAGACTACGAGGTGCTGGCCAATCGCGCCGCCGTGGCCACCTGGGACGGCAAGCGCCTGCCAGGGCCGTGGCTGACGCTGCGCGCCATGGAAACCGCGATGGCCCGGGCACGCGACTACGGCACCGGTACGGTCACGATCCGCCGCTCCCACCATATCGCCTGCCTGGCGGCTTACCTGGAACGGGCAACCAAGGCCGGCTTCGTCATGCTGCTGTTTTCCTCGGCGCCCGGCGCGGCCACCGTGGCGCCCTTTGGCGGTATGCGCCCGGTGTTTTCCCCCAGCCCGCTGGCGGTGGGATTTCCCACGCCGGAGGGCCCGGTGCTGATCGATGTCTCCACTTCCATCACCACCAATGGCCTGACCGGCCGCTTGTACAAGGAAGGCAAGCGGCTGCCGCACCAGTGGCTGATCGACGAACACGGCAATGCCAGCGACGATCCGGCGGTGCTGTTCCCGCCGCACTCGGGTTCGATCCTGCCCCTGGGCGGACTCGATGCCGGCCACAAGGGCTTTGCGCTGTCGCTGATGGTGGAAGCGCTGACCGCCGGGTTGACGGGCCATGGCCGCGACGATCCAGGCAAGCGCTGGGGCAATACCGTGTTCCTGCAGATCCTGGATCCGGCAGCCTTTGCCGGCGAGGAGGCCTTCGCCACCCAGATGGGCTGGGTGGCGCGCGCCTGTACCGGCAACCCGCCGCGGCCCGGTGTGAAGCGCGTACGGTTGCCAGGGCAGGGCGCGCTGGAGCGCAAGGCGCGCCAGTTGCGCGATGGCGTGGCGCTCAACCCCGTCATCCTGCCGCAGCTGGCGCCGTGGCTGGAAAAATACGGCATGGCGGCACCCGCGCCGTTGGCTTGATGCGGGCGGGCGGCTGCCTGGGATGGAGGACAGCCAAGGCAACGCCGGGGCCGTGGCTTAGCGGTCCTGTGCGCGCAGCACCGATTCGATCTCGCGAATGCGCTCGACCAGTCGCGGGCGCACCTTCTCGAGCAATTGCGTGGCTGGCAGGATGGCCGTCGGGCCGCTGCAGGACAGCGTCATCGGCGGCAGCGCCGGGCCGGGGCGGAAGGCGGCGGCGATCGAGTTGATGTCTGGCAGCCATTCGCCGAAGGATGTGGTGCAACCCAGGCGCAGTACGTCCGCGCGGCTGCGCGCGACGATGGCCTCGGCACTGGCGGCATCCATCCCGTCCTGGTGCCGGAAGGCAGCGAGGGCCTGGCGTTGTTCGCCAGCGGGCAGGGCCTCCAGATAGGCGCGCCCGGCAGCCGAGGTCAGGCCGGAAATCCGCGTGCCGACCGCTACCCGCAACGTCAGGTATGACTCGGACTGGCAATTCTCGTAGATCAGCATCTGCGCGCGGTCGCGCACGATCAGTGAAGTCACGCCCTGTGACAGGTCGGCCAGCTCCTGCATATACGGCCGCACCACGGCGAGCACGTCGACGCCGCGCTGCGCCGCAGGCGCCAGCGCCAGCGCCGAACTGCCGAGCTGGTACTTGAGCTGCTCCGGGTCCGGCCGCAGGTAGCCAAGCTCGGTCAGCGTATGCGTAAGGCGCGACACGGTCGACTTGGGCAGGCCGCAGCGTTGCGCCAGCTCGGCATTGCCCAGGCGCGTCTCGAAGCTGCGGAAGCAGGCCAGCACGTCCAGGCCGCGCGCCAGCGCGGTCACGAAATGCCGGTCTTCCTTGTGCTGGTGCGCCTCGTCGGTCTGCGGTTCGCTCTGCGGTTCGGACATGCGGTGGCCTCGGCGGCGTCAGGGTTGTGCTTCAGCCCGCGCTGGCCAGCAGCTCGCGCAGCCTGGCCTTGAGGATCTTGCCCGACGGCGCGGCCGGCAAGTGGGCCACGACCCTGACCTCGGCTGGCATCTTGTAGGGCGACAGACGCTCGCGCAGGAAAGCGCGCAGAGCGGCCTGGTCCACTTCCATGCCGTCGCGCACTTCGATAAAGGCGATGACCTCCTCATTGCCTTCCACCGCGCGCCCGACCACCGCGGACTGCAGCACGGCCGGGTAGGCGTTGATCGATTGCTCGACTTCCTCGGGGTACACGTTAAAGCCGGAATGGATGATGATTTCCTTGGAGCGGCCCACGATGGACACCGCGCCRTCCGCGTCGATGCGGGCCAGGTCGCCGGTATGCAGCCAGCCGTCGGCATCGATCACCTGCGCCGTCAGGTCGGGGCGGCGGTAATAGCCCTTCATCACATTGGGGCCGCGCACCTGCAGTTCGCCGCTGCCGTCGGGCAGCGGCTCGCCCAGGCGGATCTCTACGTCAGGCACGACCGGGCCCACCGAGCAGTCCGTGCGCGGGGCTTCCACCCGGGTCTGGCAGACCGTGGGCGAGGTTTCGGTCATGCCGTAGCCGTTGTGCAGGATGATTCCGAAGCTGGCTTCGAAGGCGGCCTTGAGCGAGGCCGTCAGCGGCGCGCCGCCGGATTGCGCCATGCGCAGCGCGGGCGCCTGCAGCGGCGTGGCCTGGGCGCGGCTCCATTCGATCAGCTTGGCGTACATGGCGGGCACGCCGTGCAGCACGGTGAGTTGCTCCGTGACCAGCGCGTGCGCGAGTTTTTCCGGGCGGAAGCGCGGCTCGTAATAGACGGTGGCGCCGTTCGAGAGCGGGCCGACCAGCAGCACCGACAGCCCATAGACATGCGAGATCGGCAGCACGCCGTAGACCCGGTCACCCGGCTGCACGCGCGCCTGCAGCCGGTTGGAGCGCCCAATGAACATCAGGTTGGCATGCGTCAGCATCACGGCCTTGGCGGCGCCGGTGGTGCCCGTGGTGTAGATCAGCGCCGCGACCTGGTCGCGCGCCGCCGCTTCCACCGGCTCGGCCACGGCGGCCTGGTCGGTCGCGCCCAGCAGCAGGCGGCCCACGTGCGGCCATTCGGCCGGCTGTGCGCCGCGTGCCAGGCCGTGCTCGCGCGCTTCGGGATGGGCGCTGTCGAGGTACAGCGCGATGCGCGCCCCGCAATGCTCGACGATGTTGTCGATCTCGCGGGCGGACAGGCGGGCGTTGACCGGCACGGCCCATGCATCGAGTGCGCTCAGCGCCAGGATCAGCACCGCGCAGCCCACGCTGTTCTCCGTCACCAGCACCACGCGATCGCCGCCGCGCACGCCCTGGGCCGCAAGGGCGCGGGCAGTCTCGGCAATGGCGCCGTCCAGTTCGCCGTAGCGCAGCGACCGCTCGGCATCCATCAGCGCCACGCGCTCGGGATGGCTCTGGACCCAGGGGCCAAAGGTCTGGTGCAGGCGGGTAAACGAGGAGGAGGGGGCGGCAGCCGGCGCGTGCGCGCCGGGCATGGGAGTGCGACTCATACAGTCTCCGTGTAAGGCTTCCGGCGTGGGCCGCCGGATTGTTCGATCGCCGGATATTCCCACCGATCGCCTTGCGCGTCAACTGCAGGGTGGAACTGCAGTTCTGCATTGCAGAACTGCAGTTCGATTGCCATGACACCTGCTACGCTGACCGCCGCCTGATAGCCACCCTCAGAACCGGAAGCGAGCCACCCCGGCCGCCAGCCCGGCCGCTTGTTGATCCAGGCTGGCGGCCTGCGCCGTGACGGCTTCCACGAGTTCGGCGTTCTGCCGGGTGGTCTGGTCGAGCTGGGCCACGGCCTCTCCGACCGAGCGGATGCCGCGTGCCTGTTCGTCCGCCACGCCGCACAGCCGCTCGGCCAGCGCATGGCTTTGAGCCACCGCCTGCTCGATGCCGCCCATTGCGCTGACCACTTGCCCGCTCAGGCGCGCCCCGCGGGCGATCTCCTCGCCCGCGTGGCCAATGGTGGCGCGAATTTCGCGCGCGGAGGTTGCGCTGCGCTGCGCCAGCCCGCGCACTTCCTGGGCCACGACCGCGAAGCCGCGCCCGGCCTCGCCCGCGCGCGCGGCTTCCACGGCAGCATTGAGCGCCAGGATATTGGTCTGGAAGGCGATGCTCTCGATCACCTCGACCATTTCCGTGATGCTGCGCGAGTGCTGGTTCACCGCCTCCATGGCGCCGCTCATCTGGCCGACCACCGCCATGCCACGGTCGGTGGCTTCGCGTGCCCGGAGCGCCATCGCGCTGGATTCGGTGGCCTGTGCGTGGGCCTGCCCGACCAGCGCGGTAAGGCGCGCCACGCTGTCGGCGGCGGCGGCCAGCGCCGCAACCTGCAGTGCGGTGCGGCGGGACAGATCCTGGTTGCCATGGGCAATGCCTTCGCTGGCCGCGGCGATTTCGGCGCCGGAAAGTTGGATGCCTTCCAGTACGCCGGCCAACTGGTCGCGCATGCGTGCCAGCAGGCACATCAGGCTGTGCTCGTCGCCCGCCCGCACGCGCACCGGCTGCTGCAAATCCCCCGAGGCGATGCGGCTCGCCACCTTGGCCGCGTCGGCCGGTTCGCCGCCCAGCTCCGAGAGCAGCAGGCGCGAAGCAAACCAGGCCAGCGCGGCCGCCGCCGCCAGGCTCGCCACCAGCATGGCCGCCATCACGGCCTGGGCCCGCAACTGGCTGGCGGCCACCGTGGCGACCGTATCGGCGGCCTGCCGCTCCTGCTGCTTGCGGGTGACTTCGACCAGCTCGGCCAGCTTTTGCAGCTGTTCGCCCAGGAAATGACCATCGACCGAGACCGAACTGTCGAACTGCAACGCATCGAGCGGCTGCTTGCGCAGCAGGGCGACGTAATCCCGCAGCATTGCCGCGGCACTGTCGCGCTCCTGCTGCAACGCCTGAGCCTGCGCGGGCGCCGCGTTGCGAACGATCGACAGGGCCTGGTCGAGGCCACCGAGAGCGCTATCGATATCGGCCACCGCGCCATCGCGCTCGCTGCCGCTGGTGGCCATGGTCAGCGCCAGCTGGGCACGGCCAAGCCGGGCCAGCGCCGATTGCGCGCGTTCCGCGGCGATGGCGCCCTGCATATCCCGCTGGTAAAGCGTATCTGTCATCTGCTTGACCGAAACCAGACTGAAGATGCCCGTCAGCCCGACCACGGCACCAAACACATAGACCAGCGCGAACGCGGCGCACATGCGCGCGGCAAGCGGAAGCCGGCCCAGCCAGGACGGGATGCGCCAGCCCGTGCGGCGTGGAAAACTGAGTTTGATGGTTTGCGACACGTTGAGACTCCGATGGACCAGGCGGCCCACTTGCTGACCCTGGGGTACCGCCATCCCGCGCTTGCGGCGGGCGACGGCATGAATTGGATTTTCCCCGCATGCTGGCCGGCATCTGTGACGCATCCATGACATCCCGGCCGCGCGAGGGGGTAATCGATTTTGTCATCCGGGCGACACATTCCTGACATGAAATAGAGGGCGAGTCACTTTGGCTCACCGGCTTTTCGCGCCTGGCGCCGCGCTTTCCCCACGTCACGTTCACTCCGTCCATGCAATTTGCCTCTCCCCTGGCCGGCGCGCCCGTGCCGCGGCTGCGTTTGCCGCCGCTGCACGCCGTCTTCCAGCCTATCGTCGCCTTCAGCACTGGCGAGATCCTGGGCTATGAGGCATTGGTTCGCGGCCCGTCCAACTCGCCGCTGGCCATGCCGGACGCTTTGTTCCGTCTCGCCCGCAACGAGGCCGAAACCGTCCAGATCGAATTGCAGGCGGCGCGCACCGGACTAGCCAGCTGCCTGGCGCGCGGCTTGCGCGGCAAGCTGTTCCTCAACTTCAGCACCATGGCGCTGCGCTACCTGCTGGCCGAAGACGGCCGCGCGATGCGGACCCTGATAGCGGACAGCATCGCGCCGGAACGGGTGGTGATCGAGGTCACCGAGCAGACGCCCATCGAGGACGCCGAGCGCTTTGGCCAGGCCATGGCTGTGCTGCATGCGTTGGGCATGCAATGCGCGCTGGACGATTTYGGCACCGGCCACGCCAATCTCGACCGGCTGATTCTTCTCGCACCGCACTTCACCAAGCTGGACAAGTCGCTGGTGCGCGGTATCGGCACCTGCTCGCGCCGGCTCGAGGTCGTGCGCACGCTGCTGGCCCTGGTGAAGGCAATGGGGGGCGCGGTAATCGCCGAAGGCATCGAGGACGCCGACGAACTGGCGGTGCTGCGCGACCTGGGCGTGCCCTTCGGCCAGGGTTATTACCTCGGACGGCCGGAGCCGCAGCCGCTGCGGGAAGTCGGGCAGCAGGCCCGCCAGGCGCTGGTGTCCAGGCAGATCGCCGTGTTTCCGCAGGCCGTGCGTTCGGCGCATCCCGGGGTGTCGGCGGGCAAGCTGCTGCGGTCCGCTCCCGCCGTGAGCCCGGCCACCAGCAACAATGAACTGCTGGCGCTGTTTCATGCGCATGCGGGACTGCATGCGGTGGCGGTGGTGAGCGAGGACGACACACCGCTGGCCATCGTCAACCGGCACTACTTCATCGACCGCTTCGCGGTGCCGTTCCATCGGGAGCTGTATGGCAGGAAAGCCTGCATCGGCATGGCCAATCGCGCGCCGCTCTGTTTCGACTTGAGCGCGAGCATCGAGGAAATGGCGCAGGCGCTGTCGGGCGAGGACCAGCGTCCGCTGGCCGACGGCTTCATCATCACCGAGCGGGGGCGCTACGCCGGCCTTGGCACCGGCGCCGACCTGATCCGCGCGGTGACCGAGATCCGCATGAAGGCGGCGCGCTACGCCAACCCGCTGACCTTCCTGCCGGGCAACATGCCCCTGAACCGCCATATCGATCGCCTGATCGAAGCGGGCGCGGAGTTCCATGCCTGTTATGTGGACCTCAACCATTTCAAGCCCTACAACGACCAGTACGGCTACTGGAAGGGCGACGAAATGCTGAAGGGAGCGGCCGCCATCCTCACGCAAACTTGCGATCCCACGCGAGATTTCCTGGGCCATGTGGGAGGAGACGATTTCCTGGTGCTGTACCAGAGCCCCGACTGGGCGGAACGCACGTGCTCGGCGATTGCGCGTTTCAATCGTGCGTCACGCGAGATGTACGACGACGCCGACCGCGCGGCAGGCGGCATCCATGGCGAAGATCGCGGCGGGCAGGCCGTGTTCTTCCCCGCCGTGTCGATGGCTGCTGGCGCGGTGCGGGTCGGGCCACGGGTGCTGGAAGGTATTGCCGGGCTGCCCCGCCTGGGCAGCAGCCATATCGGCGCGGCCGCGGCTATGGCCAAGCGCGAAGCCAAGAAGGCCGCCAGCGGTTTTGCCGTGATCGACCTGCGCGACCTGATGCCAAGCAGCCGGCCGGGGACCTGACGGGCGCCGCCGCGGCAGCGGTCAGCCGAACCCTTGAGGGCTCGGCGCGGCCAGGCCCGGACCGGTTTGATCGAGGCGATAGCCCTGGGCATAGATCACGGTGAGGACCAGGCCGTTGCGGGGACAGAGCCGCAGCGTGCGGCGCAGGCGCGAAACCAGGCTCGCCAGCGCGCGCGACGACGGCGGCAGCGGGTAGCCCCATATCGCCAGCTCGATATGCGTGTGCGATAGGACGCGTCCTACATTGGAAAACAGCAGCGAGGCGAGATCGAACTCCTTGGGCGTCATCGGCAGCCGCCGGCCCTGGAATACGGCCTGGTGCGAGAGGCAATCCAGTGCGTAAGGGCCGACCTTGACGACACGGTCAAGCGATTGCCCGCGCGAGGCAGTGCGGCGCTGCAGCGCATACAGCCGGGCCACCAGTTCCCGTGAGCGCAGGGGGCGGATCATGTAGTCATCGGCGCCGGCCTGCAGGGTATTGACGACGGAGTCTTCGTCTCGCCGGCTGGATAGCACCATGACGGGCACCTCGCAGCGCCAGGCGCCACGTACCGCGCGCACGGCATCCACGGCGGGCATGTCCGCCAGTTCGTGGTCGATCAGCAGGACGTCGTATCCGGACTGGTCGATGCCGTGGAAGAGTTCCTGGCTTGCGTGGTAGGTGTGGCAATAGACGCCGGCGCGCGACAGGGAGTCTGCAAAGGCCTTGGCCTGAACCGATAGGTCCGCTAGCAGTGCGATCTTCATAGAAGTGTCATAAGCGTTATGCAGGTTTGATGGTGGCGAACCGGTCCGCCTCAGGCGCGGCCTGCGCCTGGTCGAAGAGAAGTTCTTCCAGGCGCAGCTTGGCGACCTGACGCTTCAGGTGCCCGATCCCGGTCGCCGAGGCCAATAGCCCGGACTCGAGCAAAGCGATACGCTCGTCGAGTTCGCCTGGCATTTCGGCATACGCGCGCCCCATCGCCTGCAAGGCATGGATGTTGGTGGGAAGGAATGCGGCGGCGAAAAGCATGTCGGGAGTTTACTGGCGGCATGGCGCCAATAAAATCGGACCCGTCCTAAATGAAGGGGGTAAAGCCCATGCAGCGTGAATCCACAAGCTCTCGCGCACGCTTCCCGATGCGGGATTGGCGTGATCCCAACGTCTCCCGGCATTGCGCATGGCCGCGCAAACGCAGCGCGGATTGCTGCGACGCACGTACACAATTTGTCCACAATTGCCAGATCGCGTTATCCACAGTTTGTGTGGATAACCAAGTCCGGTGCGTCGCGTTCGCCCAATAGTGGCGGTTATGTATCGGTCTGCCTAATTTTTGGACAGTGCCGTGGCAGACGGCCAACGGGTGACAGTTGCCGGGGGCGAGCTCAGCGCGCTTGCGCGCGCAGCAGCGATCGGGGCAGGGTGGCCATGCCATGCAACAGCAAGCCCAGGTAAAGAAGGGCGCCGAGCCAATCGGGGCGGGGTTCCAGCAGTGGGCCGGCCAGGCCGATCAGGAGGTCCGGCATGGGCCGGCGCCGCGCGGGATTCCCCGCATCCTTGCCGGCAGCACCACCATGCCGAAGCCGGCGCGGCCGCTCCGTGCATGCCGTTATTCATGCGTCGTGCGTGACCGAGCGCAGACGCACGATGCGGCAGCGCTTGGTGGTGAAATCGGCGGGTGGCGGCGCGGCGTCGTATTGCCAGTCCAGCCCGACAACGGCGACCCCAAGCTCCGCAAGCACCGTCTCCAGCCGTGAGCGGCAGGCCGCTTCCACGACGCTGCCGCCCTCGGCATAAAGGGATAGCGCGTTCGACCCGGTCTGGCGCAGCCGGTAGTCCGCGGCCAGCGGCAAGGCCTGTGCGAAGGCACGCGACAGCACGTCGGCAAAGACCTTGACCGGCTCCCCGTTCCTGCCCGGCAGTACCAGCATGTCGTCGCAGCGGCCTTCGATGCGGGCCAGCGCCAGCGCTGGGCTGCCGCACGGACAAGCGCCGGCGCGCCGTACCAGCACATCGTCGAGCCGGTAGCGGACGATGGGCTGGGTGGTGCGGGTGAAGTCAGTCACGATGGGAACGAAGCGTTCGTGATCCAGCCATTCCGGCTCGACATGGACAAACTCCTCGTTGAGGTGCAGCGTGCCGTGGGCACAAGTCACGCCGAGAAAACCCTCTGTGGCCTGATAGACCTCGCCGGGCTCGCCGAACACGCTGGCCAGCAAGGCGCGGTCGCGGTCTTCCAGCACTTCGGCTACCGAAACGACGCGTGCCGGCCGCAGCGCGCTACGGCCCGCCTGCCGCGCCAGCGCGAGAGCCCGCAGCACCTGCGCGGGCGCCACGACGATGGTGGGCGCATAGCGCTCCAGCCGCGCAAGATGGTCCTCGAACGGCGTGAACAGGTCGAAAAACGCGAACGAGAGCCAGGGATTGCGCACCGCGGTGTAGAGGTTGCTGTTGGTGCGCAGGAACAGCGCCACGCGCTCGCCCGCCAGCAGCCCGCGCGGCAGCAGCCTGGCCAGCAGGGTGCCGGCCCATTGCGCCTGTTCCGGCCGGCTCACCACAAAGGCGCCACGGCCGCCGGAGGTGCCGGAGGACAGCCCCACGCTATAGCCCTGCAAGGTGGGACTGAAATCGCGCGATGCCTCGGCGCGCCGGGCGCACGCCAGGACATCGTCAAGGCGTAGTCCGGCGGTGTTGATCCGGTCGAAGTTGGCCATCAGCACAGCCTTGTCCATGCGTGGCCAGTCCTGCATCGGCCGCGAAAGCCAGGGCGCGAAATAGGGGCTGCGGACCAGCACGCGCTGGCGGAAACGGGTCATCTGCCGGGTCTGGTGCGCCTCCAGTTCGGCGCGGCCGGCAAAGCGCAACCGGCGCGCGTGCCAGTAGGCCCCGAGCATGCGTGGCAACTGCATCAGAGCGCCCCCTCATGAGTCAGCCGGATTTCCACCTGTCCGTTGCGATGCAGGGCATGCAATTGCCTGAGCGTGGCATGGTAGGTCCGTGGGTTCTCCATGATCAGGTTGGCAATCGGCGACGGACCGATCAGTTCCCGGTAGCTGGTCGGCGACCATGCCGCGTCCGAGGCCAGCAGCACCCAGCCTTCAGGCGTGTGCACGAAGGCGCCGAGATGGCCGGCGGCATGTCCTGGCAGTTCCACCAGGAAGACTTCGCCGGCGCTGTCCGGCAAGGCATAGCCCTGGTGGAACGGCGTCAGCGCCGCGGGCAGCGGCTGGCGCCCGAAGACCTCGACAAAGCCAACGCGTTGCTCGAAATCCGCCGGCATCAGTCCCGGTACGAAGCCCCGGCGCAGCGCGCCGATACCGCGCAGCGAGCGCGTGGATTGCCATCCGGCGCCGGAGCAGTAAAACCGTGTATCGGGAAAATCGCGCAGGTGATGGATGTGATTGGAGGTGCGTATTGTAATGAGTCGGCGGCGAGGGGATGGCTTTTGGCGGCAAATGCAGGAATTTGACTTCACGGCAACGGCTCAAAGGCCTGAAATCAAAGGCAGTTTCACCTCCCCCGCAAGCGCGGCAGACGGCGACCAGTCATTGCTTTTGGCGGACTAGCTCTCGCGGCCCCCTAGTCGCGGATAGCGACAGGAGACAGGAGACAGGAGACAGGAAGTTTAAGCCCTCAAATTCCAGGGCCCTGCAACGTCGTCAAACTCCCGATTTGGTGTAGCCGTGTTTACCGCCCGTGGGGCGGCAAACACCGACCCGCGATGCGAAGCGAGCCGTGAAGGTGTACCAGGCCGTATGGGGCGCCTCGGGATCCGGCGAAAAGAGCGGAAAAGAGGGACCCATGTTTGAGT
>NZ_JBFTSG010000003.1:0-264232 GCF_056399885.1 Cupriavidus sp. 01L45 | reverse complement strand
GAAAAGAGGGGGCCATGTTTGAGTATCGCCTTAAGGCGATGCGAGTTTGGCCCCCGGCCGCTCTTTTTGTCTGCCGACGAGGAGGGGGTCGCCCCATCCGGCGCGCCTTCTTTGCCTACTTTCTTGGCAAGACAAGAAAGTAGGTCGCCGCCCCGCAGGGGTGGTGAAACTGCTTTGACTTTAAGCCTTTGAAGTTGAAGTTAAGGCAGTCCCAAGTCCCAATACCCCAGCAAAAAACCAACACGATCCCCCCGCCACGCCACCCCCACCACATCCAGCTAAAATCCCCCTGCCCCCCGCGCGCAGCGCGGCCCACAAACCGCTACCCCGCGCCCCCCATGCCCACCTACCCGGCGCCCCGCCACGCCCTCCTGGCTCTCGCCCTTTACCTGGGCACCACAGCCGCATGGGCCGCGCCCGAAATGCCCGACGTACCGGCTTCCACCGCTACCACCACCAGCAACTGGAAAATCTCCGCCGGCCCCGGCATCTACGTCGCACCGAAATTCCCCGGTGCCCGCGACTCGCTCATCTACCCGATCATCTACCAGGACATCGACTACAAAGGCCGCTTCTTCTCGCGCGGTTTCGATTTCCTAGGGATCTACGCCGTCAACAACGACATCTGGCAGGTTGGCGCGGATTTCCAGCTCGACCCGACCTGGCGCAAGAGCAAGGACGACAGCCGGCTGAACGGCCTGGGCGACGTCAACATGACCGTGCGGGCGCGGGCATTTGCGCAGGCACAGGTGTCGTTCGTGACCTTCTCGGCGGATGTCGCGCAGGATATCGCTGGCCAGGGACAAGGCCTGATCGCAAACGGCGACATACTGTTCAGCCTGCCCGCGGGTAAGTGGCTATTCACTTTGGGGCCGGGACTGACGTGGACCAACAGCAAGTACATGCAGACTTTCTTCGGTGTCACGGCGGACCAGAGCGCACGCTCCGGCTTGCCCACGCATGCCGTGGGGGCTGGCCTGCGCGAATGGCATGCGAATGGCATCGTCAGCTATGAAATCTCGCGCAACTGGTCCGCGCTGGGCTCGGTGACATTTGCACGGTTGCAGGGCGATGCGGCCAGCAGCCCTATCACCGAGCGGCGTCAGCAATGGACCGGCATGGGCGCGGTGACCTACCGCTTCCGCTAGCCGGCGGCCTTATGGCACGGCCCGCAGTCCTCAGGACCGGCCCGGCCCCGGCACTGCCGTGCCCCCGGCCGCGACCGGGGCGGTGGGCCGCAGCACCAGCCAGACGGCCAGCCCGATCAGCGCCCCGCCCGCCACATGCGCCCATGACAACTGCTCGCCAAGGAAAATGGCGCCCCAGACGATGCCGAACGGCGGGATCAGGAAGGTGACCGTCAGCGAGCGTACCGGTCCGAGGTCGGCGATCAGGCGGTAGTACAGGATGTAGGCGATGGCCGTGCAAAGCATCCCCACTCCGAGCATCGCCAGCCATACACCCGGCCCGGCAGCCGGCAACGTGTTTTCGCGCGCCAGCGCGATCGCGCAGAACGGCAGCAGGAACAGGCTCGCGCCAAACATGCTGCCAGTCGCCACCAGGCGGCTGTCCAGCCCGCCTTGCGCGGTGATCCAGCGCCGCGCAAGGAAGCCGGCCAGGCCATAGCAGGCGGTAGCCACCAGGCAGGCGGCGGCGCCGAGCATCACCTGCGGCGAAAACGCCACCGGACCGGTGCGGGTCAGCACCGCGACGCCGGCCACACCGAGGACGACCCCGCCGGCCTTGGGTAGCGTCAGGCGTTCGCCAAAGCACAGTGCGCCGATCAGGACACCCATCAGCGGCGTCATCGCATTGAACACTGCCGAGTAGCCCGCCGGCAGCCAGAGTGCCGCGAACGAGTACATGACGAAGGGGATGCCGGAGTTGATCACGCCCAGCGCCATGACCTGCCGCAACTTGCCCCGCATATCCCAGCGCACGCGCATAAGGGCCAGGCAGACCGCAAGGGTGATTGCGCCGATCAGTACACGCAGGAAGGCCGCGGTCAGCGGGCCGAGCACCGGCGCCCCGATCCGCAGGAACAGGAAACTGGCGCCCCAGATGGCGGCAAGGCTAAGCAGGCGAATCAGGTCTGCGGGTTTCATGTGAGGGCATCGAGGATGGTGTGCACGGATTAAACCCCGCAGCCGAAGTGGCCGCAAGCTGGTTTCGGACATCTCCCTGCCTGAAACAGGCGCCACGGCAAGGCACTGGAAACAGGCAAAAAAAGTGCCGCACAAGGCTCTCACATGTAAGATTGCAACGTTCATACCCTACTGATGAGGGGACGCCCACATGTGGTACGTGACAAGTCGTATTTAGTTATTTTAAAATCTGATCTGCGCCAGAGTTAATTGACCCCTCCGACGCATTCCCGACAAGCCGCCACTCACGTGGCGGCTTCTTTTTTTGCGGCGCACGGTTCACAACTATAAATCAACGTCAACCGCAACGGGAGATGCCGCGTTTGCAGCGTCATGAAACGACAGTTCCTTGGCTTGCTAGCCCGCATCTACGTCCTCCAATTTGCCGTCGAGGTGCCGGCCACCGTGGCCATGCTGGCCGAGATGCTGATGGAGTACGGCTTCCAGGTCGACATCGGCACCGTCCGCCCCTTGCTGCGTGCCTTGCAGATGGAAGGCTATCTCGAGAGCGTCCTGCGCGACGGCATTGGCCGCGTCTACCTGATCACGGAGCGTGGCCGGGAAGAGCTGCAAAGCAGCCGCGCCCACGTCGACGATCTCCACCGCCGGCTGCACTCCCGCAACAATCCTTCGGAAATCTCCCACAGCTGATTGCCCCGGAGGCCGGCCAACGATATTGGCCGCCCCCCTGGCGCCGCCACAGCCCGGTGTCGGCGCGAGCCCGTACTGGCTTCTCCGATCGCGTTTCCCCCGTACACGTCCCCCCCGCAAAATCGCCCCATGCAGGATCGCTTCGCCGCAATGCTGCATGCGATGCATAACGTACCCGTTTCTGCGTGAGGCAACATGCTTCGCGTCAATGAAGACGGCCCGGCGAGGCCGGCGCGCGGTTGCACCGGCCGCACCGGGCCTGCTGACTGACCGCTCTTGCTGGCTTACTTCTTCTCTGCCTTGCCTTCGTAGCGCTTGCTCCATTCGGCGAGGATGCGATCGCGATTGGCGCTGGCCCAGTTGAAGTCGTTCTTGATCAGGCGCTTCTCGTAGTCGGCCGGCAGCAGCGGATCCGGTTTGGCGATGCCCGGAATGGCCAGGACCGCGAAATTCTTCTCGTACAGCGCCATGGCCTCGGACGAGGCGGAGAAGTCGGCGAGCTTGCGCGCGGCGTCCAGGTTCCTGGTGCCCTTGATGATCGCGGTGGCCTCGATGTCCCAGCCCAGTCCTTCGGCGGGCAGCACGATATCGATCGGCGCGCCTTCCTTCTTGGACTTCATGGCGCGGTATTCAAACGCGATGCCGATCGGGAACTCGCCCTGGGCGGCCATCTTGCAGGGCTTGGAGCCGGAGTGCGTATACAGGCCGATGTTCTTGTGCAGGGCGTCCATGTAGGACCAGCCCTTCTGCTCGCCCATCATCTGCAGCCAGGCGCTGACATCCAGGTAGCCGGTGCCCGACGACGCCGGGTGCGGCATGACGATCTTGCCCGCGTATACCGGCTTGGTCAGGTCGGCCCACGACGTGGGCTTGGGCAAGCCCTGCTTCTGTGCCTCGATCGTGTTGAAGCAGATCGCCGCGCCCCATACGTCCATGCCGACCCATGCCGGCGGGTTGGCGGCGCTGCGGTATTGCGCATCCACCGCGGCCAGGTTCTTGGGCGCGTAGGGCTGCAGCATGCCTTCCTTGTCGAGGATGGCGAGGCTGGAGCCCGCCAGGCCCCACACCGCATCGGCGCGCGGCGCGGCCTTCTCGGCCAGCAGCTTGGCGGTCACGATGCCGGTGGAATCGCGCACCCACTTGATCTCGATCTCGGGATTGGCTTTTTCGAAGGCAGCCTTGTAGGCGGCAATCTGGTCGGCTTCGAGCGCCGTGTAGACCGTCAGCACGGTGCTGGCATGGGCGGCGCCGGCCAGCAGCGAGAAGGCGGCCACAGCGGTGGCGGTGCGGAACAGGTGAGGCATGGTTTCTCCTTGGGATGCGTGTCTTGGTGTCGGGCAAACAGGGTTGGCAGGTCTCAGCCTTGCGGCGCGCGCCAGGCTTGGGTGCGCCGCAGCCAGCCGCGCGCGGCGCCCATCAGCAGCAGGCAGGCCAGCGCGGAGGTCAGCAGGATCAGCGTGGACATGGCCGCCGCCGGCGCGGTGTCGCCGGCATCGTCCATGTTCAGCACAGAAATGGCGGCCAGCACGGTATCCGGGCTGTAGAGGAAGACCACGGCGGACACCGTGGTCATCGCCGAGACAAAGAGGTAGCGGAAGATATCGATCAGTGCCGGCAGGCAAATCGGCACCGTCACGCGCCAGCAGGTGACCAGCGGCGCCACGCCGAGCGAGAGTGCCGCGGCTTCGAACTCCGCATCGAGCTGGCGCAGCGCGGCGGCGGCAGTGAGATGGCCCGTGGTGTAGAAGTGCGCCACGTTGCAGATCACCAGCAGCGTCATGGTGCCGTACAGCGTGTGCAGCGGATTGGACGGCGCGTTGAAGAAGAACACATAGCCCAGCCCGAGGACCAGGCCGGGCACCGCCATCGGCAGCACAAAGCCTGCCCGCAGCACGCCATGCAGCCAGGCCGGCCCGCGCGTGCGTTCGGTCAGCCAGGCGCCGAAGAAAATCGCCAGCGTGCCCGCCAGCGCGGTGAGCGCGGCCAGGCGCAGGCTGTTGCGGTAGGCCAGCCAGCCGCCGCCGTCCATATTGTCGAAGTCGTAGTGCGCCAGCGTCAGCTGCAGGTTGTACGGCCACAGCTTGACCAGCGAAGCGCCCACCGCCGCGGCCAGCACAGTCAGCAGGAGCGCCCCGGTCACGATCACCACGAGCGTGCAGCAGGCGTCGCGCAGCGGGTCACGGCCAGGCACATAGACCTGCGCGCGGCTCGACATCTGCGCGCGCTGGCGGCGCTGCATGGCGATATCCACACCGAAGGTCAGCAAGGCCGGCAACAGCAGCAGCATGCCGATCAGCGCGCCGCGCGCGAACTGCTGCTGGCCTACTACCGCCTTGTAGGCTTCCAGCGCCAGCACCGGGTAGCCGCCGCCCACCACCTTGGGCACACCAAAATCCGTCACTACCAGCGTCAGTACCAGGCAGGCCGCGCCAAACAGCCCGTGGCGGGCCCCTGGCAGCGTCACCGTCAGGAACGTCCGCCACGGCGAAGCGCCCATCGCGCGCGCGGCCTCGTACAGGCGCGCGTCTGCCAGCGAGAGCGCCGCGATCAGCACCATCAGCGCGTGCGGAAAGGTGTAGAAGGCCTCGCCCAGCACGATGCCCCAGAAGCCATAGATGCCGCCCGCGCCAAACGCGCCTTTGAAAATGCCCTGGTTGCCGAACAGGTAGACCAGCGCGATGCCCGGCAGCAGCGAGGGCGCAAACAACGGCAGCAGTGCGATGCCGCGCCACAGCGGCTTGAAGGCGATACGCGAACGCTGCAGCGCATAGGCAAAGCCGAAGGCCAGCGGCACCACCAGAGCGGCCACGGTCAGGGAGACGGCGAGACTGCGCCCCAGCAGCGGTACGAAATTGGGATTGGCTGCAAGCTCCGCCATGCGCGCGGGAAGGGCCCAGTGCCCGGCCTCGTCGAACCAGGCTTGTCCGAACAGCGCCAGCAGCGGAAGCGCCAGCGCCACGGCCAGCGCTGCCAGCCAGAGCCATTTCATCGCGGCGGGCGCGCCGTGGGCGATGCGGTCCGCCAGGCTGCCGGCGCCGCGCGCGCGGCTGGCGATGGTGGCAGCATCGTTCGCTTTGGCGGCGGCCACGGGCAACGCGCGCGTCATGCGAACACCTGCAGCGCCTGGCTCGGCAGCGACACCCAGAACTTGTGGCTGCCCTGCGCCGGCAGCAGGTGGCGTTCCTCGCGCAGTACGTCGGCGAACAGCGTGATGCCCGGCAGGCGATCGGCCTCCAGCATCAGGCGGTAACGGCTGCCCAGGTAGGTCTGGTCAACGATGCGCGCCAGCAAGCGGTTAGGCTCGCCGTCGGCAGGGTGCAGCCGGACCGCTTCCGGCCGGCAGCACAGGCGAACGGCGCCATCGGCGACCTCGCCGGCGCGGGCCGGAGAAACCGCCAGCTCAAGCTCGCCCACGCTGAAGGTGTCGCGCCCGCTGAGCCGTCCCGCCAGCCAGTTGGCCTGCCCGATAAATTCAGCGACGAAAGGCGACGCCGGGCGCTCGTAGATTTCGCCGGGCGTGCCGACCTGGGCGATGCGCCCGCCCTCCATCACGGCGATGCGGTCCGCCATCGCCATGGCTTCTTCCTGGTCGTGCGTGACCATCACGGTGGTGATGTTCAGGCGGCGCTGCAACTGGCGCAGTTCCAGCCGCAGGTGCTCGCGCACGCGTGCGTCGAGCGCCGACATCGGCTCATCGAGCAGCAGCAGCGAGGGCGCCGGCGCCAGCGCGCGCGCCAGCGCCACGCGCTGCTGCTGGCCGCCGGAGAGCTGCCCGGGAAACTTGCGCTCGCTGCCGGCCAGCCCCACCAGCGCCAGCATTTCACCGACGCGTGCCTCGCGATGCGCGCGCCCCATGCCGCGGCCCTGCAGGCCGTAGGCTACGTTCTGCGCCACGGACAGGTTGGGAAACAGCGCATAGGACTGGAACAGGATGCCGTAGTCGCGCGCTTGCGGCGGCAAGCCGGTCAGCTCCCGCCCGCCGGCGTGGATGCGCCCACCGTCTTCACGCTCCAGCCCGGCGACGATCCGCAGCAAAGTGGTCTTGCCGCAACCCGACGGGCCGAGCAGGCACAACAGCTCGCCTTGCGGCACCGACAGCGAAACACCATCCAGTGCCTGGAAACCGCCTGCCCCGCCGAAACGCTTGCCTACCCCTTCGATCGCCAGGAACGCGCGCTCCGGCACGGACTCACCTGCTTGCATGAACAACCCTCTGCGCTTTGGTAACAGCGGGCAGCATAGGGAAACCGGATGCCAGGCGTGTGGCAGCCGGGCAAAGAATCCCGATAAGGGTATTGGCGGATTTTGGGGTCAGTGGCCTGTCGGCACAGCTTGCACCTTGGCGTGCATCGTCGCTTTCCCACCCGCCGCGCAGATCTCCATCAGGCCGGCGAGCGGCACCGGCTGCCAGAACAGGTAGCCCTGTACCGCGTCGCAGCCCCGGTCGCGCAGGAAGGCGAACTGCGCCGGCGACTCCACGCCTTCGGCCACCACCTGCAGATTCAGCTGGTGCCCGAGGGTGATGATGGCGGACGCCACCGCCTGGTGATGTTCATCATGGGCCACGTCGTCGACAAAGGATTTGTCGATCTTGAGCTTGTCGATCGGCAGCCGCGTGAGGTAGTTCAGGCCCGAATAGCCGGTGCCGAAATCATCGATCGACAAGCCCACGCCGAGCGCGCGCACGCGCTCGAAGGTATCGATGGTCTTGCTGCCACCCTCGATCAGGATGCCCTCGGTGACCTCGATGGTCAGGCTCGCGGCCGGCAGGCCGGCCGCCGCCAGGCATTGCGTGACCATGGCGGGAAACCCGGCCTGCCGCAGTTGCAGCGGCGAGATATTCACCGCCACCTCCAGGTCCAGCCCGAGGCTGGTGCGCAACTGCTGGATCTCGCGGCAGGCCGTGGCCAGGATCCATTCGCCCAGCGGCATGATCAGGCCGCTCTCTTCGGCGATGGGGATGAACTCGGCCGGCGGGATCACGCCGCGCTCGGGCGTGTCCCAATGAATCAGCGCCTCCACGCCGAGGATGCGCAAGCTGGCGGCATCGACGATGGGCTGGTAGCGCAGCCTGAAGGCTTGCGCGGCCAGCGCGCGCCGCAGCAGCCCCTCGATGGTGAAACGCGCCATCGACGCCTCCGCCATTTCGCTGGAGAAGCGGCTGAGTTGCGCGCCACCGCCACGCTTGGCTGCGTACATGGCGGCATCGGCGTTCTTGAGGAGGTCTGCAAGGTTGTCGCCGTCATCCGGACAGATCACCATGCCGATCGAAGGCGTCACACGCAGCCGCTGGTTGCCCAGTTGCAGGTCTTCCGACAAGCGCGCCAGGATCTTGGCGGCGACCAGCTCGGCCTCGCTGTCCTGGCTCACCGGGTCGAGCACCACCACGAACTCGTCGCCGCCCATGCGCGCGACGAGGTCGGCGTGGCGCACGGCGGCCTTGAGGCGGTCGGCGACGATGCGCAGGACCTCGTCGCCGATGTGGTGGCCGAGCGATTCGTTGATGCGCTTGAACTGGTCGAGATCGAGCAGCAGGAGCGCGATGCGCTCCCCCTTGCGCAATGCGCGCTGCAGCACCAGCTCCGTGCGTGCATGGAGCTGGGCACGGTTGGGCAAACCCGTGAGGGCGTCGTGATGCGCCAGGTGCCGGATATATTCGTCGGCACGCTTGCGCTCCGTCAGGTCATGCGCGATAGCGAGATAACCGCCGGCGTTCAGCCCCGCGATGACAGCGCCGCCGGCTACGGCAGCCGCCGGCGTATCGTCCGAGGCGCCTGGGGCGCGCGCCTCGGGCAGGGCGCTCAGCGTCAGCTGCACCGGCAAGCGCGAGCCGCCCTTGCGGACATAGGTCCACTCTTGTTCATCGGCCAGCCCAAGGCGCGCCTTGCCGACCACGGCAGGCAAGCCTGCGGCGACCGGCTCGCTCAGCTCGTTCGTCAGCGCGGCAGCGCGCACCGCGACCTCCCGGGGGTCGAGAAGATCGAGAAAGCGCATGTGCCCGGCCACCTCGCCGGCCTGGTACCACAGCATGCGCTGGGCGGCGCGGTTGATGCCCGTCACCAGGCCGTCGCGGTCGAAGGTAATGACGCTAAGCGCCGTGTGGTCAAGCACGCGTGCGCTGCGCTCGGCCTGCTCGGCGGCAGCCAGTTCGGCGCGGCGGATGGCGCTCAGGTCGGTCACCACCCACATCACGCGGCCGGGACCGGCGGCGGGCACTGACGTCACCGCTACGCGCACGGGAAAGACCGTGCCATCGGCCTTGCGGGCGCGGGTCTCGCGCCGCCCGTCCGGCGCGGGCAGCATGGCGGCGTCAGGGAGCAAGGTGGCAATGGGCGTACCGGCGAACTGGTCCGCCGCCTTGCCGAACAATGTCGTGGCAGCGGCACTGGCGATCTGGACCTGGCCATCGGCATCGCACACCAGGAAGGCATCGGTGGCACTGGCCAGGCCCGCGCGCTGCAATGCGGCGTCCGCCTGCCGGCCCTGGCGGGCCCGCGCCGCGAGCCGCCACGCCCTGTCCCGCTGCCGGGCCAGCACCAGGACCAGCCACGCCGCCATCAGCGTCGCCGCCAAGCCGCCCGCCAGCGTCAGCCGGGAGCGCCGCGGGCGATGCGCCGTCTCGAAGGCTGGCAGGGGGGCGGCACGCAGGGTCCAGATCCGGCCGCCGAATGTCAATTCGCGCTCTGCCTGCTGCTCCGGCGCCGGCGCGGCCGCCGCCACGGGCTCCGCGTCGCCGGCCAGCAGCGCGCCGGGCCGGGTGTCGCGCCCGTCATAGAGCGTCAGCGACAAGGTGCCGGCGGCGGGCAAGCCGACGCTGCGCAACAAATCCTCCAGGCGCAAGGACGTATAGACGTAGCCGGTCACGGCCAGCTGGCGCTGGACCGGCGTGTTCAGCGGCAAGCCGCTGCCGTACACCGGCAGGTAGAGCACCGCGCCGCGTTGCGGCGTCTGCGTTTCGTTCTCGTGCACGAGTTCCACGCCGGTGGTCAGGCGCACCTCGCCGCTGTTGCGGGCAGCCTCGGCGGCGGCCCGGCGCACGGGGTCCGAGAGGATGTCGAAGCCAAGCGCCCGCGTGTTGCGCCCGGCGAAGGGCTCGACATAGACAACCGGCGCGTACACGTCGCGCGGGCCCAGCGGGTAGACCTCGAAGCCTGGCTGGCCCTGGTGACGTATCGTCTCGACCAGCCAGTCGAGCTCCCTGGGAGGGGTCAGGCGCGCATAGCCGATCGATTGCGTGCCGGGCGGCAGCTCGTCCAGTTGCGTGGTGTACAGGTAGTTGCGCCATTGCTCGCGCGTGGCGACGGGATCGGCGGCGAACAGCCCCGCGGTCCCGCGCAGCAATTGCTCGTTCTCCTGCAGGCGCCGTTGCAAGGCCGTAAAGACCGGCGAGAACAACGCATCGAAATCGTCGCGCACTACCCGGTCCTCCAGCGTGCGCATGCCGTACCAGGCGCCGCCCGTGGCCAGGGCGCCGGTAGCGGCAACCAGCAGGGATAGCAAGACGGGCGAAAGTGAGGGCAGTTTCATGAACAGGGGGAGCGGATGGGAGCCCTCGACGGCCTCACCCTGCCGTCGCAGGGCTTCGAGCCACTATACCGTGACGTCAACGGCTCGCCCACCCCCGGCATCCCGGAGTAACGTGCGGCGCCACACGCACTCGCGCGGCACGCCCCGCGCGCCCATCCGGACTCGCGCGGGGCAGGCGCTTGTGGTAGGGTTGGCGGGCCCGCAAGCCTGCCGGAGCCCGACTCCGGCAGCTACGCGGGCCGGCCGGCCAGAAGGCACGCGCCATTCCCCGACACCGCCGGCTCGCATGCCCCAAGTTTCGCTTTCCCTGAAGGCGCGTCTCGCGCTGATTTCCACGGCGTTCGCCGCCGTACTTGGTACCGGCATCGTGCTGGCTTCGCTCTATTATGCGCACGACGACCTGCGCGCCGCGTTGCAGGACCAGCAGGACTCCATCGTCAAGCTCGCCTCAAACCAGCTCGACACCGCGATGGAAGACCGCATCACCCTGCTATCCCACGTGGCCCCGCAGCTCGCCGGGGAGCTCGGGCGCCCCGGCAACGAGCTGCGCCGCCTGCTGGAGCGGCGGATTCCCGTTCCGGGCACCTTCAATTCGTTCATGGTGGCCGATGCCCAGGGCCGCATCCTGGCCCACGACGGCGTGCCAGTGAACGTCGGCGACCGCGACTACTTCCGCGAGGCCGCGCGCACCCTGGAGCCGGTGATCACGCCGCCCATCCGCGCCCGCATCAATGGCGCGACCGGGGTGCTGGTGGCCGTGCCGATCGTCTCCCCGCAAGGTGAATTCGTCGGCCTGCTGGGGGGCTGGCTCGACCTGTCGAGCGCCAACTTCCTGGTGGAAATCACGCACAACCGGCTTGGCACCACCGGCTTCTATTGCCTGGTATCGGCCGGGCGCATGCCGGTCTACGTGCGGCACCCGGATCCGGGCATGACAGCGCAACCGGCACGCGCGCTGGGCGACACCTGTGGCGTCTATGATCGCAGCAGCGCTATCGAGTTTCTCTCGCCTTTCAGGCCGCTGATTTCCCGCTACCTGATGGAGAGCACGGGATGGGAGCTGGTGGCGGTGCTGCCCGCGCGCGAGGCCTTCGCCCCGCTGCATGCCATGCAGGCGCGCTTCCTCGGGCTGGCCTTGCTGGCGCTGGCGGTGGTGGCGCTACTGATCTGGCTGACCCTGCGGCACCTGCTGGCGCCGCTCACGCGCCTGCACCAGGTGGTACGCGACAGCGCCCGTGACCTTGCCGCCTACGAACGGCTGCCGGCACTGCAGAACGACGAGATCGGCGATCTCGCGCGCGCCTTCGGGCAGTTGATGCAAGACGTGCGCGAGCGGCGCGAACAGCTCGACCTGAGCGAGCGCCAGCTGCGCGCGGTCACCGATACCCTGCCCGCGCTGCTGGCCTTTGTCGGGCCCGACGAACGCTATGTCTTCAACAACCTGGCCTATGAGCGGACCTTTGGCATTCCGGTGCAAACGCTGCGCGGCATGACCGTGCGCGAGGTGATCGGCGAAACCCGCTATGCGCGCGTCCGGCCGTTCCTGCAAAATGCCTTGTCCGGTACCTCGGTAACGTTCGAGGTGGAGGAAAGCGATCCCGAGTACCGCTGCATGGAAACCAATTTCCGCCCCGAATGGAGCGCCGACCGCAGCCAGGTGATGGGCGTGCACGTGCATGTGCAGGACGTGACCCAGCGCAAGCTGGAGACCATGCGGCTATCGCGCATCTCCCGGCTGGATCACCTGACCCAATTGCTCAATCGCGGCGCCTTCGAGTCGCTGTTGCAGGCGGCCATGGCGCGCAGCCGTGAAGATGGCCGGCTGATGGCGCTGCTTTACCTGGACATGGACCGCTTCAAGGCCGTCAATGATTTCCACGGCCATATCACCGGCGACCTGCTGTTGCAGGCCTTCGGGCGGCGGCTGCTGCGCTGCGTCCGCGAACGCGACACCGTGGCACGCCTGGGCGGAGACGAGTTCGCCGTGGTGCTGGAGGATATCGGCGCTGCCGCCAACGCGCGGCGCATCGCCCAGGCCATCGTGCATTCGGTTGGCCGGCGGTTCTTTATCGACGGCGTGTTCGCGGATGTCGACGTGAGTATCGGGGTGGCGCTCTATCAGGGGGCGCCGATGCCGGACCAGGAGCTGATGCGGCAGGCCGATACGCTGCTCTATCGTGCCAAGGCCGCGGGGCGCGGGCGGTTCGAGATGGGGCCGGATGCGCTATTGGGGGAAGGGGACGAGGACTGAGGCCAGGGCCGCGGCACGGCTTGCACAGCGTCGCGAAGCACGGCATCACCCCGATTGACTTGCCCCGCCGCCCGCGGCGCTTCGGAAAACGGATGTCGGCGATGGTCCGCGTGGGCGCCAGCACCCGGGCGCGGCAGGTCAATGCAAGCGCCTTTACTTTGCCGCCGCTTCCCTTTACTTGCCTTGCGGCGGCGCTGCGCCTACTCCTTCCCCTCGTTGAATGGCACGTGCTTGCCGTCCCGCGACTGATACCCAAGCTTGGTATCCGCCCCCATCATCCTCTCCCACGCCACCATCGCATCGGCCACGGCATTGGGCTCGCCCTTGAACACGAGCACATCGTTCCCGCAATTGGGACACTGCCCGCCAAACACCGCATCGATGCCACGCAGGTTAGGCGCATCGATCGCATCGAAGGTGCTGAACGCCGTCTTACACGAGCCGCACACCAGTTGCGCGGGCCGCAGGCCCTCAAGCCGTGTGCGTGCCTGCTCGGCACGCTCTGCCTGGCTGCCCCGTCGTTTTGCTTCACCCATGATGAACTTCCTTCCACAGCCTGTTTGCTGCGCTCTCACTTGATTGATGGATCGTCGCGCGCCCGGCTCCTCCGTATGGTCCCGTGCCCATTCAAAACGGCACCGGGCCAATCGCCGATTGCGGCGCTACCGGCGGGAACGCGATCTGGCCGGTCTGGCGTTGCAGCGAATAGCGCACGTAGACGCCGGCATACCACTGGCTGTAGTCACGCGCGTTGTCGAGCCCGACCAGGCCACCCACAAACAGCTGCTGGGCCGCCTGGTACTCCACCGAGCCAACCAGATTGTAGGCCACGCCAGTCTTGGACTGGCCCGGATATACCGCCTTGGTCGAGCTGGTCAGGCCGGCCTTGAAGGCCGTCGCCGCCGCGGCATTGGCGGCCGACTGGGCGCCGGCATCGGTCGGGAAATAGTTCGAATCATCCTCGCGGAAGGCCTGCATGCCGAGCCCGCCGCGCACATTGTAGGCCAGCCGCCCGCTGCGGCCCGCCAGCGAGAGCGGCACCGTCACGGCGAAGTACGTCTGCGGGCTGAAATAACCGCCCTGCCCAAACGTGAAGTAGCGCAGGTTGTCCGAGTAGCCCATCGAGGTGAAGTTGACGCCGCTCATCAGCCGCTGCTCGGCGTTGTCGATCAAGCGCAGGTAGAAGCCACCGCCCCCTTCCCAGCGGTTGTTGCGCATGACGTTGTGCCCGGTCAGCACGCCGTAGCCGCCATAGCCGTAGAGGCCGAAGAGGCCATCGTCCCAACCAAGGTCGACGCGGCCGCCGCTGTTCATCACGCCACCCCACTGCAGGCCGACGCGATCGTCGCTGACGCCCGCGTAGGACAGCAGGCTGTCCGTCACGGGCCGGCGCGACGCGCCCAGCGACAGCGTGGTGCGCTGCGTCACCGGCAGGTTGAGGCGAGCGCCGGCGTTAACGTCGGTATAGCGGAAGCCCAGTGGCGTGCTGCCGATATCGGCCTTGAAATTGTCCGACTCGTAGGCCACACCGAGCGCCACCCCAAAAGCGTTCTGCGAGCCTGGCGAAGTGGACTGCAACGGCGTGCCATTCAGGTTGACCGGCGCCCCTCCCACCGGGAAGGCCAGCGGACCGCCGCCAAATCGCGAGGCGCTGTTGTAGTCGCCGCCCACCGAGCCGGCGTCGAGCGCGACCGGCGTCACCCGTGCCACCAGCTTGCCATTGCCGGCGGCCATCTTGGCTTCTGCCACCACCTGCATTTCGGTGAGCTGGCTCATGCCAGAGTCGCCGTTGCGTCCACGCAGCGTGGGGCCGCCAGCAAAGGTGCTGCTGCGCTGCGCCTCGATCTCGCGCAGTTCTTCTTGCGCGGTCTTGGGCCCCACCGGATTCGCCTGCGAGTCGGCATCGGCCAGCCAGGGCGCGCGAGACTGCGCGCCGATCGGCTGGCGCGCTGGCGCGGCGGGCACGGGTGCCGCCGCGTAGCCGCCGGCCGGCGCCGCGTATTGCGCCCCTGGATACTGGGGAGCCGCCGCAGCCTGCGGGGCCGGATACGGTACGCCGGGCTGCTGGGCGGCCTGCGCGTTGCCCGGATAGGCCGGATAGGCCGGATAGGCCGGGGCCGGCGCCGGGTAAGCGGCATAGCCTTGATTGGGCTGCGTGGCCTGGTTAGCCGCCTTGGTGCTGCCGCGCGTGCTCTTGCCACGCGTGCCGGCGGTGCTGGAGGGGGCCTGCGCCGGGGCGGGCGCCTGCTGCGGATAGTAGGCTTGCGGCTGCTGGATCACGGGAGCCATCGGCTGCCCGCCGGCGGACACCGGCGCCGGGATATAGGGCTGCGAGGGCTGCCCGCCTGCATTCATCATCACCGGCGCCGGGATCATCGCGGGCTGGGGCGCCGCCACGGCACGGCTGGGGCCTGGCACAACCGGATAGGGCGCTTGCGAGCCGGGCGGCGGCAACTGCGAGCTATCGCGCTGGCCGGGCAATCCGACAAACGGGTTGGACGGCACGCGGTCAAAGCCCGCGCCACCCGGGCGTGCGGAGCCGCTCGAAGTGCCCAGCGCGTTCTCGGCGGCCACCGCCGCGCGGAAATAGTCCGCCGCGCGCGAGGTCTTGCCCTCGGCGCGGTAGAGCCGCCCGGCGGCGGTCAGCACCTTGGGCGAGTTGGGCGCCTGCGCCAGCGCCATCTGCAGCGTGCCTTCGGCCCAGCTGTATTCCTTGGCGGCGGTGGCGGTGCCGATGGCCGCCAGCATCAGGTCGAGGTTGCGCGGATCCTTCTCCAGCACGCTCTCGTACAGCGTCAGTGCCTTCTTGTTCTCGCCGGCCTGGGCGTACATGCGCGCCAGGCTGGCACGCACGGCGCCGTTGCCCGGACGCTCGGACAGCGCCGGCGCCAGCATGTCGTAGGCGGCCACCAGGTCGCCGCTCTCGGTCAGCGCGTCGGCCTGCCGCACGATATAGGCCACGCGCAGGTCGTCGTAGTCGCGGCGCTGCGATGCGCTCATGCTGGCGTTGGCGAGCTGGCGCAGCACGCCGGCCAGTTCCACGTCCTGTTTGGTCTTGAGCAGGATGGCCGCGTACTGCAGTTGCATGCCGACATCCGGGCGCACCGTGCGGCTCATCACGTTGCGCATCAGCGACAGCGCGCGCGCCTCGTCGCCGGCATCGGCGTAGGCCAGCGCCAGCGCGCCAAGCTGGTCTGCGTCCTGCTGGGCGTAGCGCTCGGTCTGTTGCAGCACGCCAAGCGCGGCGGCTTGCTGGCCGGCGGCGGCGAGTCCGCTGGCGCGGTCGGCTTCGGCGTGCACCCACAGGCGACGCTGCAGGGTGCCCATGTCACGGGTGCGGTTCTGCGGGGGAATACGCTCCAGCGCGTCCAGCCCGCTTTGCCAGTCGCCGGTTTCGGCGGACAGCAGCGCGCTGGCGTACAGCGCGTCAGGCATATTGGGATTGGACAGCAGCAAGCCGTCCATGACGCTGCGCGCCTGCTCCTTCAAACCCATCGCGGCATAGGCGCGCGCCACGTCCAGCCGTACCCACGGGTTGGTGGGATCGGCCGCCATGGCATCTTCCAGCGCGCGGCGGGCGCCGGCGGTATCGCCGCGCTGCAGCGCGGCGCGCGCCTGGCCGCGCGCTTCTTCCGCGCGCAGCTTGCCCAGCGAGCCAACCTTGTCCTGCTGGGCCGGCGTCAGGTTCTGCACGATGGCGAGCGCTTCGGCGCTCTTGTTCTGCGCCGCCAGCACGCCGATCAGGCCGCGCGTGGCATCGGGATTGTCGGGCTGTTGCTTGAGCACCCGCCGGTAAGCCGCTTCGGCCTGGGCGTACTGGCCCTCCTCGGCCATCACGTCGGCCAGCGCCACCTGCGCCGAAGGCTCGCGCGGGTCGAGCCTGATCGCGCGCTCCAGCAGGCTGCGTGCCTCGACGCGATTGCCCGCGCTGCGCGCGGCGCTTGCCTGTTCGGACAGCAGCCAGTACGTGGCGCTGTTCTGCGCGCTGCGGTAGCGCCCGCCCGCGCCATGCTTGGCAGCCTGGTCGAGAAAGTCCACGGCCTCGGCGAACTTCTCCTGCTTGAGCCGCAGCACGCCCATGCCGCCGAGGGCATCGGCGTCGCCGGGGTGTTGGGCCAGCGCGGCCTGGAAGCGTTCGCCGGCGCGCTCGAGGTCGCCGGCATCCATCGCGTCGAAGCCCTGCTGCACGATCTGGCGCACCGGGTTGCTGGCGGCGCCGGCGACCTGCGTGGCCTGCTGCTGTTGCTGCTGACCCTTGATCGCATCGAGCTTGGCGCGGATGGTGGCATCATCGGGATGGCTTGCCAGCCATGCCTGGTACATCGGCGCGTCGGCCGGGCGGCCGCCCAGCCAGGTCAGTGCCCGGCGCCAGCTCTCGCTGGCCGCGGCCGCTACGTCGCTGCTCTTCGAGAGCGCTTCAAGCTGGCGGATACCGTCGCGCCGGGTGGATTCGCGATAGGTCAGGTGTTGCGCCAGCGCGAGCTGGGCACGGTTGTCGGAAGGATTGGCGCGCGCCAGTTGCTCGAGGCCCTTGCGCGCCTCTTCCCAGCCTTGCGCGGTGCCGCCCAGCGTCTGGTAGTACTCCAGCGCCAGGTTGCCTTGCGGTACCGCGCCGCCCGCGGCCTGCTGGTAGCGCTTGACCGCTTCCTCGCTTTGGCCGCTGCGCGCCAGCTGGCGCGCCTGCTCGACCTGCCTGGTCTCGCCGCCGCTGCTGATCACCTGCGTCAGGCGCGCCACCAGCGGTGAGTTGGGCTGCGCCTTCTTCAGGCGCTCAAGGTAGGTGCGCGCACCGTCGGCGCGGCCCGCTTCGGTTTCGGCCACACCCATGCCGTACAGGGCTTCGGGCTGGTTCGGGTTAAGCCGCAGGATTTTCTGCCATGCTTCGGCGGCGCGATCGCTGCGCCCACGTTCCTGCCAGTACTTGCCCTGGTCCACCAGCAGCTTGACCGGGTCCTCCTGCGCGGTGGCTGCCGCGGCAAATACCGTCAGCAGGCTCAGCACCAGCGTCTTGGCGCGCAGGCCCCTGGCCCGCGCGGCGTCGCCGGAATTTGCCAGTCCGTGCGTCGCCCTGGATGCGGTCGCGCCTCCGGTCATGGCCGGGCGCTTGCGGTTCGACATGTCTTCTCCCACTCCAGCTCCAGTTGCCCCGAAGGCGCGAACCGGAAGCGGCCTTCGGCAAAGCCGAGGCCAAATAATCCCAATACGGTGTCGTAATACATGGCGGCGGGCTTGCCTTGCGCGGCATCGAGCATCGACTCGGCGCGCGTGCGTTGCACCGCTGCGGCCGGCGATCCCGCGGCCTGCAGGAAAGGCACCAGCGCGGCGGAGAAACCTGTCGGCCCTTCGCCTTCCAGCACGCCGCTGTCGGCGTGCATGCGCTCGGGCGGCGCGGCGCGCCCGGCCATGCGCTGCGCCTGCGGCGCCAGCGCCTTCATCAGCACGCGCCCGGCGGCGTCGCCGCGCGGCGTCATGCCGGCCCAGAGATAGACACGGATGGCATCGTAGCTGCTGACGTCGCCCTTGTCGGGGTCGGCAACAAAACCGCTGCCGGCATTGTCGCTGCGATAGGCCGACCAGTCCGGCACGATGCCCTGCCGGGCCACCGCCTCAACCAGCCTGCCAGTCTGCGTGGCCAGCGTGCCCCAGGGGCCGGCCGGCTCCGCGGCGGCCAGGCGGCGCAGCAGCGGGACGGGCAGGTAGCTGGCATTGAGGCGCCATTGGCGCGGGCCATCGGCCTTGCCTTGTGCGAAGCCCTGCGGCCCCGGCAACAGCATGGTGCCGAAGCCCGGCAGCGACACGACTTCGTGCTGCGCCGCCAGCTTGAGCAGCGCGCGCGCCGATTCGGCATAGCGCGGCTGGCGCCACAAGCGGGCAGCCTCGAGCAGGGCGAAGGCGAACCACAGGTCGGCGTCGGAGGCCGGATTGGCATCGATCACGCCCCACGAGCCGTCGGCGCGGTGGCCCCATTGCCAGGCGGGCAGCTTGTCCTGCAGGCTGCCCGCGCCCAGGTTGGCAATGCTCCACTGCCAGAGCCGGTCGAAGGTGGCGCGGTCGTTGGCCACCAGCGCGAACACCATGCCGTAGGACTGGCCCTCGGAGGTGCTTTGCTGCTCCTTGGTGGAAGGATCGACCACGCGCCCATCGGCCTGCACGAACCGCGACAGGAACTGCTGGTATAGCGGCCAGGCGCAGGCGGCGGGCGCGGCAGGCCTGGGCGTCGCCGCCCCTGCAAGCGCGGGCCAGCCGCCCAGTGCCGCCAGCGCGCCCAGCCCGGGCAGGCCAGCCAGCCAGCGGCGGCGCGGTTGATTCACGCGCAGTTGGTTCACGCTCACTTGTCTTCTCCCCGCTTGCGGCGGGCCGCGCGTGCCCGCAGCGACAGGAAGAGCAAGGCGGCCAGCAGCAGCGCGGACCCGCCGATCATCAGCACCATGGCCAGGGGCCGCTGCGAGAGCCACCACTGCACATAGGTCCAGGGCGGCAGCTTGCCCACGTAGTAGTTCTGCTGGGCCGCCAGGCTGTCGATCTCCTTGCCGCGCACCAGGGCCAGGCTGCCCTGCACGTTGGCGACCTGGTCGGGATCGAGCAGTACCTCCGTCATCGCCAGCAAGCCTTGCGGCGCGTTGCTGGTGACCGCGACCACGCTGCGCCCGGACGCCAGCGGCGACTCGAAGGCGCTGAGCGCGGCGTCGGTGCTGGCGCTGCTGATCGACATCCGTGCTTCCAGCGAACGGTTGCGCGTGCCGTCCGCGCCGTTCCACCAGCCTGCTACGGTCGAGACAATATCCGTCAGCGAGAAGCGCTTTTCATTGCCCCCCAGCGACACCGGCATGCGCTCGGCCCACTGCGTGAACAGCGGCTGGCTCTGCGTGGTGCCGATCACCAGCAGATCGCGCGCGGACTGCTTGTCGACCTGCGCCGCTACGCTCACGGCCACGCCGGTAGCGGGATAGCCGGTGGACTCACCCATGCGCCCCATCAGCGTGAGATAGGTCGAATAGTCCTCGGCGGCCGGATTGTCCGGCAGAATCACCGCGGTCTCGGACAGATCGGCCATCCGCGTGAACGGGAAGCCGCTGTTGCCGAACACCGCCAGGTCGGGCAGCGCGATAAAGTGCGGCAGTCCGGAGATGTTGAGGGTCGAATCCGGATCGATGGCGCCCTTGACGTTGTCGAGCAGCACGTCCTTGCAGGCACCCTGCTTGAGATAGTCGTAATAGAAGTGGAACTGCAACTGCGAGTGCGCGGGCAGCATGAACAGCGGCAGGTCGATGTGTTCGCTGACCGGCACCGAGCCATCCGGCAGCACCTTGGCCAGCAACTGGCTGGCGCGGCCATCCTGGTTCTTCACCGAGCGTAGCGGATAGGCACGCAGGAACTGGTTGCTGACGTTGATATTGAGCGTGGACTTATCCACCACCGGGCGCGGCGTATAGCGGTACTTCAGGTCGATCGGGATGCCCTTGGTGCGCCAGCCGAACAGGTCGGGCGGCAGGCGGAAATTCACGCGCACAAGGTCGGGGTTGTAGCCCGAGACGTTGAGGTCGCGCACTTCGGCGAGTTCGCCGAAACGCACCGGCCGGTCGCTGCGGATCCAGTTCGGCGCGTCGTAGGGCACGCGCGGCGCCACGTCTTCGAGCTTGTTGATGGTGGCACTCTGCCCCGACAGCGCGCGGGCGCCGAGCGTGAGCGCTCGCGCCGCGGTCTTCAACTCGGCGCTGTCGCGCCCCATCACCAGCAGCAGCTTGGCGTTGGCATCGCCCGGATTGGGCACCACCGCGATCGACGGCCCGTTGATGGCGGGCACCTGCACGCCCGCTGGCTTTTCCTCGTTGGTAGCGAACACCACCGCATTGCCTTTGGCCGGCACCTGGTTCAGCGTGGCGGCAAACGATGCGCCGCGATAGCCGGCCAGCGCGCCGAACCACGACGAGACGGTTCCCGCCGCTTCCAGCGTGGCCAGCGACGGCGCGCCGGCGAATACGAAGGGCAGCCTGAGGCGGCCGACGTCGCGGCGATCGAAGAACGGCAGCGGCAGCAGCGACAGCTCGTTGGCCAGTGCCAGCGGCGTCAGCGTGAGTTCCAGCACGCTGCTATTGCCGACGGTGGCCCACAGGCTGGAGTGGAAAGGATCCTCGCAGTCGGTGGTGTAGTGGCCGATCAGTTGCAGGTTGAGGCGGTTGAACTCGGAGATCAGCCGCGGATCGATCGGCACCTCGCGCTCCAGGCTGGTGCCAGCGGTCTCCTTGGGCACCGGTACGGTACCGGCGACCTCGCCGTTGACCATCACGTTGATATGCGACAGCGCCGGTATCAGCGCGGGCGAATAGGTGTATCGCAACTTGAGCCGGGCCGAGGTCACGATCTCGTCGGCGCGGACCGAGAACGGCACGCCATTGATGGCGTCCACGCCGCGCAACTGGAAGGGCGCGGTGGCGCCCAGTTGCTTGAGCGTGAGCTGGAGGGTGCGCGCGCCGCTGCGGGGCGCGCCCGTGGCGGCCTGCGCGGCGCTGGCGGCAGGCGCCTGCGCCGCTACGGCGTCACGTGTGGCATCGGGCACGCCGGCGCGCTGGGCGCCAGCCGGGTTGACCGTCAGCATGGCGAGCGCGAGCAGCGCACCCAGGCGGGTCAATGCTGGCAAGCGCGCGGGTGGCCTTGTGGACAAGCGTGCGGGCAGGCGTGGTGTCTTGGTCAAACGCATTCTCTTCTTTCTTGCCAGTGGTCCGGTGCGTGGTCAGATCGCCGCTCCCCATGGGGCGGGGAAGCGGCACGTGGGCCGCTCAGGCCAATCAGTTTGCGGAGGCGCCAGGTTCGGGCCGCCGCAGCAGGCGGCGCATTTCTCGGCCCAGGTGGAACATCACATTATGGAAACCGAGCAGGCCGATGCGCAGGATCTGGCCGGCGGCCAGCCCCGGCGCATCCACACGCTTGCGGCCCCAGGAATCGATCCACGCGTCGGCACGCGCGAAGGTGCATTGCACGAAGGCCAGTTCCTCGCGCGGACTCATCTCCGCCAGTTCCAGGCCAGTGTGCGTCTCGCCCTGGAACACCACCTTGGCGGGGAATATGTGTTCGTCGTCCTGCAGGTAAAGCGATATCTGCACCGGCTCGCCCACGGTGGCCTTCATGCCCGGCGGCAGCCGCATGCCGATGCCGCCTTCGGCAAAGTCGATGGTTTCGCACACCAGCGCGCGGCCATCGGCGAAATGGAGCGTGGCGGGCAGCTTCATCGCAACCCGGTGCGCCACGCGGATCTGGCGCGTCTCGCTGGCGACAGCGATGGAGGCACCAAGGATGATCAGGTTGTAGAACGTCCAGATCAGGTTGAGCACGACCGTGGTGGCCTCGAACTGATTCCACAGGAACAGCCGCAGGAAACCCACCACCACGCCCAGCAGGTTGAACAGCAGCAGCACCAGGTAGGGCCGTGATATCACCCAGTCGAAGTAGGCTTCCTCGATCACCCCGCCCTTCGGCGTCACGTTGAACTTGCCGGCCGCGGGGTTGACGAAGGCCACCAGCACGGGACGCATGATGTACCAGGCCAGCACGGATTCGTAGACCTCGTTCCAGAACGAATGCCGGAACTTGCCCTGGATGCGCGAGTTGGTCATGTTCGCGTGCAACAGGTGGGGCAGCGCAAAGATCGCGATGGTCAGCGCCGAGGCCTGGATCACGTGGGCGCCGAACAGCAGGTAGGCCAGCGGCGCGGTCAGGAACACCAGCCGCGGCAGGCCGTAGAAGAAGTGCAGCATGGCGTTCAGGTAGCACAGCCGCTGCGGCAGCGACAGCCCGGGCCCGAACAGCGGATTGTCGACCCGGCAGATCTGCGCCATCCCGCGCGCCCAGCGGATGCGCTGGCCCACGTGCCCGGACAGGCTCTCCGTGGCCAGCCCCGCGGCCTGAGGGATCGCCAGGTAGGCGGTACCGTAGCCCTTGCGGTGCAGCTTGAGCGCGGTGTGGGCGTCCTCGGTCACGGTTTCCACTGCGATGCCGCCCACTTCCAGCAGCGGCGCGCGGCGGATGATGGCGCACGAACCGCAGAAGAAGGTGGCGTCCCACAAGTCGTTGCCGTCCTGCACCAGGCCATAGAACAGCTCGCCCTCGTTAGGCACCTCCTGGAAGGTGTGCAGGTTCTTCTCGAACGGATCGGGCGAGAAGAAATAGTGCGGCGTCTGCAGCATGGCCAACTTGCGGTCCTTGATGAACCAGCCCATGCAGATCTGCAGGAAGGACCGCGTGGGAATGTGGTCGCAATCGAAGATCGCCACATACTCGCCGTGCGTGCTCTTGAGCGCTTCGTTGATATTGCCGGCCTTGGCGTGGCGGTTGTGGTTGCGCGTGATGTGGGTGACGCCGACCTTCTCGCAAAATTCGCGGAATTCATCGCGCCGTCCGTCGTCCAGCACGTAGACGTTGATCTTGTCTCGCGGCCAGTCCAGCGACATGGCGGCGAACACCGTCGGCTTCACCACCGACAGCGGTTCGTTGTAGGTGGGGATGAAGATATCCACGGTGGGCCAGCTGGCGACGTCCGCAGGCATCGGAACCGGGCGGCGCTTGAGCGGCCAGGCGGTCTGGAAGTAGCCCAGCATCAGCACCACGAAAGCGTAAAGCTCGGCCAGCACCAGGCCGATGCCGAAGGCGGCGTCGAACCAGCCACCCAGCCCCACGGTTTCGGTCAGCCGCCAGTACATATAGCGGCTGGAAGCCGCGATCGACAGCACCACCATCATCAGGGTGGCAAGGTGCCCCTTGACCTTGTTCAGCCACACCGCCAGCGCGAAGCACACCGCGGCAAACCCGACCTGCTGCCAGAAATCCAGCGGCACGGTGACCACCAGCGCAAACATGGCCAGGCCGCACAGCAGCGCAAGCCACCGCGCAGGGGCACTGTCCCACAAGGGAAGCTCGACGAAAGTCGTGCCGAACCGCTGCAATAGGGACGACAGCCCGTTGGGCTTGTCCTGGTCCTGGTTCTGGTCCTTGCCTTTGGCCCGCGCGCTCTTGGGCGCGGCAGTGGCTATTGCCTTGGCTGGCTTCACGCGGCTTCTCCGTGGGCGGCCAACGCTTTCCGTATCCACGCAGCGCAGCGCTGCAGGTCGTGCGTGGCCTGGCTGTGAGGGTTGTATTCAAGCACGCTGCGATCGTAGGCAAGCGCCTCGGCCACGGCCTGGTCCTGGTGGATCACGCCCAGCACGCGCTCGCCGAGCTGGGCGCGCAGCACCTGCACCACGTCCTTGCCGAGCTGGCGGCTCACGTCGACCTGGTTGATCACCAGCACGTGGCCCAGGAAATCCGGCCGGCCCTCGCAATAGGTGCGGATCAGGTCTTCCATCAGGGGCAGCGTGGCGTAGGACGCCGCATCCGGCAGCGACACCATCACGCACAGCCGCGCACACGACAGCACCTGTCGCATGTAAGGCGACGGACCGGGCGGCGTATCGATCACGACCACGTCATCGCGACCCAGGCCCAGCGCGGCAAGCTCGGTGCGCAGCCAGCCCGGGTGGGTGGCCAGGTGCGCTTCAAACGCGGAGCGGTCCGCCTCGTTCAGCGCGCCGAACGGCACCACCAGCACGCGCGAACGGCCTTTGTACATGCTCTGCTGCCAGGCTTCGCCAGCCAGGGTCGCCCGCGCATGGCCCGCGACCTCCTGTGGCGGCATGCCGAAGTGCAGGCGCAGGGCATTCTGCGGATCCAGGTCGACGGCAAGTACATTCTCGCCGGCAACGGCAAGCGCTTCGGCCAGGTTGGCCGACAACGTGGTCTTGCCCACGCCGCCCTTGGCCGAAACTACAGCAATGATCTTCACGAGCGATTCAGCCGATCAAGAAAGGAGCGGCGCGCCGGCGCGCGCTCGCTGGTTGCGCCTGGTTCCTTGCGGCCTTCAAGCCGCGCGAATACCTTGTTCAGTTCCGTGCCGGTGCCGGGGGTGTGGTTCGGATCCACCGGCGCCCACAAGCTGCTTTGCTGCGGTGCGGGAATCGCGGGGCCTGACACCGCTGCCGGTGCGGCAGGGATTGCCTGCGCCGGCGCGGCAGGCGTGAGCGGCCTCGCGGCCGGCGCCAGAGGCGCCATGCCTTCCGGCGTGCGGAATCGGGGCTCCATCCCGGAGACTGCCGTGTTCACGGCCGAAGGCGCTTCATGCCCCACATTTTCGCGGACCGGCCCCGCGGCCGGCCGCGGCTCGCTGGCGGGCACCGCGGCCCGCCACAGTGGCGCGGGCGATGCGGCCGGCTCCGCTGCCGGGCGGGCAAATTCATGCCCGGGCGGCATCGCGGGCTGGACTGCCGGCACCACGGCGGCGCGGTCGACGCGCATAGCCGACAGCAGCGGCCAGCGCTCGCGCGCTTGCGCCGCGGCGTCTTCGCGCACAATCTCTTTGTACGTCTCCGTCCTGCCGCCGAAGCGTTGGAACAGCTTGGACAAATCGTCGGATTGACTCATGGCATCTCACTCACGCAAGGATGGAGGGCGGTGCGCCGGGGCGGACCTGCGGCAAACCACCGCAGCACCTCAACGCCCAAACCGGAATTCAACGCATCCGGTGGGATCAATCGGCGTACTCTGGCTGACCCGCAGGGCCTCGGACGAGCCAAGCATACGAAACCAGTGTTGGTACGCCCCCTCCAGGAACGCCGGTGACCAGTCGTCGGCAGCGTCTCCGAGCGCCGCCTTCAGCGGTGCGCAGTAGTGCCGGATCACCAGGGCGCCGCCAGCATCCTCGATGCTGGTCCAGCCCCAGTCCACGTCCAGCCAGATTTGGGCAATGGCCCGTTCCAGTTCGGCGAGCGTGGCGCACTCGCCCGGGTCGAATCGTTGAGCAAAACGCGCACCGACGCGCCACATGACGGCGCGCAGGCTCGCCGGATCCATGCTTTCCGCCAGTTCCTCGCCCAACGCTGACAAGACGTCACGCCATTGCGATGAGCAATGGCGCTCAGTCAAATACTGAAGAATCGCTTGATTCACCCCGAGTTCCTGTTTTAAATACTCACCGAAAATATATTTATTGTTGAAGCCCATTTTGTTACCGCCCGGGCTTATCCGCAAATGCTTCGTGCGCAACAATAGTCCGTCGGCCGGCCATGTTTCATCCGTGCAACATGCAGCTCCGTGAGCTCGCAAAAAAAGATGCCCTACGATCACACCATGCAGGTTGAAATGTGTTATCAGCCACTCCGCCCCAACAGACTGGCCGGCCGGGGCGGACGGGCGTCGACAGACTGACAGCTTCCGGCTTCGGCGTGAACCCTCCCCCTCCACAAGCGGGGATATGCGACAGCTTTCGCCGCGCCGGCCCGCGACGCAGGCCGGCAGGTCCGGGGCGCAACGCGAGTTGTCCCGACATTTAGCGTTTGCATGGAATTTATGCTTGCTTCTATAAAACAAGGAGCGAAATAAGCGGCTCCCTTGTGTATTTTTTCCCCGCATACGGGGATTGACATTCATGCCTGCGGACAACGAACCGCGGCGGCGCGGCGTATTCTAAAGGCCTGAGCCCGCAACCCGCCGCTGCGGCCAGGACGCATTGCACTTCCAGCCGGCGCGGCAAAGCCAGGATCTTTTTCGGAGCCGTCCGCCGACCGAACAGGAGAATGCCATGTCCGAGCGCAAGCCAGCCGCCACCCGGATCGAAAAGGACAGCCTTGGCGACGTGCCGGTGCCGGCCGGGCACCTGTGGGGGGCGCAGACCGAGCGTTCGCGCCAGAACTTCCGCATCGGCACCGAGAAAATGCCGCCGGCGCTGATCGAAGCTTTTGCCATCCTCAAGCTCTGCGCGGCCCGCGCCAACCGCGAACTGGGCGTGCTCAAGCCCGAACTGGCCCATGCCATCGAACAGGCGGCGCAGGAGGTCATCGCCGGCAAATGGCCGGACGAATTCCCGCTCTCGGTCTGGCAGACGGGTTCCGGCACCCAGACCAACATGAACCTGAACGAGGTGATTGCCAACCGTGCGATCCAGCTGCTCGGCGGCGAGCCGGGCTCAAGGAAGCCGGTGCATCCCAACGATCACGTCAACGCCAGCCAGTCTTCCAACGACAGCTTTCCCACCGCGATGCATATCGCCGCCGCCCGCACGATCCAGTTGCTGTTGCTGCCTGCGCTGGAGACCTTGCGGCAGGCTTTCGGGCGCAAGGTGGACGCCTTCGCCGACATCGTCAAAGTGGGCCGCACGCACTTGCAGGACGCCGTGCCGCTGACGCTCGGCCAGGAATTCTCCGGCTACGAGGCCCAGGTGGGCGATGCCCAGTCGCGCCTGCAGCATGCCATGCTGCGCGCCATGCCGGTGCCCCAGGGCGGCACGGCGGTGGGCACCGGACTCAATGCGCCGCATGGCTTTGCCGCCGTGTTCGCGCGCGCGCTGGCCGACTTCACCGGCCTGCCGTTCGAGCCCGCGCCCAACCGGTACGCGTTGCAGGCCTCGCACGATGCGCTGGCCGACCTGTCGGGCGCGCTCAACACCACGGCGTCGTCCTTCCTGAAGATCGCGCGCGATTTCATGCTGCTTGGGTCCGGCCCGCGCGCCGGTCTTGCCGAACTGGTGCTGCCGGCCAACGAACCGGGCTCCTCGATCATGCCGGGGAAGGTCAACCCGACCCAGGCCGAAGCGCTGGCCATGGTGTGCTGCCGGGTGATCGGCAACCATACCGCCATCACGCTGGCCAACGGGCTTGGCACGCTGGAGCTCAACGCCTACAAACCGGTGATTGCGTACAGCCTGCTGCAATCGGTCACGTTGCTGGCCGACGCCACCGCGAGCTTTGCCACGCACATGGTGGAAGGCGTGGAACCGGATCGCGAGCGCATCGCCGAACTGCTGGCGCGCTCGCTGATGCCAGTAACCGCGCTCAATCCGCACATCGGCTACGACCGCGCCGCCGAGATTGCCAGCCTGGCGGTCAGGCGGAACCTGTCGCTGCGCGAGGCGGCACTGGCGTCGGGCCATGTTACCGAGGCCCAGTTCGAAGCATGGATAGACCTGAGCGGGATGACGCAGGAAACCTGAGGTGCCACGCCGCCCATGCGCCCCGTCCGGTGCAAAGTGCCCGGCTATCGTGGCGAAATCAGGCCGGCCCGCCGGCTCAGCGCTGCCCCATTTCGCACACGGCGCAGACGGCCACGGCAGCGCCACAGGTGAACACCAGCATCACCAGGACCACCAAGGCGTCGACAAAGCTCATGCTGCCTGGCGAACCCACGCCGACCAGCCGCCAGCAGATCCAGGCAATCCAGCCCAGCGCCGCGAGGGCACTGCAGACCGCCACGGCCACGCCGGCCCGGTGCGTCAGCCGGCGCCAGGTGGCGGCCGGCACGCGACTGCTTTCGCTCTCGTTTTGGTTTTCGCTTTCGTGATGGGATATGACGGTCTGCATCCGGAGTCTCCTTAGCCAAACCTGCCGCCTGGATAAACCATGCCTGGACCGGCATCACATGCGCCTGAGAGGAACCCCGCGCGGCAGGTAGCGCGCCGGGCCTTGAGGACACATTGGCCGATACGCCTGGGGTACCGTCCGAGGGGAAGTATGGTGCGGCGAATGCCGAGCCGCCATAGGTAACTGTCTGACACAGCCGCACGATCCGGTCCGGCGTGCCGGAATGCAAAAGCGTACCCGTTTCTGCGCACCTGCAAACGCGCCCGCAAGCGCCGGAAAAGCGTCTTGCCGACGGTCGGCGCGCCGGTCCGGCCAGGCCTACTTGCCCGCCGCCTTCTGGCGATAGCGTGCGAGTTCGGCGCCCAGCCAGGGGCCGCTCTCCACCGGCTGCGCCTGGCCGCACTTCACCAGGTAGGGCTTGCCGCTGACGCTGCTCTTGCTAGCCCCCAGCTCGATGAAGCGTTCGCTAGTGGTGACGGCGCCCTTGTCGGCGAGGTAGTCGTATTTCTTCTTCAGGTGAGCGGCCGCGTCTGGCGCGGAATACCAGCTGCCGTTGCGGTTGAACTGGCAATTCGAGCCGGCGAGATAGGAGAACAGGTGGCTCACCTCAGCCTGCGTCGCAGGGGACGGCGCGGCCGCCGCCGCGGGGGCGGCCGGGATCGCCAGAGCAGTGGCTAACAACAAGGCAGACAGGAAGGCAGGTTTCATTGGGGGACCAGGAAGTCGCATCCGCCGCATTAGAACGGCATTCCTCAACCACTTCAAGTCATGCCGGGCCGTCCCGGCGGCAAAGCGTACCCGTTTCTGCGTGCGTTCGGCGCCTCGGTGCGAGGCTCAGCCGATGGCGCCGCCGCCATCCACCAGCACCGTCGAACCCGTCGCAAACCCCGTACCGGCCAGGTAGAGGATGGCCTGCGCCACATCCTCGGGCTGGCCGATGCGCTGCGCCGGCAGGCGCGCGGCCACGCTCTCGTACATGGCCTGGCGCGCGGCGCCGTCGAGCTTGTCCCACAACGGCGTGGCGATCAGGCCCGGAGACACGGTATTGACGCGCACCGGCGACAACTCCAGCGCCAGCCCGCGGCCCAGCGCGTCCAGCGCGGCATTGATCGCACCCTGCAGCACCGAGGCCTTGCTCGGGCGCACGCCCAGGAAGCCGGACACCATCGTCAGCGAGCCCCGCGCGCGAATCGGCACTGCGCGCGCCACGCGGTAGGCGCCCCAAAACTTGCTGTCCATCGCGGCATAAGCGTCGGCCAGCGGCAACTGGCGCACCGGGCCGGTCGGCGTTTGCGCGGCGGAGATCACCACGTGGTCCCACGGTTCGGCGGTGCTCATGAATTGCGCCACGCTGGCGTCGTCGGTGATGTCCAGCGTGGCGCCCGTCACCGTGCCTGCGCTGCCAGCCAGGCCCCGCACGGCGGCATCGACCTTGTCCCGCGAGCGCGAGGCAATGGTGACGTTCGCGCCGCGGGCGGCAAAAGCGGTGGCCGTGGCCAGGCCGATGCCGGAACTGCCGCCAACCACCAGCACCCTGGCATCCTCGAAATCGGGGAACATGGCAAGACTCCTTTAATCGTCAACCGATGAGGGAGAAGGGAAGGCCTCCTCCGTTCCGGTCATTATGATCATGCGGCGCCGTCCGATCATCCACCCTGGATTGGAAGCACTCTTGGCGGAAATTTGATAATCGGCCCCCATCCGCCCCGCGCCGGCAAGCCTGGCGCAGCGCCGCTACAATGCCGCGGTGCAGCTTAGGCCCCGCCCCTGGAGCCAGCCGCCCTCTTTCCGCCCGTCGCCGGCGGTCCCAGAACATCCCGCCCAACATGAAGCCGCTCCTGCTCGTCCTCAGCCACGTCAGCACCGAACACCTTTCCTGGATTGCCGAACAATACGAGGTACGCTACGCGCCCGACAGCGCCAGCCGCACCACCCAGATCAAGGAGACCGGCGCCAGCGTACGCGCGGTGCTGACGATCGGCTCGGCGGGCCTAACCGCCGCCGAAATCGACGCCATGCCCGCGCTGGAGCTGGTGTGCGCGCTGGGCGCCGGCTACGAGAACATCGCCGTGGCCCATGCGCGGGCGCGCGGCATCACGGTCGCCAACGGCGCCGGCACCAACGACAGCTGCGTGGCGGACCACGCCATGGCGCTGCTGCTGGCCAGCGTGCGCGCCATACCGGTGCTGGACCAGGCCACCCGCGCCGGCAAGTGGCGCACCGCGTTGCCGCTGCGCCCCAATGTGTCGGGCAAGCGCCTGGGCATCCTTGGCCTGGGCACCATCGGGCGGCGCATCGCGCAGCGCGGGCTGGGCTTCGACCTGGAAGTGGGCTATCACAACCGCACGCCGCGCGGCGATGCGCCGTTCCGCTATTTCGATACGCCTGGCGCGCTGGCCGAATGGGCCGACTACCTGGTGATCGCAACGCCCGGCGGCTCCGGCACCCGGCACCTGGTCGACGCCGGGGTGCTGGCCCGGCTCGGCCCGGGCGGCTTCGTGGTCAATATCGCGCGCGGCAGCGTGCTCGACACCGCGGCACTGGCCGACGCCCTGCGCGCAGGCAAGCTCGGCGGCGCCGGGCTCGACGTGTACGAGACCGAGCCCGAGCCGCCGGCCGAATTGTTCGACTGCCCCAATGTGGTCCTGACCCCGCACATGGCGGGCTGGTCGCCGCAAGCCATCGCGGCATCGGTGCGGCAGTTCCTGGAGAACAGCCGGCTGCACTTTGCCGGGGAGCCGGTACTCACGCCGGTAGGCTGATACGGGAGGCGGCGCGATTCAGCCCGCGGGAAATTCCACCCGTACGCGCAGCCCCGGCGCCGCGTCTTCCAGCGCGACGCGCGCGCCGTGCGATTGCGCGATCTCCGCCACAATGGCCAGACCCAGCCCGCTGCCTCCGGTGGGGGCTTCCGGCACACGGTAGAAGCGGTCGAACACGCGCGCGCGCTCGGCGGCCGGAATCCCCGGACCGTCATCGCGCACCACGAGTTGCACCGTGTCCGCGGCCGCGCCGGCCGCCACGGCCTTCACGCGGCAGGCCTGCACATCGATCTTGCCGCCGGCCGGCACGTAGCGCAGCGCGTTGTCGACCAGGTTGGTCAGCAGGATGCGCAGCGCATCCGCATCGCCGCGCACGATAGCCGGCCCGGCATCCGCGCCGGCATCCAGCCCCAGGTCGATCTGGCGATCGAGCGCGGCCTGGGTCATCTCGGCCACCACGTCTTGCGCCAGCGCGCGCAGGTCCACCGGCTCATGCGGCGGCGCCGCGGCGCCTGGCTCCTGGCGCGCCAGCGTCAACAACTGGGCCACCAGATGCGTCAACCGCTCCAGCCCCTGACGCAGCTTGCGCACGGCCTCCTGGCGTGCCTCGGCCGTGTCGGCGCGCTCCACCAGCTGGGCTTGCAGTTGCAGCGCCGCAAGCGGCGTGCGCAGCGCGTGCGCGGCGTCGGCGACGAAGGCACGCTGGGTATCAATGGCGTGCGACAGCCGCGCCAGCAACTGGTTGAGCGCCTCGGTCAGGGGCGCTATCTCGTCGGGCATGCTGCTGACGGCCAGCGGCGCCAGAGCATTGATGTCGCGCTGTCGCACCCCGGCGGCGATCTCCCGCAAGGGCCGCAAGCCACGCCCCACGGCAAGCCAGACCACCCAGCCGATCAGCGGCAGCAGCAACAGCAACGGCGCCACAGTACGCAACGCCATGCGCGCGGCCACCTGGCTGCGCGCCGACATGGGCTGGGCGATCTGCACCACGGCAGGCCCGAGCTGCACGCTGTAGATGCGCCATTCGCCTTCGTCGGTCCTGACATTAGAGAAGCCCAGCTCGGCCCGCGGCGGCAGGGCCGGATGCGTGTGCGAGAGATAGAGGCTGCGCCCCGAGCCGTCCCAGATATGGATCACCACGTCCTCGTCCGCATGGAACAGGCTGCCGCCGGGCGGCTCCGGCGGCGTAAACAACGGCGTGACCGGATTGGCGAACTGGCTGGGCAGCGCGGCGGCTACCTGCTTCATCTGGTAATCGAACAGCGCATTGGCTTCTTGCCGGGCCTGGCCATAGATCAGCAAGGTGGCAATGGCAATGCCGGCCAGCAGGCCCAGCGCCAGCCACCACAGCAGGGTTCTCTGGATGGAACGCATCAGCCCGCGCTCCCGGACGAAGACGGCGCGCCGTCCTCCAGCTTCGGCACCACATAGCCCACGCCGCGGATATTGCGGATCAGCGCCGCGCCGAATTTCTTGCGCAGCGCGTGGATGTAGACCTCCACCGTGTTGCTGCCCACTTCGTCGCCCCAGCCGTACAGGCGCTCTTCGAGCTGCGCCACCGACCACACCTTGCCGGGCCGCGCCAGCAGCGCGGACAGCAAGCCGAACTCGCGCGCCGACAAGCGCACCGGCTCGCCGTCGAGCGTGACTTCGCGGGTGACGGGGTTGATCACGATGCCGCCATAGCGCAGCAGCGGCTCCGCGCGGCCTTCGGCGCGGCGCATCAGCGCATGCATGCGCGCGGCCAGTTCCTGCAGGTCGAAGGGCTTGACGAGGTAATCGTCGGCGCCGGCATTGAGGCCCGCGACGCGATCGGCCACCGCGTCGCGCGCGGTCAGGATCAGCACCGGCGTGTTCACGCCACGCGCGCGCAGCGCGGCCAGCACCTCCAGGCCGGAGCGGCGGGGCAGGCCGAGATCGAGCAGGATCAGCGCGTAGCAGGCTTCGCCGTCCGGTCCGCCCGACTGGGTGGCGGCGGCAAGGCCAGCCTCGCCATCCTGTACCCAGTCCACCGCGAAGCCTTCCTGGCGCAGCGCCAGCTTCACGCTATCGCCGATCATGGCGTCGTCTTCCACCAGCAGCACTCGCATTGTCAGTTCTTCCGGTTCAGGCTGGCCTGGTTGGATTGGATTGTGCGTCGGGGAGTCCGTGAGCCATCGCCTCGGCCAGCGCCTGCGCCAGTCCTGGCAGGGCCGGGAAGCCGGCGGTGATCACGTAAACCGGCAGGTTTTCCAGGTAGGCGCGCATGCGGCCCTTCGCGGCAAACCGCGCGTTGAAGGCAGACGCCCGCAGCGCGGGCACGAAGCGCGGCAGGATGCCGCCGCCCAGGTAGACGCCGCCGCGCGCGCCGAGCACCAGCGCAATATCGGCCGTCACGGACCCCAGCAGGCCGCAGAACACGGCGAGCGCGCGCTCGCAGACCGGGTCGTGCCGGTGGAGCGCGCCTTCCGTTACCTGCGCCGGTGCGAGCTGCCGCGCCAGGGGCGTACCCGTTTCTGCGTGCAGCGCGGCGTGTGTCAGCGACAGTCCCATGCCCGACAAAAGACGTTCCGCGGAGACGCGCCCGAAGGCCTGGTGGGCCGCGCGCCAGGCGGTCCATTCGTCTTCGGTCTCCGGCATCAGCTCGATATGCCCGCCCTCGCCGGCCAGCGCCACGGCCGGGCCCGAGCGCGCCGGCACCAGTCCGGACACACCCAGGCCGGTGCCGGGCCCGACCAGCGCGCGCGGCGCGCCGGCCACGGCGGTGCCCGGGCGCAATAGCGTCAGGTCCTGCTCGCCGAGGTGTTGCAGACCCAGCGCCAGCGCGGTGAAGTCGTTGATCGCGAGCAGCAGGTCGAAGCCGAGCGAGCGCTGCATCTCAGAAATGGAAAACGCCCAGGCGTGATTGGTCAGCTTGACGCGATCGCCGGTCACGGGATTGGCAAGGCCGACCGCCGCGTAGCGCGGCCTGGCGCTGCCGGGCGGCAGCCCGCCGAGGTAGTGCAGCATGGCAGCCTCAAGCGAGGGGAAATCCGCCACCTTGAGCGCGGTCACGGGGCCGATGCGCTGCGGCGCGGTCTCCAGCGCGAAGCGCACATTGGTGCCGCCGACATCGCCCAGCAAGCGCGGATAGCCTTGCATGGCGTCAGGCCGAGAAGACATCGGTGCCGTGGCGATGCCGGCTCAGCACCAGGCTGACGGGCAGCGCCGGCGTGGGCCCCTTGCAGGCGCTGGCGAACACGGCTGCCTTGGCCGGCCCCGCGAACGACAGGAAAACGCGGTCGGCCGCCAGCAACGCCGCCAGGTTCAGCGTGATGCGCGCGTGCGGCGCCTCGCGCGGATGCGTCACCAGGTAGCCCGGCTGCGTGTCGGCCAGCGCCTGCTGCAGTTCGGGCGCCTCGGGAAACAGCGAGGCGGTGTGGCCGTCCTCGCCCATGCCCAGCACCACCACGTCGGGCTGCCGCCAGGCCGCATTCAGGCGCGCCACCGCGCTCGCCGGATCGGCCACCTCGGCGGCATCGGCCACCAGCGGCACGAAGGCCGCCTTGCCCGCGGCCTCGCGCAGCAGGTGGCGGCGCACCAGCGCGCCATTGCTGTCGTCATGGTCCGGCGGCACCACGCGCTCGTCGACCAGCGTGACAGTGACAGCGTCCCAGCGGATCGTGCGGTGGCGCAGGCGCTCGAACAGCGGCACCGGCGAGCGGCCGCCCGATACCGCCAGCACCGCCCAGCCGTTTACGCCGATGGCAGTCTCCAGCGCGTGGGCCACCGAGATCGCCATCGCTTCGGCCAGGTCCGCCTCGGAAGTATGTTCGTAGCGTCGCATGGTTTCTCCTGTTCGAGTGATGGTTGGCAAGGCTTGCAAGAACCTGCAAACAAAGCCGCGGCTAGACCTCTTCGTGCCAGAGCGAGCCGTCGCGCGACATCAGCGCGGACGAAGCGGCCGGCCCCCAGGTGCCGGCGGTATACGGCTTGGGCGGCACGGTGCTGTCCGCCCAGGTATCGAGGATGGGTTCGACCCAGCGCCAGGCCTGCGCCTGCTCGTCGCGCCGCACGAACAAACCCAGCCGCCCGCGGATGACATCGAGCAGCAGGCGCTCGTAGGCGCCGGCGCGCCGCACCTTGAAGGAGTTGGCGAAGTCCAGGTCAAGCGAGGTCCCGGTGAGCGCCACGGTATCGCCGGGCTGCTTGACCAGGAAATACAGGCGAATGCTCTCCTCGGGCTGCAGCCGGATCACCAGCCGGTTCTGCGGCGACAGGGTCAGCGGACGCGGGAAGATCGCATGCGGCACATCGCGGAAGTGGATCACGATCTCCGCCACGCGCGACTGCATGCGCTTGCCGGTACGCAGGTAGAACGGCACGCCGGACCAGCGCCAGTTGGCGATCTCGGCCTTGATGGCGACGAAGGTCTCGGTATGGCTGTCGGGCGCGATGCCCTTCTCGTCCAGGTAGCCCACCACCGGCTTGCCGCCCACCGCGCCGGCGCGATACTGCCCGCGCACGGTCTTCTCGGCCACGTCCTGCGGCGTGATGGGCTTGAGTGCCTTGAGTATCTTGATCTTCTCGTCGCGGATAGCATCTTCGGACAGGCTGGTGGGCGGCTCCATCGCCACCATGCACAGCAATTGCAGCAGGTGGTTCTGCACCATGTCGCGCAGCGCGCCGGTACTGTCGTAGAAGTCACCGCGCGTTTCCACGCCAAGCTCCTCGGCGATGGTGATCTGCACGTCCTGCACCCATTCGCGGCGCCATAGGGGCTCGAACAGCGCATTGCCGAAGCGGATCGCCATCAGGTTCTGCACCGACTCCTTGCCGAGATAGTGGTCGATGCGATAGATCTGGTCTTCGGCGAAGAACCGCGCCACCGCCGAGTTGATCGCATCGGAAGAATGCAGGTCGTGCCCGAGCGGCTTCTCCAGCACGATGCGGACATTGGAATGATTGAGCCCCGTACGCGCCAGTTGCTCGCAGATGGGCACAAAGATGTGCGGGCCCGTGGCGAGATAGCACACCACCACTTCGGGCGCGCGCTGGAGGACCTTCTGCGCCAGCGCATCGAAGTGCGCCGGCTCGCGGGCATCCGCCTGCACGTAGCTGATGCGGGCCAGGAAACTGGCCCAGGTTTCCGGGGGCGCATGCTCAAGGCCGGGCCGCACGCTTTGCTCCAGCGAGCCGACATAGTCCTCGGTGGTCAGGGGATGGCTGCCGGTGGCAAGGATGCGCGCGTTCGGGTGCAGCAGACCCGCCCGGTGCGCATCGAACAGCGCCGGCAGCAGCTTGCGCCGCGCCAGGTCTCCGGTGCCGCCGAACAGCACCATGTCGAAATCGGGCATGCTCACCCTGTACTCCTTGTCTTGGCCAGCGTAGATGCGGCGCAAGCACCTGGCGGGGCCCGTGAGGTCCCGGCAACGCCAGTGCGCGTCACTTGACTGAGTGACACGATGCGCCGCATAAGTTCCGGCCAGTTTACGTGAGTCGCCGCCGCTTGGCGAGGCATGGTGCGCATACGCCTCCCGGCGGGCACCGGGCCGCGATCAGCCGTCCAGCAGCGTCACCCACAGGCCGCGCGCCTGTAACTGGTAGGCGCGGGTGGCCTCGATCAGGGCGCGGCGGGGCGCCGGGTCCATGATGGCCTCGGGCAGCAGCGGATCGCGCACGATGGCGCGGATGATGGCGCGGCCCACCAGCATGGTCTCGCGCGCGGCGGCGTCGGGCGCCATGCGCGCCAGCTTGGACTGGCTGCGCTCCAGCTGCGCCAGCGCGCGGCGGTAGGCCGATTGCAGCGCCGGCACGTCCCACAGTTGTTCCATGCGCGCTTCGGCATCGGCGTCGAACTCGCGGCCGACGAAGAGCAGGCTGGCACCGGCCATGCCCAGCCGGGTCAGCGCCGAGCGCGTCGCCACGGCGCCGCCGGCGAGATTGTCGGGGCGCACATTGATGCCGGCCGCCAGTGTGCGGAAGCCGCACAGCGCCAGCGCGCGCGCATGATGCCGCCACGCGGTCTTCTCGCTGCGCGCGACTGCGGCGTCCTGCACCACCAGCCAGTCGCCCGCCCAGTGTTCCAGCCGGCTTTCCTTTTCAAACCAGTGCTCGACCTCGTCATAGACCGGATTGCCCTCCGGCAGCACCGCGTAGCAGCCGCGCTCCGTCTTGACGATGCGGCCCTGGCGCTGCAGCCGCGTCAGCGCCACGCGCACGCTGGGCGTGCCGATGCCCATCACCTCGGCGCCGCGCGCCAGCGCCTGCACCGGCAGGGTTCGTTCCGGGTGGCCGAAGAGCAGGTCCAGCACCAGGTCGGTGGCGGAGGGCTCGCGGATCTCTATTTCATGCATGAGCGGCAGCGGGGGCAATAAGGGCGGCAAGAAGTGCAGTGTCGGCAGCGTGAACGGTGAAGGGTAAACCACAAATATTTCTTCTAATTCCACATATATATCATTCTATGAAATATTTTGGTATTTGGAAAAACACCTAACCAACACCCCATCGCCACTTGATAAGCACGTTAACAATCCCAGGCACCGAGGACGCGAGCATGGATATTAAGCCCAACCCGTATGTCAGGACCGAAAGCGACGGCCCGGTCTTCACCATCATTCTGGATCGCGCCGACAAGCGCAACGCCGTGGACGGTCCCATGGCGCTGGCGCTGCGCGAGTCCTTCGCGCACTTCGAGTCCGACCCGGCCCTGCGCGTGGCGGTGCTGTGGGGCGCGGGCGGCCATTTCTGCGGCGGTGCCGACCTGTCGGCGGTGGGCGACCCCGCACGGCGCCACGAACTCGATCCGCAAGGCGGCGGCGCGGGCCCGATGGGCCCGAGCCGGCTGGCCCTGTCCAAGCCGCTGATCGCGGCGGTCAGCGGCTATGCGGTGGCGGGCGGGCTGGAACTGGCGCTGCTGGCGGACTTGCGCGTGGCCGAGCGCGGCGCTGTCTTCGGCGTGTTCTGCCGGCGCTGGGGCGTGCCGCTGATCGACGGCGGCACGGTACGGCTGCCGCGCATCGTCGGCATGGGCCGCGCGCTCGACTTGATCCTCACCGGCCGCGCCGTGCCCGCCGAGGAAGCGCTGGCCATGGGACTGGCCAACCGCCTCGTAGAGCCGGGCCAGGCCCGCGCCGCCGCCGAAGCGCTGGCGCACGAACTGGCCGCCTTTCCCCAAAGCTGCATGCTGACGGACCGCGCCTCCGCCTATGGGCAATGGGACCTGCCGCTGGCCGACGCCCTGCGAGCCGAAGGCGCCAGTGGCGCGCCGATCGTCTTCCAGGAAGGCATCCAGGGCGCCGCCCGCTTTGTCGGCGGCGCCGGGCGGCACGGCGATTTCACCGGCTGACACACGCACCGATACACGCGCGAATCCGGGATAAACGCAGCCCGGACGACCAAAGCGTACCCGTTTCTGCGTAAGCAATAAGACAGCCAGATGGCCCAGATCTCACTCGCGCGAGTTCCCCAACCTTCAATATCCGAGGACCAAAACAAGAGCGCAGCAACCAGACAACGATTCGGTGCAGCCGTGTGGAGCGCCCCCAAGGGCGGTCCACACCCCAGCGCGATGCGAAGCGAGCCGTCAAGGTGTACCAGGCCGTATGGGGCGCCTCGTCGGCAGGCAAAAAGAGCGGAAAAGAGGGGGCCATGTCTGAGCATCGCCTTAAGGTGTAATAGCCTAGACTAAATCTGACAGTGGTTGGTTATCCATGCCGCCGCACATCGGTGCGAAGGGCGTAGCCCAGAGTGCCAGTGTGCGGCGGAATCCACAAGGAGTCCGCCATGACTCAGGAACAGAAAGTCATCCGTGCCAAGGTCGGCATACTGGAACTGGCCCGGCAACTGGGCAACGTGAGCCAGGCCTGCCGCGTCATGGGCTATTCGCGCGATAGCTTCTACCGCTTCAAGGAGTTGTACGAGCGAGGCGGCGAAGCCGCGTTGCAGGAGATTTCGCGACGCCGGCCACTGCTCAAGAATCGCGTCGATCCCGAGGTCGAAACCGCCGTGGTAGCCCTGGCGCTCGAATTGCCCGCCTATGGCCAGATCCGCATTGCCAACGAGGTCCTCAAACGCCATGCCCTGCACGTGTCGCCGCAGGGCGTGCGCAGCATCTGGCTGCGTCACGACCTGGAGACCATGAACAAGCGCCTGAAGGCGCTGGAAGCCAAATCCGCGCAGGAAGGGCTGGTCCTGACCGAGTCGCAACTGGCCGCGCTGGAGCGCGCCAAGCTGGAAAAGGAAACCCACGGGGAATTCGAATCCGAGTGCCCCGGCTATTGCGGCGCCCAGGACACCTTCTATGTCGGCACCCTCAAGGGCGTGGGCCGCGTCTACCAGCAGACCTTCGTCGACACCTACTCTAAGGTGGCCTTTGCCAAGCTCTACGATCGCAAGACCCCGTTGCCAGCCGCCGACCTGCTCAACGACCGCGTTGTGCCGTTCTTTGACAGCTATGGCATCCCGCTGTCGCGCGTGCTGACCGACCGCGGCACCGAGTACTGCGGCAACCCTGAGCATCACGAATACGAGCTCTATCTGGCCGTGGAAAACATCGACCATACCCGGACGCGGGCCAGGTCGCCCCAGACCAACGGCATCGTCGAACGGCTGCACAAAACCATGCTCAACGAGTTCTATCGCATCGCCTTTCGCAAGAAGGTCTACGACTCGATCGGCACATTGCAGCTCGATCTCGATGCCTGGCTTGACCAGTACAACAACCAGCGAGAACATCAGGGGCGATGGTGTTACGGCAAAACGCCCATGCGCACCTTCCTCGACTCGCTGGAACTCGCCAAGGAGAAACTGATCCCGCATTGAGTCGCGCTTCTCGATTCAACAGCCCGACTATCTGTCAGATCGAGTCCCAGCTAATACACCTTAAGGCGATGTGAGTTTGGCCCCCGGCCGCTCTTTTTGCCTGCCGACGAGGAGGGGGTCGACCCATCCGGCGCGCCTTCTTTGCCTACTTTCTTGGCAAGACAAGAAAGTAGGTCGCCCCCCGCAGGGGGGTGAAACCGCCTTTGACTTTAAGCCTTTGAAGTTGAAGTTAAGCAATTGAAGTTAAGCAGCCACAGTTAGCCAACCGTTAACCAACCCCATCAATCAACGCCGCCAACCCAGGATCCCGCGCAGCAAAAGCATCAAACACCCCCATCGCCCTCAACCCCGGCAACAACCCCACCAAATCCTCCCGCGCCGCCGCCAGCCGACCCGCATCCTCCCCCGGATCATTCATCACCCGCCAGCTAATCAAAAACGCCCCCACGCTACCTTTGCGCACAGTCACGCCATTCACCTCCACCACATCCACCCCATCGGGCAGCAACGCATCCGGCCTCATGCGCCCTCTCCCGACAGCACCGCGTTCAGCACGCCATGCATGGCCGCCCCGGCCGCCACAATCCCCTGGCAACCCCAGGTCAGTGGATTGCCATCGAGCGCCGTCACCGAGCCGCCCGCCTCCTTCACCAGCAGGACACCGGGCAACCAGTCGTAATAGTCCTGCCCGCACTCCCAGTAGCCATCGAGCGCGCCGCGCGCCACCAGTGCCAGCAACAAGGACGTAGGCCCGTACACACGCTGGCCGAACACCTGCGGCAACATCCGGCCAAAACGGTCAAGGAAATCCGCGGTATCGCTGCGCACCTGCCCCGGCCAGTTCGGATGCGCCGTGGCAATCAGCGCCGTCGTCAGCGCCGAGCGCGCATTGGCCCGCAACGGCTGGCCATCGCAATCGGCGCCCTGCCCTGCCACCGCGCGATAAGTGCGGCCAGTGGCCGGATCGTGCACCAGCGAGAGGACCGGATCGCCCCGCACCACCAGGCACAGTGCGATGGTCCAGCCCGGCATGCCGCTCAGGTAGTGCAAGGCCCCGTCGATGGGATCGCAAACCCAGTAGGCGTCGGCAAATTCCGGCGCCTGTTGCTCGCCGCTCTCCAGCTCCTTGTCGGAAAACGGGATCTCTGGCCAGCGCTCCAGGAGAGTCTTTTTCAGCACCGAACCCACGGTGCCGCTGTGGTGATCGAACGCCACGCGCAACGCGTCGAAATCAGCCGGCGCGCTCAGCGGTTGCCCGGTACGCAGCCACCGGCCCTGCCCCGCGAGCAGGGCGGTCAGCATGTCGAGCACGTCGGGCACCGGCTGGCCAAGGCGTTCGGAGAGGGTTGGCGTTTTTACGTTGGCATTCACGATGGATCGCTCCTGGGGTGGTTGGTGCAGCCAGTCTAGGCACTTGCCGCACTGCCAACTAACGATAGAATGCCAACTTATGTTCGAAACGGGCCAAACCGATGCCGCTACGAGAAATCCGCCCGCTCGCGCACGGCGCCTCGCGCGAGCAAGTGCCGCATCAGCATGCGCAGGGGCAGTTGTTTACGGTGAAATCCGGCGTGGTCGTGATCGAAGCCGGCGGCGGCCGCTGGCTGATGCCAACCGGCTGTATCGGCTGGGTGCCGCCGTACGAATCGCACGGCGCGAGCATTCAGGGGGCAATGACCGGCATGAGCCTGTACTTCGACGAGGCCTGGAGCCGTGCCGCGATGCCTGCGGCGCTCAAGGTGGTGCGGTTGTCGCCGCTTCTGGCGGCCTTGCTCGACACGCTGGTGCAGGCCGGCCCGCCAGCCGGGCCGGTGCGCGAGCATTACCTCGCGGTGTTTGCCGATGACTTCACCCGCCAGCCGGCGCAAACCCTGTTCCTGCCCATGCCGCAGGAGCCGCGCCTGCTGCGCATGGCCACCGCCTTGCTGGCAAACCCCGACGACAACACCGGGCTGGATGGCTGGGCGGCGCGCATCGGCATGGCCCGGCGCACGCTGACGCGCCACTTCCAGGCCGACACCGGCTGGAGCCTGGCGCAATGGCGCCAGCAATTGCGCATGCTCGCGGCCATGCAGCGGCTGGTTGCCGGTGAAAGCGTCACCGCCGTGGCGCTCGGGCTGGGCTACACGAGCGTCAGCAGCTTCATCGCCTTGTTCCGGCGCTACACGGGCACCACGCCGCGCGCCTACCTGGCGATGGGCAAGGATTGAATGGCGCCGCGCGCAAACCTTGCGCAACGCACATGCAAGCAGCAACGCACCCTCTCTTGTATGCTACGGCTATTGCCGCCGACGATGCCTGACCCGCGCCATGAGCCACAAATCACGCAGCCTCCTGCAGTCCATCTTCAGCCACCCGCTGAGCAACAATATTCATTGGCGCGAAGTCGAGTCCCTGCTGCAGCAACTGGGGGCGAGCGTGGAGCCGATCCAGGGCGCGCGCTTCCGGGTTGTGCTCAACGAGTATGAGTTTTACCTGCACCACCCGCATCACGGCAATGTGTGCGCCAAGCAGGAAATCAAGCACCTGCGCGATTGCCTCGTGGCCGCCGGCATCACCTCGCCGGACAACGGCGACAAGCCGAAGTGACCCTGCGCCTGCCCGGACAGGCGTCGCGCCGGCGATCTCCCGCCCTACCCCGCGATGATGACCATCGGCATCGAGCCGTCACGGCTTGAGCCAATCGATCCTCCTCACCGCATCAGCCAAACCAGCCCACCCGGCCCAACCCGGCCAGAACGGATTTCCATGACCAATCTTTCCGCATTCCTCGTCACCAACAAATGGCCGGCCCTGCGTCCCGAGCGGATCCAGCTCTATTCGCTGCCCACGCCGAACGGCGTCAAGATCTCGATCATGCTGGAGGAGACCGGGCTGCCCTACGAGCCGCACCTGGTGCGCTTCGACGCCAATGACCAGTACACGCCGGAATTCCTGTCGATCAGCCCGAACAACAAGATTCCCGCCATCCTGGATCCCAACGGCCCTGGCGACAAGCCCCTTGCCCTGTTCGAGTCCGGCGCCATCCTGATCTACCTGGCCGACAAGAGCGGCCAGTTCATCCCGCAGGACGCCGCCGGCCGCTACGAGACCATCCAGTGGCTCATGTTCCAGATGGGCGGCATCGGCCCGATGTTCGGGCAGGTTGGGTTCTTCAACAAGTTCGCGGGCAAGGAGTACGAGGACAAGCGCCCGCGCGACCGCTATGTCGCGGAGGCGAAGCGCCTGCTTGCCGTGCTGGATGGCCGCCTCGCGGACCGGACCTGGATCATGGGCGATACCTATACCATCGCCGATATCGCCACCTTCCCCTGGGTGCGCAACCTGATCGGCTTCTACGAAGCCGGCGAACTGGTCGGCATCAAGGATTTTCCCCACGTCACGCGCGCGCTCGATGCCTTCCTTGCGCGTCCGGCCGTGGTCAGGGGGCTGGATATTCCCAAGCGCGGCTAACCCCCCGCACCTGGAGACACGCTTGTGCCGCTGATTCGGTTTGACGCCCTTGCCTCCGGTCTGCCAGCCGCCTGGAAGTCCTCCGTCGTGGGGCAGGTCGGGACCGCCCGCATCAAAATCCTCAGGATGGATGAGCAGGCGTATGAAGCCGAGACGCACGACTACAACGAAGGCCTGTTTGTCGTGAGCGGACAGCTCATTTTGCAGACGGAGGGCGAAACCGTCGTGGTCCGGCCCGGAGAGATGTATCTCGCCCTGGCTGGCATCGCGCATGCCGTGCTGCCCGGCAGCCATGGGACGCTGGTGATCGTCGACGTCTGAACCGGCGCCATCGGAGAGCGCCAGCACCGTCGACAGCCCGACCATCAGGATGGATAAAGGCAAACCGCCACCGCTCGAGATCGTGCGCTGCCCGCCGGCGATCGCTCAGCGCAGCGCGGACCGCGCAATCACGGTGCGCTGGATTTCCGAGGAACCCTCGTAGATCCGCAGGATGCGCGCGTCGCGCACCAGGCGCTCCAGCGGCATCTCGCGCGTGAATCCGTAGCCGCCATGGATCTGCAACGCGGCATCCGTCACGAAGGCCACCGTTTCCGACGCATAGAGCTTGGCCATCGAGGCGTGGTCGGTAAAGGGCTCGCCGGCCCCGCGCCTGACCGCGGCCTGCAGGGTCAGCAGCCAGGCGGCTTCCACCCGTGTCTTCATGTCCGCGAACATCCATTGCAGGCCCTGCTTGTGCGAAAGCGGCTCGCCGCCCACGTGGCGCTGTTTCGCCCATTCGATCGCGGCTTCGAGCGCGGCTTCTGCAATGCCAAGGCTGGTTGCGGCCACATCCAGGCGGCTGTTGTCCAGCACCTTCATGGCGGTGCGGAAGCCGCTGCCCTCGGCGCCGAGCCGGTTCGCGGCGGGGACGAAGCAATCGAGCGCCACTTCGTGCGCGGGGGCGCCGCGGATGCCCATCAGCTTCTCCGCCGGGGCGACTTCCACGCCCGGCGTCTTCCGGTCGACGACGAAGGCGCTGATGCCGCGGGTCCCGGCCTCGGGATCGGTCTTCGCGTAGACCACGATGAAGTCCGCCGCGTTGGCGTTGGAGATGAAGTGCTTCACCCCGCGCAGGCGGTAGCCTTCGCCCTCCGGGATGGCGCGTGTCGCCATGTCCGCGGGATTCGAGCCGGCGCGCGGCTCGGTCAGCGCAAATGCGCCGAGCTTGATGCCGGCCGCCGCGTCCGGCAGGTAGCGCTCGCGCAGGCTGTCGTCGCCGCCGATCAGGATGGAGTCGGTCGCGAGATAGTGGGCCCCGATCATCGACGAGGTGGAAGCGCAGGCCTTGGCGATCTCGACCAGAGACAGGATCAGCGCGACGGGCGATGTGTCGGTGCCGCCCCAGCGCTCCGGCAGGTTCATGCCCATCACGCCGAGTTCGGCGAGCAGCGGCACATAGCGCGTGGCCGGGATTTCATCGCGGTCGACCTCGGCGGCCTTCGGCGCGAGTTCGCTCTGGGCGAACCGCCCGATGGCGTCGGCGATCTCGAGGTCGCCCGGCTGCACGCCCAATCGTTTATGCATGTTGATTCTCCATGTTGGTATCTTCCGGTGTGGCGCCAGCCGCCGGGCGATGGTGCGGGGCGGGACGGAGCGGCTGCGGTCCCAGCGCGCCGCTGGCACGCACTGCCGGCAAAGCGTCGCCAGCGATGCCGAGCGTTTCCAGGATGACGTCCGTGTGCTCCCCCAGCGCGGGCGCGCCGGTCACGCGATTGGCGCCGTAGCCGGAGAATTTCACGGGCTGCGACGGCAGGCGGACCTTGCCGCCGCGCGCGTCGGCAACCTCGGTGAGCAAGCCGCGATAAGCGGCGTGGTCGCTCTCCATTGCCTGCTTCACATTGCGGATGGGGGCGACCGGAATGCCCGCGGCGCTGAGCAACTGGTTCACTTCCTCCACCGTGCGCATGGCGGACCATCCCTCGATGCATGCCCGCAGGGCGCCCTCCGCGTTGCAGCGCGAGTGGTCGTCGGCGAAACGCGGATCGGCCGCCAGCTCCGGCTGGCCGATCGTGCCGGCAAGCGTCTGGAACAGCTTGTTGTTCAGCACCGCCACCACGTAGAAACCGTCTGCGGCGCGATACGCGCCGAACGGCGCGGAAGAAGGGTGGCGGTTGCCCACGCGGCGCGGGGCCAGGCCGGTCGCGGCGTAGCGGGCGACCAGCGTGGCGCTCAGGCTCAGGGTGGCATCGAACATCGACACATCCACGTGCGTGCCCTTGCCGGTCTTCTCCCGCGAGAGCAGTGCCGCCAGCACGCCCCACGACGCGAAGAGGCCGCTCACCACATCCGATACGGCTTCGCCAAGCAGCGTCGGCGTGCCGTCCGGCGAGCCGGTGGCGTCCATCAGGCCGCACATCGCCTGCAGGATGATGTCGTAAGCAGGCCGGTGCGATTCGGGTCCGGTCTGCCCGAAACCCGATACGCTGGCGTAGACAAGCGAAGGATTCTGCGCGCGAAGGGATTGATAGCCGATGCCCAGCTTGTCGGCTACCCCGGGGCGGAAATTCTCCACCACCACGTCGGCCCGCGCGCAGAGCGAGCGCGCGAGCTCCAGGCCCGACTCAGCCTTCAGGTCGATGACGATGCTCTGCTTGTTGCGGTTCATGGCGGCGAACAGCCCGCTCTCGCCGTCGACGAAAGGGCCGACCGCGCGGTAGTCGTCGCCGCCCGGCGGCTCGATCTTGATCACCTCGGCACCGAGATCGCCGAGCAGGGCCGTACAGTAAGGCCCGGCAAGCACGCGCGAAAAGTCGATCACGCGGATGCCGGCAAGCGGCAGGTCAGGATGGTTCACTTCACACTCCTCCAGATAGCCAGGGCGGCTTCGCCAGCGCGATCGCCGCCAGAGGGGGCGATGCGGCGTGGCTTGCGCGCCGATGACAGGATTCTGGGCAGCCGGAGCTATCAAGTAAAATATTGATATCAACTAGTACCTATACGATTTCCTGATGAGACTCTCCTTGCGCCTGTTGCGCTACTTCGCGGAGGCGGCGGAAGCCGGGAGCACCACGGCGGCGGCACGCTCGCTGAACGTGTCGCAGCCGTCGATCTCCGTTGCCATCCGCGAACTGGAGGCGCTGTTCGGAGAAGCGCTGTTTGCGCGTGACGCGGGGTCGAGGATGACGCTGACCCGCTTCGGCGTGCGCAAGCTGGCCGAGGCGCGACAGATCCTCGCCGCGGCGGCTGCGTTCGAGGCGGACCAGAGCGGCGATGCCGCCTCGGGTGAAGTGCACATCGGCGTGTTCAGCACGCTGGCGCCGGTGTACCTGCCGGTGCTGCTGCGGATCGCGCGCGAGCGCTTTCCCAGGCTCTCGGTGCGTTTCGTCGAGGGCGACCTGGCGCAGATCGAAGACTGGCTGCACGGCGGCCATATCGAATTCGCGCTGACCTACGACGTGGGGCTGCCCAGCGAGATCGAGCGCGAACGCATCGCCGAACTGCATCCCTACGGACTGGTCCCGGCCGGCTCGAAACTGGCCAGGGGAAGAGGGGCGATCTCGCTGCGGGAGCTGGCCGGCGAACCGCTGATCCTGATCGACCTGCCGCACAGCCGCGATTTCCTGATGGCGCCGTTCTGGCAGTATGGCTTGCAGCCGGAAGTGCGCTATCGCGCCACCTCGCTGGAACTCGCGCGGAGCATGGTTGCGAACGGGCTTGGCGTGTGCCTGCTGATCACCCAGGCGCCGTCGGCCGCGCAGACAGCCGGCGTGGTGGAAAGGCCGATCCGCGAGGAGACCATCCGGCAGCCCCTGGTGATTGCCCGCTCGGCTCGCATGTCACGCACGCCGGCGTCGGAACTGCTGGCCGGGTGCGTGCGCGAGGCGGTGCATGAGGCGATGGCGGCGCGCGCCGTCCGGGGCAGGCGCGGCAGGTAGCCCGGCGGATCCGGGCAGCGGGCGCGGGAGACACTGGAACCAGCCGGGCTTCAGGTCACCGCCCCGATCTGCCAGGGCACGAACTCATTCTGCCCGTAGCCATGGATCTCGCTCCTGGTGCGCTCGCCGGAAGCCACCCGCAGTATCAAGGCGAGAATGCGTTCGCCGACCTCGTCAACGGTCTCCTCGCCATCCGCGATCGTCCCGCAGTTCAGGTCGAGATCGTCCTGCTGCTTGCGCCAGACGGCGCTGTTGGTGGCGAGCTTCAGCGATGGCGTGGGCGCGCACCCATAGGCCGAGCCCCGCCCCGTGGTGAAGCAGATCAGGTTCGCGCCGCCGGCAACCTGGCCGGTTGCCGATACCGGGTCGTAGCCCGGCGTATCCATGAAGACAAGCCCCTTGCTCCGGACGGTCTGCGCGTACTCCAGCACATCCATGAGCGGGCTATTGCCGCCCTTGGCGACCGCACCGAGTGACTTCTCCAGGATGGTCGTCAGCCCGCCTGCCTTGTTGCCGGCCGAGGGATTGTTGTTGAGGTTCGCATCGAGCCTGGCGCAATAGGCTTCCCACCAGCGGATGCGCGCGAGCAGCTTCTCGCCCACCGCGCGCGACACGGCCCGCTGGGTGAGCAGGTGCTCGGCGCCGTAGATCTCCGGGGTTTCCGACAGGATGGCCGTGCCGCCCTGGCCGACGAGGCGGTCCACGGCATTGCCAAGCGCGGGGTTGGCGGTGATGCCGGAGTAGCCGTCGGAGCCGCCGCATTGCAAGCCGACCACCAGGTGCGCGGCGCTGACGGGCTCCCGCGCCACGCGATTGGCCTCGGCCAGCATGGCCCTGACCTGTTCGACGCCGAGCGCGACGGTGCGTGCCGTTCCGCCCGCTTCCTGGATCACCGCCGTGCGCAGGCCGGGCTTGCCGGCCAGTCCTTCGGCGGCGAGCAGGTCGCCGATCTGGTTGGTCTCGCAGCCGAGCCCGACAAACAGCACCGCCGCGAAATTCACGTGCCTGGCGTAGCCGGCCAAGGTGCGCCGCAGGATCGCCAGGCCCTCGCCCTGCGAATCGATGGCGCAGCCGCCGCCATGCGTGAGCGCCACCACGCCGTCCACCATCGGGTAGTCCGACAGGGCTTCGGGGTGGATATCCCGGCGGAAGTGGTCGGCGATGGCCCGTGCCACGGTCGCCGAGCAATTGACCGAAGTCAGGATGCCGATGTAGTTGCGCGTGGCAATGCGCCCGTCGGCCCTTCGGATGCCGAGGAAGGTGGCCGGGCCCGCGCTCGCGGCCGGCACGGGGGCGGCGTCGCCAAAGCGATAGTCGCGGGCAAACTCGACCATGCCCAGGTTGTGCGTGTGCACATGTTGTCCCGGCTCGATCCGCTGCGACGCGATGCCGATGATCTGGCCATAGCGGCGCACCGGCTGGCCGCTCTCGATGCGGCGCAGCGCGATCTTGTGCCCTGGCGGGATCATGCCGGCGACGGTCACGCCCTCGTCTCTCAGGAGCGTCCCGGGAATCAGCTGCTGGCGTGCGATCACCACGTCGTCCGCCGGACTCAGTTTGATGGTGGGTGAAAGCCATTCCCTCGCGGCGGGTGACTGCATGGTGGTTCCTCTTGCTCTTGAGACGGTGATACGAAGGATGTCGCTTACAGCGGATTCGACAGCAAGCCTCGCGCGGCGAGATTGCTCACCAGCGCGCGAATGCCGAAGGTCCAGGGCTCTGCCCGGTCCGCCAGGTTGACGCGGTTGCGCAGCGTGCCGAGCCTGGGGCTGCGAATGGTGACCACGTCGCCCAGCTTGTGCGTGAATCCGCAGCCGGGCGCATCGCGGTCCTCGGTCGGCGCGAACAGGGTGCCGAGGTACAGCATGAAGCCGTCCGGATACTGATGGCAGCGGGAGGCGGCCTGCGCCACCAGGTCGAGCGGGTCCCGGCTGATCTTGCTCATCGAGTTGGCGCCGCGGAGCACGAAACCGTCACCGCCCTCCACGCGCAACTGGATCTCTTCCGCACGCACATCGTCCATCGAGAAGGTAGCGTCGAACAGGCGCAGGAAGGGGCCGATGGCGCAAGAGGCGTTGTTGTCCTTGGCCTTGCTCAGCAGCAAGGCGCTGCGGCCCTCGAAGTCGCGCAGGTTGACGTCGTTCCCCAACGCGGCACCCTGCACCGTGCCGGCGCTGTTGACCGCGAGCACGACCTCGGGCTCGGGGTTGTTCCAGGTGGACTCCGGATGGATGCCGATATCGGCACCGGTGCCCACCGCGGCCAGCACGGGGGCCTTGGTGAAGATCTCGGCATAGGGGCCGATGCCCACCTCGAGATACTGCGACCAGAGCCCCTGCTTGATGAGCAGTTGCTTCAGCGCATCGGCTTGCGCCGAGCCGGGGCGTACGGCCGCGAGGTTGTCGCCGATCAGGGCCTTCACCTCCTGGCGCACGGCATCGGCGCGCGACGCATCCCCGCCCGCCTGCTCCTCGATGACCCGCTCCAGCATGCTTGCCGCGAACGTGACACCCGCTGCCTTGATGACCTGGAGGTCGCACGGCGCCAGCAGATGGGGCTGGCTCGCATCCCGCGCGGGGCGGCCGGTATTGCGAAGGATCTCCGCAAGGCTGCCGAGCCGCCGGCCGGGCGCGCGCCGGACCCGCTCGGCGGGCGCATCCAGTTCGAGCAGCCCGCTGATGGTGCAGGCCAGCTCCGACAGATCGTAGACACCGTCGTCGCGAATCGCGACGACCGATGGGCCGGAGATCCGCCCGGGCACCCAGGCGCGTCCCACCAGTATGCCGGCGCAGCCGTCGTCGGGCAGTGCATCCGACAAATCGAGAGAGGTCAGTGGCTCCATATGCGATGTAGTCTCCAATGCGTACCGGATCAGGCTTGTTCGTGTCCCTGCCGCAGCCGGGTACTGATCAGCGCGGCAAGCACAAGCAGGCCGGCGATCAGCAACAGTCCGTTGTGGGTGCTGCCGGTGGCTTGCTCGATCAGGCCCATCATCGAAGGGCCGAAGAAGCCGCCGAACAGGCCGCACGTGGTGACGAACGCCAGGCCCCCTGCCAGCGCCGTGCCGCTCAGGCGGCTGGAAGGGAAGATAAAGAGAACAGATTGCACCACAAACAGCATGGACGCCGTCAGCGAGAAGCCGATCAGGCCGATAAACGAATTGGACATCGCGGCCACCACCAGGCCGGCGGACATCGTCAGGAGCCCGATGAACAGCATCCGCCGGCAACGCTGCGGCGTTGTCGCCAGGCGGGGCAGAATCGCGGCGCCGAGGGCAGCCGCCACCCAGGGCACGGAGTTGAGCGCGCCGATCTCCAGCGGTGACAGGCTGGCGTAGGTCGCGATGATGCCCGGCAGGAAGAAGATGACCGTGTAAATGGTGATCTGGTGGCAAAAGTACACGGCAATGGTCAGCCAGATCTGCGGATCGCGCAGCATCTCCGTGAAGCGGTGCTGGGATGCGCCAGAGCCCTGCTCCGCGTCCAACCGCGCCTGCAGCCGCTGGCGTTCTTCCACGGTCAGCCAGGGTGCGCTGCCCGGACCATCCGGCAGGGTCTTCCAGACAACATAGGCGAGCGCCAGGGTCGGCAGCCCTTCGATGATGAACAGCCACTGCCAGCCATGCAGGCCCATCAGGCCGTCCATCTGGAGCAGCGCGCCGCCCAGCGGGCCGCTCAGGATGTTGGCGACGCAGACGCCCAGCAGGAAGTAGCCGGTAGCCCGGGCCCGCTGCTCGCGGTCAAACCAGTACGTCAGGTAGAGCATCACGCCTGGGAACAGGCCCGCCTCGGCAACGCCGAGCAACAGCCGCATGATGTAGAAGCTGGTCTCGCCCTGCACGAATGCCATGCCTGCGGAAAGCAGGCCCCAGGTGATCATGATGCGGGTGATCCAGAACCTGGCGCCCACCTTGTGCATGATCAGGTTGCTCGGGACTTCGAACAGCGCGTAGGTCAGGAAGAACAGTCCGGCGCCCAGGCCATAGGAGGCCGCCGACAACCCCACGTCGATCCCCATGCTGGCCTTGGCCAGGGCGATATTGGTGCGATCGAGGAAACTGATCACGTAGACAATCACAAGCAAAGGCATCAGCTTGCGAATGAGTAGTTTGTTCAGGCGCTGTGCGTCGTCGGCCAAGGGCTCAACGCGCGCCGCGACAGCGTCGGCAGTTAGCATGGGGTCTCCTGATATTGGTGTTTTATTGATGTTCTGCTTGTGCTGGCACGCCAGTGCCGCCGCGGCTCAGGCCGGGCCGAGGCCGGCCCAGACCGGTCCGTCCGGAAAGCGGTAGCGCTCCAGCGTGCCGGCATGCATCTCGATGCTGTAGCCCGGGCGCTGGGGCGGCATATAGCGGCCGTTGCGAATCACTACCGGCTCGACGAAATGCTCGTGCAGATGGTCGACGTATTCGAGCACGCGGTTTTGCAGCGAACCGGATACCGCGATGTAGTCGAACAGCGAGATGTTCTGCACGTACTCGCACAAACCGACGCCGCCGCCATGCGGGCAGACCGGGATGCCGAACTTCGCCGCCAGCAACACGACGATCAGAACCTCGTTGAGGCCGCCGAGGCGCGCGGCGTCAAGCTGGCAAAAATCCAGCGCCTGCGCCTGGAACATCTGCTTGAATATCACGCGATTGTGGCAATGCTCGCCGGTGGCCACGCCGATGGGTGCAATGCGCTTGCGGATTTCGGCGTGCCCGAGAATATCGTCCGGGCTGGTCGGCTCTTCGATCCACCAGGGATCGAAGGCCGCGAGGCGGCGCATGGCGTCGACCGACTGATCCACGCTCCAGACCTGGTTGGCGTCCATCATCAGCGTCCGCTCCCAGCCGATCTCCTCACGCAGGATCGTGGCGCGGCGCATATCCTCCTCCAGATCGGCGCCGACCTTCTGCTTGAAGTGCGTCCATCCCGCCGCGACGGCATCGCGCGCCAGCTGGCGCATCTTCTCCTCCGAGTAGCCCAGCCAGCCCGCGGCGGTGGTGTAGCCCGGGTAGCCTTGCTCAAGCATCTGCGCCTCTCGCCGTGCTTTGCCCGGGGCCTGGCGGCGGAGCAGCGCGATCGCTTCCTCCGGCGTCAGCGCATCCGTCACGTAGCTGAAATCCAGGCAGCGGACCAGTTCTTCAGGCGTCATATCCGCCAGCAGCTTCCATACCGGCTTGCCGGCTGACTTTGCCCACAGATCCCAGACGGCGTTGACGATGGCCGCGGTGGCAAGGTGAATCACGCCTTTTTCCGGCCCCAGCCAGCGCAGCTGGCTGTCGCTGGTGGCAAACCGCCGCCAGAAGGCGCCCATGTCCGAGGTGATTTCCTCGAGGGTCAGGCCAACCACCAGCGGGGCCAGGGATTGCACGGCGAGCACGCAGATCTCGTTGCCACGGCCGATGGTGAAGGTCAGCCCATGGCCTTCCGTCCCTTGCGGGGCATCGGTGTGCAGCACCACATAGGTTGCCGAATAGTCCGGAGCCGCATTCATGGCATCGGAGCCGTCAAGGGTTCTGGACGTCGGGAAGCGAATGTCGTGGACGCTGAGGTGGGTAATTCGAATACGCATTTGACGCTCGGCTGATTGGTTGTTGGGGCCGTCAGGGACATCCTGGCCATCTGGGACGCGTCGACTGTACAGCCCCTATTGATACCTGCATAATCGTGCTTTCATATATATCGATATCAAAATTGGTATCTATTCAATGTGAAGCCAACCGATGTGAAACCCGAGCCCACCGAACCCTCCCCGGAATCGGCGAAAGCGTTTGCACCGCTGAAGATCTCAAGCCGGCAGATCGCCTTGATCAACGCGCTGGCGGAACACCGCAACCTTCGCCGGGCCGCGGCGGCCATGCACACCACCCAGCCGGCGGCCAGCCTGTTGCTGCAGCAGCTTGAGGAAAGACTCGGCGTGCAGTTGTTCGAGCGCCTTCCGCGAGGCATGGAACCGACGCTCTACGGCGAGGTACTGATCCGTTTCGCCCAGGGGGTCACGCACGAATTCGGCCATGCAGAAGCGGAAATCGCGGAACTGGGCCGCGGCGCCTCGGGCCTGGTGCGGATCGGCACCGTCATGGGTCCGGTGCCGACGATCCTGACGCGCGGGCTGCTGGCGTTCAAGGCCGCTAACCCGAAGGTGCGGATTGCCATTGAGGTGGGGACCAGCGACACCCTGCTTCCGTCGCTGATCCGCGGGGACTTCGATGTGGTGCTGGGCCGCTTGCCCGACCGGCTCAGTCATCCGGACCTGGACATTGAATTGTTCGAAAGGGGCGAGCAGATGCGGGTGATCGCGCGGCCGGACCATCCGTTGACCAGGCTCGATCCACTGGCGCTGCGCGACCTGGTGCCGATGACCTGGATTCTTCACCCCGTGGGCAGCCCGATGCGGCTGAGAGTCGAGAGTGCGTTGACGCAGGCGGGGATGATCGATGCCCTGGATATCGTCGAGACCGCGTCCATTCTTGCCGCCACCGCCATGATGGAAACCTCCGACATGATTTCCGTGGTGCCGAACGACGTTGCGCAGTATTACGCGCGTTATGCGATGGTCTCCGTGCTTCCCGTGGAGTTGCCGGTGTCGATGGTCAATCTCGGGTTGCTGACGCGGCGCTCGCGTCCGATGTCGGCGGCGGTGCGCGGCGTGCTCAGTTACTTGAAGGAGTACGGGAGGAACGCCGAGGTTGGCAGCCCCGATCCGGGAAGCCGGCGCTGAACAAAAAGGCGGACACCAGACTGGTGCCCGCCCGTTCAACGCCTGCCGTCAGCCGGCGATCTCCGCCACCGCCTTCGCTGGCGCCACCGCATAGTGATCGAACTGCATCGCAAAGCTTGCGCGCCCCGAGGTCAGCGCGCGCAAGCTGCCGATATAGCCGAACATGCCGGCCAATGGCACATGCGCTTCAACCACGACCGTGTTGCCGCTGCCATCGCCGCCGCGCTGCGACTGCCCCCGCACCAGGCCCCGGCGCCGGTGCATGTCGCCGATCACGTCGCCCACATGATCCGCGGGCGTCACCACCTCCACGGCCATCACCGGCTCCAGCACCATCGGCTGCGCATCGCGCGCGGCTTCGCGGAAGGCCGCCGCCGCCGCGGTCTCGAAGGCCAGCGCCGAGGAATCGCGCTCGTGGTAGCTGCCGTCCAGCAGGGTGGCCTTGAAATCGACCACCGGGTAGCCCGCGAGCAGGCCTTGCGCTGCGGCGCGGCGGATACCGGCTTCCACCGCCGGCACAAACTCGCGCGGTACCGCGCCGCCGGTGATGCGGCTCTCGAACTGCAGGCCTTCTCCGCGCGCCAGCGGCTCGAAACGCAGCAGCACTTCCGCGAACTGGCCCGGCCCGCCGCTTTGCTTGCGATGCAGATAGCGCGCATCGGCGGCGCGGGTCAGCGTTTCGCGATAAGCCACTTGCGGGCGGCCTACCGTCACCTCCACGCTGAACCGCGTGCGCAATTTTTCAAGCGTGACTTCCAGTTGCAGTTCGCCCATGCCGGACAACAGCGTCTGGCCGCTCTCCGGGTCTTGCCGCAGCCGCAGGCTCGGGTCTTCCTGCACCAGCACCTGCAAGCCGCGCGACAAGCCAGCCTGGTCCGCCTGCGATTTCGGCTCGATGGCCACGTCGATCACCGGTTCGGGCGACTCGATGCTCTCCAGCACTACGGGATGCGCCGGATCGGTCAGCGTGTCGCCGGTGATGGTCGCCTTGAGGCCGACGATCGCCACGATATCGCCCGCCACGGCAACATCGCGCTCCTGCTTCCGGTCGGCATGCATCTCGTACAGCCGGGCCACGCGTTCACGCTTGCCGCTGCCGGCGTTGAGCACGGTGTCCCCGGCGGCAAGCCTGCCGCGATACAGGCGGACGAAGGTCAGCGTGCCGTGCGCGTCGTGCACCACCTTGAAGGCGAGCGCCACCAGCGGCTGGTCCGCATCCGCGCTGACTTCATGGCGATCCACCTCGCCGGGTGCCGGCAGATAGGCCGTCACCGCGTCGAGCAGCGGCTCCACGCCCTTGTTCTTGAAGGCCGATCCCGCCAGCACCGGCACCACGGCGCCGGAGATCGTCGCACGCCGGATGGCCGCGCGCAGCGCGTCCCCGGCCGGCACGCGGCCGGCGAGATAATCTTCGAGCAAGGCATCGTCATGCTCGGCCAGGGTTTCCAGCAAACGTTCGCGCCATACGGCCGCCTGCTCCCTCTGCGCGGCCGGCACGGCCTGCGTCACGTATCCGGTCGTGCCCGCACCGCCCTGCCATAGCAAGGCCTGCATGGTGACAAGATCGATCACGCCGGTGAAATCGCCCTCGCTGCCGATGGGCAACTGCAGCACGAGCGGCACCACGCCGAGGCGGTCCTCGATCATGCCCACCACGCGCAGGAAATCCGCGCCGGTGCGATCCAGCTTGTTGACGAAGGCCAGGCGCGGCACGCGATAGCGGTCCGCCAGGCGCCAGTTGGTTTCCGTCTGCGGCTCCACGCCGGCCACACCGTCGAACACCACCACCGCGCCGTCGAGCACGCGCAGCGAGCGGTTCACTTCGATGTTGAAATCGATGTGGCCCGGCGTATCGATCAGGTTGATCTGGTGCTCGCGCCAGAACACGGTGGTGGCCGCGCTGTTGATGGTGATGCCGCGCGCCTGCTCCTGCGGATCGAAATCCATGGCGGCGGCGCCGTCGTGCACCTCGCCCAGCCGGTGGCTGGCGCCGGTGTAGAACAGGATGCGTTCCGAGGTGGTGGTCTTGCCGGCGTCGACGTGGGCGATGATGCCGATGTTCCTGAGGTTTCTGCGTTCGTTCCTGCGTTCTTTTCTGCTTTCCATGATGGGCTGCCTACAATGCAAACACCCTGGCGGGTGTGTGCCTGCCAGGGTGTCTTGGGTCCCTGGGAGGCGATCTGCGAGGCCTCCCGGACTGCATGTGCGGCCGGGAGGCTATGGGATCGCTTGCGGGGCGGCGCCGGCATGCCGCATGCGGCACGCAACCTTCTCGGTGGCTACGCCAGCCGACGCCGTTACCGCACCAAGGGACGAGCGCAAGCTCCCGTTCCCTTGGCCGGTTTGAATCGTGGCGATCAGCTTGTCGTAGGTACGCATGGCGTGTCAGATGGTGGCGAAACAAAAAAACAAAACCCCGGAGGGCCTGCGGGCCGTCCGGGGTTGGCGATATGCTGTTTCGTCACTCCCGGAACCGGCCTTGCAGCCTTCCGGGCGGACGCTCGGAAGACTAGGCGTGAATAGCCAGCAGCACGCGTTCACCGTAAGGTGCCGCGGCAAATACTGCGATGGCGGTGCGTTGCGCTGCTTGCTTCATGTTGCCTGAACTCCAGAGAATGGAGCGGAGTCTAGCACTTGCAGGAAAAACTTGCAGCGCACCATACGTGCACCCCGCCCCAAAGTGCGCTAGGCTGAAAAAAGACATCCCCACGCAGGAGATCCCCATGCCAAGTCACCCAGTCCTGGAACGGGTCACCGCCCGTATCGTGGCGCGCAGTGCTGGCACCCGCCAGCCCTACATGGACCGCACCCGCGCCATGGCGGGGCAGAAGGTGGAACGCGCCCATCTCTCTTGTACCAACCTGGCGCACGCCGTGGCGGCCATGCCAGAGCAGGCCAAGATCCGCCTGAAGGCGCAGGAGCGCCCCAACCTCGCCATCGTTTCGTCCTACAACGATATGCTGTCGGCGCACCAGCCACTGGCGGAGTATCCGCAATGGCTCAAGGAGGCCGCGCTGGAAGCGGGCGGCACCGCGCAGTTCGCTGGCGGCACACCCGCCATGTGCGATGGCGTGACGCAGGGTCAGGACGGCATGGATCTCTCGCTGTTCTCGCGCGATGTGATCGCGCTGTCCACGGCGGTGGCACTGTCGCACCAGATGTTCGACGGCGCGCTGTACCTCGGCGTGTGCGACAAGATCGTGCCGGGGCTGGTGATGGGCGCGCTGTCCTTCGGCCACCTGCCGGCCATCTTCGTGCCCGGCGGACCCATGACCACGGGCATCGGCAATGAAGAAAAGGCCCGCGTGCGCCAGCGCTATGCCGAGGGCAAGATCAGCCGCGCCGAGTTGCTGGAGGCGGAGAGCCAGTCCTACCATGGCCCCGGCACCTGTACCTTCTACGGCACCGCCAACTCCAACCAGATGCTGATGGAGATAATGGGCCTGCACCTGCCCGGCACCGCCTTCGTCAATCCGAACACGCCGCTGCGCGAGGCGCTCACGCGCGAGTCCGCGCGGCAGGCGCTGCGCCTGGTACATGGCGGCGAGCGCTATACGCCCGTGGCCGACGTGCTCGACGAGCACGCCTTCGTCAACGGCATCGTCGGCCTGCTGGCCACCGGCGGCTCCACCAACCACACGCTGCACCTGGTGGCGATGGCGCGCACCGCCGGCATCGTGCTGAGCTGGGACGATTTCGCCGAACTATCGGAAGTGGTGCCGTTGCTGGCGCGCGTGTACCCCAACGGCAGCGCGGACGTGAACCAGTTCCAGGCCGCAGGTGGCCTGCCTGTGGTGATCCGCGGACTGCTGCAGCTCGGGCTGCTGCACGACGACGTCACTACCGTGGTGGGCAAGGGGCTGGCGGACTACACTCGCGAGCCGGTGCTGCGCGATGGCAGGCTCACCTGGATCGACGGGCCGGAAGCGCCGCTGGACGACAGCGTGGTGCGCTCTGCCAGCCAGCCGTTCGCGCCCGAGGGCGGCATCAAGCTGCTCGACGGCAATATCGGCCGCGCGGTACTCAAGATCTCGGCGGTCAAGCCCGAGCACCATGTGGTCGAGGCCCCAGCGCTGGTGTTCCATACGCAGGATGCGCTGATCGACGCCTTCAAGCGCGGCGAGCTGGAGCGCGACTTCGTCGCCGTGCTGCCATGGCAAGGGCCGGCCGCCTGCGGCATGCCGGAGCTGCACAAGCTCACGCCTACGCTGACGGTGCTGCAGGAGCGCGGTTTCCACGTGGCGCTGGTGACGGACGGGCGCATGTCCGGCGCATCGGGCAAGGTACCGGCCGCCATCCACGTCTGCCCCGAAGCACTGAGCGGCGGCGGCATCGCCCGCGTGCGCGACGGCGACCCGATGCGCGTGGATGCGAACACCGGTGTGCTGACGGTGATGGTGCCGGAAGCGGAGTGGGCCGCGCGCGACGTGACGCCGCCCGATCTCACCGCCAACCGGCACGGCGTGGGACGCGACCTGTTTGCAAACTTCCGGCGCCATGTCAGCACGGCCGAGGCGGGCGCGTGCTCGCTGTTCGCGCAGGAGGGCTGAAGCGCCCCGCTTAGAAACTATGGCTGATGCCGGCACCAAACCCGGTGCCGCCACTGGCCTGCCGGCTGTGGCGATACGACACCGCGCCATACAGCGTGGTGCGTTTCGATAGCGCGTAGTCCAGCCCGCTGGTGACGTAGCCGGTCGTGCCGGCGTGGCCGTAGCCCTGGAAATCCCGCGCACCGGAGAGCTTCAGCGTGACGGCGCCCACGCGCCAGTTCGCGGCGAGGGTGGCCGCGCTGCGTTTCGCGCTGGCATCGCCGAGAAACGCCTGGCTGGCGGCGCTCAGATGCGTCTGGCTATACGACGCCATCAGCCGCACCGCGCTGAAGGCATAGGCGAGCCCGGCAAACCAGGTGTTGTCGCGGGCTGAATTGCGCTCGGCGGTGAGCATGGCGGACCACGGTCCCGCGTCGTAGTTGAGCGAAGCGGCCAGCGGCCGGGTGCGGTCCCGGTTGCCGGCGGCATCCGGCGTCTCGTTCTTTTCCACGCCGGCGGAGACGTGGACATGCACGCCACCCCATTTCGGCGAATCGTAGAACACCCCGTTGTTCAGCCGCGAATATTCTCCCGCCGGACCGTTGTGGTACGGATCGGTGCGATAGGACGGGTGGTACACAAACCAGGCCACCGAGCCGACGCGATTGAAGTTGTCCCAGCTGTCGTACTGCCAGTCGTATTGCCACATCGGCGTCAGCGCGCGGCCAAACCGCAGGTCGCCATAGGGCGATCGGATGCCGACGGTGGATTCGCCCTGGAAGTACGGCGTGGCACCGCTGGCTTCAAGGCGTCCGTCGCCCATGTCGAAACGTGTCTGCAGGTTCATGGTGGCGGCCCAGCCGCCGCCCAGCGGCTCGCTGCCGCGCAGGCCGATGAAGCTGCGCTGCATGGTGCCGAGTTGGACCGGCTGTCCCGGCGCCGGGCGGAAGATGCCGGCATCGGCAAAGCCATACAGCGTGAGGCTGCCCTGCGCGTGCGCCATCGGTGCGGCCGGGGCCAGTACGGCGGCGCAGGCGAGCGCCGGCAGACAGCGCGCCAGTGCGCGCTTGCGGCGCAGGCCGGGGGAAAATGCGCTTTCGCATGGCGGCGCCACGGCGCGAAAGCGCGGGGATGTATGTGATGGGTTCCGTGTGGGGTTCAGTGCGGGGTTCAGTGCGGGCGTGGAGTCAAACGTCAATGCCAGTTCCAGATTTGATGACATGCCAGGGTCCGCCGCTCGGGTAGCGGGCCCTGGACAAGCGTGAGCGACCCAAAGGGGTGAAAGTGCGGCGGCATCACGAGGGCGCGCCACAAAACAGAATCGCCGCCGGGGCGTTTGCGCGCCCCGGCGGCGGAAGACGATCAGGCCAGACGGTTCAGCTCAGCCTGCGCGCGGGATTGGCCACGGCGGGCACGGCGAGTTGCGCATCGTCGGGTACGCGCAGTTCCTGCACCGGCACGGCGATGGCGCAGCCGGCGGCTTCCAGCGCCTGCTTGATGCGGTGGTAGAACGCGAAGCGTACGGTCCAGTAATCCACGGCGGCAAGCCAGCAGCGCACATTAAGCGTCACGCCTTGCGCCGCGTAGTTGATCACCATGACCTCGGCGGCCGGGTCCGCCAGCACGCGGTCTTCCGCGGCGAGCATGGTGCGCAGCGCATCGAGCGCGGCCTGGATATCGGCGCCGAAGGTGACCGTGACCTCGATATCGAGGCGGCGCGTGGGGTTCTCGCTGTAGTTGGTGATGGCGCTGCCCCAGATCTTGCCGTTGGGCACGCGCAGGCAAACCCCGTCGAAGGTGGTCAGCTCGGTCATGAACAGCCCGGTTTCGCGCACCGTGCCCGCCACGCCCTGGGCATCGATGTACTGGCCCACGCGGAACGGCCGCAGCAGCACCAGCATGATGCCCGCGGCGATATTCTGCAGCGTACCTTGCAAAGCCAGCCCGATGGCGAGGCCGGCGGCGCCGAGCATGGCGATGATGCTGGCGGTCTGCACGCCAAATTGCGACAGCACCAGCACAATCGTGATCACGCGCACGATCCACTGCGTGACGCTGGCCAGCATGGGACGCAAGGTGGCATCGACGCGCGGGCGGTCGAATGCGCGCAGCACGGCGGCGCGGGCACGGCCCGAGATCCACCAGCCCAGTATCAGGATCAGGACGGCGGCGATGCAGTTCAGGCCCTGCTGCACCACCAGTTGCAGCAGGTAGGTCCAGGCTGCTTCCAGCTTTCTGGGCTCGATGAAGTTGAGGTCCATGGATTCGGCTCCGGCAATCAAATTGGAAAGACTGGTCATGCGCGGCTCACGCTGCCGCGCCGGCGATGCGCCAGTTCGCCTGCGTCGGGCAACGGCGTTTCGCTGCGCGCGAGCTGGCCGGGATCGAGCTGATGCGAGAAGCCAGCCACCGAGCCCATGCGGCGCTGGCGGTCCTCCGGCAAGGTTGGCCCGCTCTGAATATAGACGGTGAGCAATTCGGCAAGATGAACGAGCACGGACAACCGTGTGCGCTCATAGCCATGCGAGGCGTCGGCGCCGAAGCAAAGCAACGCCGTACGCACATCGTGCCCGGCAGTGACCGCCGCGCCCGCGTCGGAGTGGTAGAAACGGAACACGTCGCGATGGCTGGGGATGCCGTGCTCTTCGCACAGGCGCAGCAAGCGGCGCGTAAGGTGATAGTCATGCGGTCCGGCCGAATCCATCAGCGGAATGGTCACGCCATTTTCGCTCGCGCCCTGCCCCGGCGCCACCGGGCCGATGTCGATGCCGATCACTTCGCTGACGTCGTCCTCGATCACCGCGGTGGCGCCCGAACCAACTTCTTCGGTGAGCGTAAACACGGCGTGGCAGTCCATCGGCACCGGCGCGCCGCTTTCGCGCACGGCCTTGAGTGCGGCCAGTACCGCGGCGACGCCGGCCTTGTTGTCGAGATGGCGCGAGACGATAAAGCCGTTGTCGAGGATCTCGGGGTTGGCGTCGAACGCAACGAAATCGCCCACCTGTATACCGAGTTCGCGCAGTGCTTGCGGCGTGGCGGCATCTTCGTCGAGCCGCAGTTCGAGCTGGTCCCAGTTGACGGGTTGCGTGTCCACCGCCTCGTTGTATACGTGACCCGAAGCCAGCAAGGGCAGCACCGAGCCGCGATGCCGGCCGCTCTCGGTAAACAGTGTCACGCGCCCGCCTTCGGCCCAGCGGCTGGACCAGGTACCGATGGGAGCTAGCGCCAGGCGGCCGTTGGGCTTGACTTCGCGCACCATGGCGCCAAGCGTATCGAGATGGGCGACGATAGCGCAGTCGGGGCCGAGCCCGGCTTGCGCGCGATTGCCGCGCAGCGTGGCGCGGATGGTGCCGCGCCGGGTGAGCTGGTACGGAATGTCCAGGCTGTCGAGCGTGCGCGCGGTGTAGTGCACGATCTCGTCGGTCAGCCCGGCGGGACTGGGGATGGCGAGCAACTCCAGCAGCGTGGTCTTGAGGTAGTAAGCGTCGATTGTCAGTGTCTGCATGCGGGCGGGTTCATGGTTCGGTTCAGGAAGAAGTTGGTACGGAAGAGGTTGGTACGCCAGGGAACGCGGTCAGGCGGTGAACGGGAAAAGGAGGTCGACAAAGCGCTCGGCGGTCGGCTGCGGTTCGTGGTTGGCCAGGCCGGGGCGTTCATTGGCTTCGATGATCACGTACTCGGGCTGGTCATGCGCGGGTACCAGAAAGTCCAGTCCCACCACCGGGATGCGCAACGCGCGCGCGGCGGTAACGGCGGCTTCGCGCAGCACCGGATGGAGTTCCGCCGTGACGTCGTGCAGCGTGCCGCCGGTATGCAGGTTGGCGGTCTTGCGCACCGGCACGCGCTGGCCGGCCGCCGGCACCGAAGCCATCCCCAGGCCTTGCGCGCCGATGCAGCGCCCGGTTTCGCCGTCCATCGGAATGCGGCTTTCGCCACCGGTGGCAGCGGCGCGGCGCGCGCTGTGGCGCTCAATCAGCGTCTTGAGATCCGACTTGCCGTCTCCCACCACTTCGGCCGGCTTGCGAATCGCGGCAGCCACCACCGCGTAGCCGATCACGACGATGCGCAAGTCCTGCCCGGGACAGAACGACTCCAGCAACACGTTGCCGCCTTCGCGCTGCGCGGCTTCGATAGCGCTGGGCAGTTGCGCGGTGTCGCGCACGTCCACGCTGATGCCGCGCCCCTGCTCGCCGCAGGCGGGCTTGACCACCACCGAGCCGCAGGCACCAAGGAAGGCTGCGTTGTCTGCCTCGCTGCCCGCGGGCCGCTGGCGCGGCACCGCGAGGCCCGCCGCATCCAGCCGGGCACGCGTGAGCGCCTTGTCCTGGCACCACGTCATGGCCACCGCGCCGGTCAGCTCCGAAAGCGATTCGCGGCACAGCACCTCGCGTCCGCCGAAGCGCAGGCCGAAGATGCCGCTGGCGGCATCGACGATGTCCACGCCGATACCGCGCCGGCGTGCTTCCTTGACGATCAGCGCGGCGTAGGGATTGAGCTGGTCGCACTCGCTGCTGCCGGCAAACAGCGGCTCGTTGATGGCGTTCTTGTGCTTGATGACAAAGCCATCGAGCTGGCTGAAGCCGAGCTTGTGATACAGGCCGATGGCGTGCTCGTTGTCGTGCAGCACCGAGAGGTCGAGCGACCGCCTGCCGCGTTCGGCAAAGCGCGCGAGCAGGTGCGTGACCAGCGAGCGCCCCACGCCGGCGAGGTGGGTCTGCGGATCCACCACCAGGCACCACAGGCTGCTGCCGCCTTGCTCGTCGCCGAAGGCCAGCGCATGGTCCACGCCCATGGCCGAGCCGACGATCTCGCCGCTCTGCTCATCCTCGGCGAGCAGGTAGACCACCGCTTCCTGCTCGCGTTGACGCCACACGGTGGCAGCGTCTAGCGGCACCATCTTGCGCATGGCGTAGAGGCGATTGATTGCAGCGATGTCGGCGCGGGTCGCGAGGCGGCGAATGGTGACGCCAGGAGATGGCGCGATATCGTCCAGCGGCACATCGAGGCGGCGGCGGAACAGCAGCGAAGGATCGAGGAACAGCGTCTGCGGCGCTTGCGCGAGCACGAGTTGCGGCGCGTCCACGTAGAACGCGATATCGCGCCGGCCAGGCGCTTCTTGCTGCAGTTCGGCAGCCAGCAGCGCCGGCGAACCGAAGGCCGGTGCGAACATCAGCCGGCCCCAGCCGCAATCGATCATCGCATTGGGGCGGGTCGACACCGGCGCCGGCGGCTCGCCGGCGCTGCGCGGGGTGGCAACGCCAGTGCGATCCTCGCCGGCGGGGTCATGCATCGCGCCGGCGGGATGCGGCGAGGGCGCGATCCGGCCGGTAGCCCTGGTGCGCGCGGAAAGGCTGACAAGGTTGGTGGATGGCATGTGGGTCTTCCTCCTGTTGGTGTCTCGTGCAGCGTCCCGTCAGGCTGGCGTGTTGTCGGTGCATCGCTGCGCCGGTCAGATGCCGCGCGTCTGCAACCACGCTTCGAGCAGCGCGATCTGCCAGACCATGGAGCCCTTGAGCGGGGTGATATGGCTATCGGGCGCGTCGAGCATGGCGTCGGCCACGCCGTCGCGGTAGAGGCCGCGGCTGCGCGCGCGATCGCTGCTGATGTAGCCGCGCACGTAATCCAGGAACGGGCCGCGCAGGTACTTCAGCGCCGGCACCGGGAAATAGCCCTTGGGGCGATCGATCACCGCGACCGGGATCACCTGGCGCGCCGCTTCCTTGAGCACATGCTTGCCGCCCGCGGCGACCTTGTGGCGTGCCGGCATGCGCGCGGCCAGTTCCACCAGCTCGTGGTCGAGGAAGGGCACCCGCGCCTCCAGGCCGTGCGCCATGGTCATGTTGTCGACGCGCTTGACCGGGTCCTCCACCAGCATCACGGTGGTGTCCACGCGCAGCGCGCGGTCGATAGCGCTGTCGGCGCCGGCCTGGGCGAAGTGCGCGGCAAGGAAGCGGCCGCTGGGATCGTCGGCCAGCCATTGCGGCGCGAGCAGCTCCGCCATCTCGTCGTGGCTGCGGTCGAAGAAGCCGTGCCGGTAGGCGGCGACTCCGCCGTCCGCGTCCGTGTTGCCGGCCAGCGGCGGGTACCAGTGGTAGCCGCCGAAAACTTCGTCGGCGCCCTGCCCGCTCTGCACCACGCGGCTGTGTTTCGCCACGGCGGCGGACAGCAGGTAGAAGGCCACGCAGTCGTGGCTGACCATCGGCTCGCTCATGGCGCCGATGGCGTCGGGCAGCGCGGTCAGCAGGCCGGCCGCCGGAATCATCATCTTCTCGTGGCGGGTGCCGAAGTGCCTGGCCACCAGGTCGGAGTACCGAAACTCGTCGCCAGCCTCGCCGCCCACGGTCTCGAAGCCGATGGCGTAGGTGCGCAGGTCGGGCGTACCCGTTTCTGCGAGCAAACCGGTGATCAGGCTGGAGTCGACCCCGCCGGACAACAGCACGCCCACCGGCACATCGGCCACGGTGCGGCGGTGCACGGCGTCGCGCAGCGTGGCGAGCGTGAGATCGCGCCAGGCCTCGAACGGCCTTTCCAGATCGTCTGCGTTCTGGCGGAAATCCAGCCGCCACCAGGTGCGGCTGTCGGTGCGGCCGTCGGGCTGCACCGTCATATGCGTGGCCGGCGGCAGCTTGCGCACCGCTTGCAGGATGGTGTGGGGCGCGGGGACCACGGCGTGCAGGCTCAGGTAGTGATGCAGCGCTACGGGGTCAAGCGTGGTGTCGATATCGCCGCCGGCCAGCAAGGCTGGCAGCGTGGAAGCAAAGCGCAGGCGCTGCGGCGTGGCCGAGTAGTACAACGGCTTGATGCCCAGGCGGTCGCGCACCAGGTGGGTCACGCCGGAATCGCGCTCCCACAGGGCGAAGGCGAACATGCCGGCGAAGCGGTGGAGCGCGGCCGGCCCCCATGCATGCCACGCCTTGATGATGACTTCGGTATCGCCGGTCGAGGCAAAGCGGTAGCCCTGGGCGGCCAGTTCCTTGCGCAACGCATCGTGGTTGTAGATCGCGCCGTTGAACACGACGCCCAGGCCCAGTTCGTTGTCGATGAAGGGCTGGTGCGCGCGCTGCGACAAATCCATGATGCGCAGCCGGCGATGGCCGAACGCACGGCTGCCCAGGCTAAACAGGCCTTCTCCGTCGGGGCCGCGCGGCGCCTGGTCGCGCGTCATGACGGCGACGGCGTGCAGGTCGGCCATGACCTGATCGAAACGTAATTCTCCAGCAATGCCACACATATCCGGACGCTCTCCTGTCACTGGCGGTATCGGGACGTCCAATGGGACTGCCAAAGCCCAAATACCGCGCCGTGTATTGTTTTCTCATGGCGCGGTGTTCTGGTCTGCCCGCGACCGTCTGACCGGATGTCTGACGATCACCTACAGTTGATTGAAATTGGGGATACTTTCAGGACAGATGAATGGGGCTTTGGTTTCCCCGAAATTCGCGGAGGCAGGCGGCCGAACCGGCGCGAGCCCTTGGTGGACAAGGGCTCGCACCGGTTCAAAAAAATTCGCCTGAATGCCATTTCAGATACTTTTATGCGTGCATGGCATCGCGCGACAAAGCGGTGCAAGCACCATATTTCCGGCGCATGCGGCGTGGTGCGGGATCGGAGAGTGGCGCATTCCGGCGCCCGGACGGCACCGTCGAGGCACGCAGAATTGGGTACGCTTTTGGTGCGGGAGGGGCAAATCAACCGGTGCGACCGGACCGCAGGGCGCTGTCCGGCCGGCGTTCAGGCCGTCAAAGGGTGATCGTGCAAGCGGTCGCGCGAGGCCAGCGAGGGGAACAGGCGCATCCACACCGCCACGACCACCAGTGTGCCGATGCCGCCCAGCAACACCGCGCCGACCGGTCCGAGCAGTGCGGCCGTGACGCCCGACTCGAACTCGCCAAGCTGGTTGGATGCCCCAATGAACACGGAGTTGACGGCCCCCACGCGCCCGCGCATATCGTCGGGCGTATCGAGCTGGACCAGGGTGGACCGCACCACTACGCTGATCATGTCGGAAGCGCCGAGCATGACCAGCGCGGCCATCGACAGCGGCAACCAGTGCGAGATGCCGAACACCATGGTGGCCACGCCGAACACGGCCACCGCGCCGAACATCACGCGTCCCACGCGGCGGTTCATCGGGTGATGTGCCAGCCACAGCGCGGTTACCAACGCGCCGACGGCGGGCGACGAGCGCAGCAGGCCAAGGCCCCAGGGCCCGGTGTGGAGGATGTCGCGCGCATAGATGGGCAGCAGCGCGGTGGCGCCGCCCAGCAGCACGGCAAACAGATCCAGCGAGATCGCGCCGAGCAGCACCGGACGGCTGCGGATATAGGAGAAACCGGCAAACAGCGTGGCGATGCTGACCGGCGTGGTCAGCCGCTGCGCGGCCTGGCGCAGCTTGAGCACGCTCACCAGGCAGGCGGCCACGGCGAACAGCGTGGCGCTGATGGCGTAGACCACGCCGGGGCCGGCCACATAGGCAAAGCCGCCCAGCGCGGGGCCGATGATGATGGCCGTCTGCGTGGCGGAACTGGACAAGGCCACTGCGCGCGGAAGCTGGCGCGGCGTGACCACACTGGGCAGCAGCGCTTGCAGCGTCGGCGTCTCGAATGCGCGGGTGGCGCCGATCAGGGCCACGAAGACAAAGATGTGATCGCGCGTGATCCAGCCCTTCAGGCTCGCCACCGCCATCGACACCGCAATCAGCGCTTCCAGCGTCTGGCAGGTCCGTACGATCAGGCGCCGGTCGAAACGGTCCGCCACATGGCCTGACACCAGCAGGAGCATCACCGAGGGCAGGAACTGCACCAGGCCCACCATGCCGAGCATGAAGGGATCGCGGGTGAGGTCATACATCTGCCAGCCCACGGCCACCGTGAAGATCTGATAGCCGATGGTGGTGCACAGGCGGGCAAACCAGAACAGCCGAAATGAAGGGTCGCGAAAAACAGAGTCCGGCGCGGTGGCCGGAGCAGTAGCAGGGGTCGGCATGGATGGCGGTGATGACGGGGCGGGCGGCGAGGCAAAGCGCTGGCTTGTCTCACTCGGCGGGAAACGCTGAAAAGCGCCTGAAACGACTCGCATGGCAGCCAAAACCACGCACCGGCTACCGGGCCATTTCCCAGGCAATTTCCCAGACCAGTTCCCGCAAGTTTCGGATTCTATCCGAGCCCCGCGATGCATGCAGGCGCATGCATTGTGTCCGTACGCCGCCGCCATGTATCAACAATGATGCAATATCGCTACAGAGCGAAAAAATGCGATTCGTTTCGAGAATCATTCGTATTCATAATGCACCACTCGATGTGGCGGCACCCTGACTTTCCCGCCCCATTCCCGGGAATTCCATTTTGCAGCCCACCGTCTCGCTCACGTGCGCCGCTATCGGCACCGTCCTGCTTTGCCTGACCATGTCCCGCGCATGCGGCCGACACCCACCCTGGCGCCGTGCCCGCACCCGATGCCGCAACCGCACCGCAGGCCACTGGCGCTTTCAGCGCCGAAAGCGCGCTCAATACCGTTACCGTGGTAGGCAACTGGCTCGATAGCCCCAATGACTCCAAGGTGCAGGACCAGCCAGGCCTCGCTGGCTTATTGAGCAGGCAGCGCCATGCGCAGGCTGCTGGCCAGCGCCGCGGCCGCTGGCGCGGCATCGCGCCGCGACAGCAGCACCACGCGCGTGTCGCAGCCGGCATCGGCCAGCGGCACGAAGCGCACCCCCGGCGGCGCCATGCGCCCGAGCGAAGCCGGCACCAGGGCCACGCCAAACCCGGCCTCCACCAGCGCCAGTTGCGACAGCTTGCGCGAGATCGCCGCGGCGGCGCGCGGGTAGAAGCCGCTCGCCAGGCAGCACTGCGCCACGCGCTGGCTCAGGCCGCCGCGATCCGCATGCGGCAGCGACACGAAAGGTTGCTCCCGCAAGGCCTCCAGCGCGATTTGGTCCTCCCGCGCCAGCGGGTGCGCGCTGCTTACCGCCAGTTCGAGACGTTCGCTGTAGAGCGGATCGACGTTGACGCGGGGCAGCCGGCGCAGCAGCGGCTCGCGCGCCAGGCCAAGATCGGCGCGGCCTTCCTCGATCTCAAGCGCCTGCTGTTCGCTGGACGCCTGCGAGATTTCAAGACGAATCCCCGGATGTCCGGACTGGTACGCGCGCAATACCGCCGTGCAGGCTGGCGTCAGCGGCACCGAACTCGAATGCAGCAAGCGCACAGTGCCTTGTTCTCCGCGCTCGACCTGGCGCGCCTGCGCCGATGCCTCGGTCAGCTCGGCCAGGATGCGGCGGGCGGCTTCATGGAAAGCGCGGCCGGCCGGCGTGGTTTCCACATGGCGCGCCTTGCGCACCAGCAGCGCCACCTGCAACATGCCCTCCAGTTCCTTGATCTGCCGGCTCAGCGCCGACTGGGCAATAAAGAGCCGCTCGGCGGCCAGGCTGAAGCTGCCGGCATCGACGATTTCCACGAAATAGCGCAACTGCTTGAGGGACGGGCTCATTCAGGGACAGGCTCATTGAAGGACGGGCTCATGCCGGGCCGGGTCGTGCGCGGGGCCGCGAGCCGGGATTGCGGACTGCGATGGCTGGATTGGCGCCGGCGCGGCGCACGCGCGCAGTGTGCCATGGCGCGGGCGCCGCGCCCAGCACCCTGCCATGCCGCTTTGCGATGGATCGCGGGGCGCTTTGATATTGGTCCGCCGGCGGGCGCGTCCCTATGCTGTGGGTCACGCAACCCCGACTCAGCCTATCGTGGAACTCCCCTCCCTTTCCTTCCTGCTCCCTGGCTTTTCCCTGCCGGCCTACCTCGCCATGTGCCTGGCAATCGCCGGCGCTTATGTGATCTTCGGCATGGCGGGCTTTGGCACCGCGCTGGTGGCGGGACCGCTGCTGGCCTACCTGATGCCGGTCAGCCAGATCGTGCCTCTGCTGGCGCTGATGGACTGCAGCGCCGCCGCCTTTGCCTTGCTGCGCGATGGCCGCGCCGCGGACCGCGCCGAGCTTGGCCGGTTGCTGCCCTGCATGCTGGCCGGCAGCCTGGCGGGCGCCGCGTTGCTGCTCAAGCTGCAATCGGATCTGCTGCCGCTGCTGCTGGGCATGTTCGCCATGGCCTACGCGGTCTGGTCGCTTGCCGGCAGGCGCCCGGCGGGCTTCACGCCGCGCGCGGCGCTCCCTTTCGGGCTGGGTGGCGGCATCTGCTCGGCCATGTTCGGCAGCGGCGGTTTCCTGTATGCGATCTACCTGTCGGGACGGCTGGGCAAGGACGCGATGCGCATGACGCAATCGACGCTGATCGGCGTAAGCACGCTGACGCGGCTGGTGCTGTTCGCGCTGGCGGGAGTGTATGCAGGCGCGGCCATCCTCAAGCTGGCGCTGATGCTGGCGCCGGCGATGGCGCTGGGCCTGTGGGCCGGGCGCAGGATCACGCTGCGCTTGTCGCGCGAGCAGTTTCTGCGCATGGTCAATGTGGTGGTGCTGTGTTCGGGCGGCGCGCTGGTGCTGCACTTCCTGCTGCGCGTGAACTGACGAACGCCGCCCGGCGAGGGCGGCGTTCGTCCATGACACCCGGCCTCAGACGATCTCGCGCGTTTCCATGAACTGCAGATTGGGAAAGCGCTCCTGCGTCAGGCGCAGGTTGACCATGCTGGGCGCCAGGTAGACGTGGTCGCCCGCGCCGTCGAGCGCCACGTTATGGCCGGCCTTTTCGATCAGCTTGTCGATCTCCGCGGGATCGCCCTTGAGCCAGCGCGCCGTGGCGCAATCGTGCGACTCGAAAATCGCGTCGACGCCGTACTCATGCTCCAGGCGGTGCGCCACCACGTCGAACTGCAGGATACCCACGGCGCCCAGCACCAGGTCGTTGGAAGCGATCGGGCGGAACATCTGCGTGGCGCCTTCCTCGGCCAGCTGCTGCAAACCCTTTTGCAGTTGCTTGACCTTCAGCGGGTTGTTCAGTCGCGCGCGGCGGAAGAACTCGGGCGCGAACGAAGGAATACCAGTGAACTTGAGCGCTTCACCCTCGCTGAACACGTCGCCCAGGCGGATGGTGCCGTGGTTGGGCACGCCGATGATGTCGCCGGCATAGGCCTCTTCGGTCGTATTGCGGTCCTGCGACATGAAGGTGATGGCGTTATTGATCGCCATGGTCTTGCCGGTGGACACGTGCAGCAGCTTCATGCCGCGCTCGAAACGGCCCGAACAGACACGCACGAAGGCGATGCGGTCGCGGTGGCGCGGGTCCATATTGGCCTGGATCTTGAACACGAAGCCGGTGAACTTGGGCTCCTGCGGCTCCACCACGCGCGACTCGGCATGGCGCGCCTGCGGCGGCGGCGCCAGCGCGCACAGTGCGTCGAGCAGCGATTGCACGCCGAAGTTGTTGACGGCCGAGCCGAAGTACACCGGCGTCTGCTTGCCGCTGAGAAAGGCGTCCTTGTCGAAGGCATGCGAAGCGCCGCGCACGAGTTCGATCTCGATGCGCAGTTCCTCCGCCTGGCTGCCCAGCACGCGGTCCAGCTCCGGGTTGTCCAGCCCCTGGACGATGGCCGAGGTGCCCTTGTCGCCGTGCGGATCGAACAACTGCACGCGGTCGTCGATCAGGTGGTACACACCGCGGAAAGACTTGCCCATGCCGATCGGCCAGGTCATCGGCGCGCACTGCATCTTCAGCACGTCCTCGATTTCGTCGAGCAGTTCGATCGGCGAGCGGCCTTCACGGTCGAGCTTGTTGATGAAGGTGATGATGGGCGTGTCGCGCAGGCGGCAGACGTTGAGCAGCTTGATGGTCTGGGCTTCGACGCCGTTGACCGAGTCGATCACCATCACCGCGGAGTCCACCGCGGTCAGCGTGCGGTAGGTGTCTTCCGAAAAGTCCTCGTGGCCCGGCGTGTCGAGCAGGTTGATGATGTTCTCCTGGTAGGGGAACTGCATCACCGAGGAGGTCACCGAAATGCCGCGCTGCTTTTCCAGCTCCATCCAGTCGGAGGTGGCATGGCGGTCGGCCTTGCGCGCGCGCACTTCGCCCGCGACCTGGATGGCGCCGCCGAACCACAGCAGTTTTTCGGTCAGGGTCGTCTTACCCGCGTCAGGGTGCGAAATGATGGCAAAGGTGCGACGACGCGCAATTTCGGATACGAGCGAGCTCACGGCAGTGGATTCGGCAAACAGAAGATGAAATAAGGGCCCGGGGCGCAGCGGACCGGCGCCAGGGGCCGGCGCGACCATCAGCTTGCGGTCGGGGGCCGGGCACTGCGGGCATGCACGAAGGGAATCGGGCCGTATTTTACCGGTTCGCGGGACCAGCGGCGCGGGGATCGGGCGGCACGCTGCCGCTTTGCCCTCTCAGGCTGCCGAATTGCAGCGCGTACTGGCGAGTGAGTTCGGCACCGAAGAAGAAAATTTGCGCCGAATAATACACCCACAACATCAGCGCCACCACCGAGCCGGCCGCCCCGTAAGACGTAGCCACGGCACTATTGCCCAAGTAGAGGCCAATCAGCCGCTTGCCCACCGCGAACAACAGGGCGGTGATGACCGCCCCCATGATCACATCGCGCCAGGCGATGCGCGCGTTGGGCAGCATCTTGAAGATCACGGCGAACAGCAAAGTGACCACGCAAAAGGAAAATGCCGTTGAGATCGCTTCGGCGACCGGCGCAAACCACGATTGCGTCCACAACTGCCCCCAGAACCGGTCGATCACGGCCAGCGCGGCATTGACGATCAGCGACACCAGCAGCATGAAGCCCAGCACCAGCACCAGGCTGAACGACAACAACCGCGCGCGCAGCAATTGCTGCCAGCCCGCGCCTTGCGGCACGGGCGCTTGCCAGATCTCGTCCAGGCTGCCCTTTAGCTCGGCAAAGGCGCTGGTGGCGCCGACGAACAGGATGCCGGTGGCGATGGCGGCGGCCACCCCGCTACCGCCGGCGCGATGCGTGGCGGCAAGGATTTGCTGAACGGCCGCCGCGCCCTGGGCGCCGACCAGGCCCTCGATCTGGGCGAATATCTCGCCGCGTGCCGCCTCCGCGCCGAAGAAGAGGCCGGCAATGGAAATCACCAGCACCAGGATTGGCGCCATCGAGAAAAGCATATAGAAGGACAGCGCCGCGCCCTTGCTGGCGGCACGGTGCGCCAGCCACGAGCGTATCGCGGCCAGCACCACGCTGACCGTGCGCGCGGCGGTATGGCGATTGGGCAACCAGTTGCCATTGCCGCCCGGGCGTTGCCTGGGCGGCTTGTGGTCCAGGGACCGGTCGGGGAAATCGGCTGGATTCACGCGTGGATCCCGTTATTGATCGGCGCCGGCGAGCGGCCCCGCAGGGGCGGGGCCATGAGCGCCGTTGTCATAGGCGGCGCTAGCGCCGGTCCTTGCTCAGGCCCCATATCAGCGACACCATGAACAGCACGATGAAGATGAGGAAGACAATTTTGGCGAACGCGGCCGCCCAGGCGGAAATGCCGCCAAAGCCGAACAAGGCGGCAATCACGGCGATGACGAAGAAAACCACGGCGTAGCGCAACATGATGCGACTCCAATGCAGCCATCTCCCGTCTTGTTATCCGCTCCAAGGTTCATGATACCGCCCATCGCACGCTTTGCCCAAGCCGCCCGCGGCTCGGTTTTGGCCCGATCCCGGCACCAGCAGCTAGACTGAAAGACGGGCAAGGCGCCATTTCGCCGCGCGCGCACGGCGTCACCGGACCGTTGAGCGCCATCCCCAACGTGCAAGCACCGTCCTCCAGCACGCAACCCTTTGACAGTCGGAAGGAGGCACCATGAACAGAAGGACTATCCACCGCCTCGGGACCGCCGTCTTCCTGGCGCTCGGCCTGCTCGCCGCCGCTGGTTGCGAACGCAGCCAGCCGGGCCCCAAGCCGATCTCCAGCGGACCCGCGCAACACGCCGGCGGCACAGCGCAGGGTCTGCCAGGCGCGCCAGCCTGAGCGCATCGCCAGCTTCGCAACCGCGCAGGGCAGGCCAGCGTGGCCGGTGCGGCCTGCGTGGCACCCATGCTCCTGCAAGCTCAGGGCGTACCCGTTTCTGCGTAGGGACCATCGCACCCCGCGGACGGCGTTGCGCGTGGCAAACGGGGGTTGCGGGGCACAAAAGCGGCCGGCAGCAAAGGCAGGCGGGCGCGCCAGCCACCGCCGGCCTTGTTTCAGCAATGTAACCGGCGCCCGCCCGCCCGTCGGGGCACACATGGCGCGGCGTCTGGCCTGATCCATCATGGCTGGGCGGTAGATCGGCAATAGCTTACAACCGGCTTCACTGCCAACAGCGTGTTTCAGTGCTGCAACCAAAATGTCCCCCCTTTTGCGGGGAACTTACACACGATCTGGCAACCCACCCGCAAACCCTTGCCAGCGCTGGATCCCAGGGTATTGGCACGCTTGTCGCTCTACTCCGCAGAGGGAGATATAAAAAAATGACGCGACGAGTCCTACAACGCGGGAGTGAGTTCTGCCATGCGTCAGCCGCCTGCGCGAATGACGGCACGAAGGCGCTCGTATCGACTGGCGCGGCCTGCGCCCTCGGTCTTGCAGCTTTTGTCGCCGCCTTTGCTTCCTTCTCCGCGAGTGCAGATCCAGGCGATATCGTCGTTCTGCGCAGCGTCGAGCCGCACATTGCCTATCGCGGCATTCCGCAGGGGGACATGCCGGTAGCAGCCGCTGTCGAGCCGTTTCCGTCCGCCCGTTTCCAGCAATCCACAGCCGCCGTGGTGAGCGACCTGACCGACAGCGATCTCGCTGCCGCGGTGGGCCGCAGCACCGGCGGCACCGCCGTGTCCGGCACCAGCCAGTCTGCCACCGGGCGGCTGGTCGTGGTATCCAGCCAGATCGAGGGCCTGGCCAACGGCAGTGGCGCTGGAGGCGTCTCGGGCGGCATCGCCGGCCAGATCGCGCAAGCTACCGGCAACATGAGCGGCGCCCTGATGCGCGGGCTGGCGCCGCTCGCGGTGGGAGGCCGGCCATGACCCTTACCCACGCTGCCGTTCTGGCCAGCCTTTTACTGGCCAGCCTCCCATCCCACGCCCAGGGCACCGACACCGACAGCGCGCGCATCGATACGGGCGCGCTCGCCGGCGTTGCCGGGCGTGCCGCCGTTAACCTGGCCGCCGGCAGCGGCAATGCGCAAAGCAACCAGGCTGCCATCGCGGACATTGGCAGCGCTACGGTGCAGTCGCGCCAGCACGCTGGCGCGTCCGTGCCCGCGGGCGGCGCCGTGAGCCAGATCGGCAACGGCGCATTCGCCAATGGCAGCGGACTGCTGAGCGCCAACGTGGCCAGCGGCAACGGCAACCTGCAAAGCAACGCGGCAGTGCTGGCGCCGGCCGCCAGCGTAAGGATCGAAGCCATCTCCGACGGCCTGCTCGCCGCGGAATCGGCCGGAGGGAGTCGCCCGGGTTCAGCGGGCCACGCAGCGGGACCCCGCGAGGCAGTCATCCAGCCGGATGCCTACCGCAACGCGACGGGCCTGGTGCAGCTGAACCAGACGGCAGGATCGGGGAATGTCTCGTCCAACGTTTTTGTGCTCCGTCCCCCGGCGGGCACTTTTTTCTAAGCAGGGAAGGAGAAAATCATGAAAACGAAAATCCTCGCCATCGCAGCGATAACCGCGCTTTCCACCAGCGCGTTTGCGGGCGGCTTCAGCTATTTCGATCGGCCGGACGATGCCGATATCTTCAACCAGACCGCCATCAGCAACGACATCTACGTCCGTGGCTTCGGCTTTGCCTGGGGCGACATCCGCTTCAAGTCCGAGTCGGGCGCGGTGGTCAACAGCCAGCAGAGCGCGCGCGACAATAACGTGCGTATCGGCCCGTCCAGCAATAGCGCATCCGGCGGCGGCAACGCGCTGTTCAATGCGCAGGGCAATATCGGCGTGAACATTTCCGCAGGCGCGGGTAATGGCCAATCCAACCAGGCCGCGCTGGCCAGCATCGATGCGTCGGACGTGTTCGCCTCGGCGCAGGTTTTCTCCAGCCAGAAGACCGGGGATAACGGCGTGCATATGGTCGGCGCGGCGAACAGCGCCAGCATGGGCGACAACATGCTGGCCGGGGCCAAGGGCAATGTCGGTGTGAACATCGCTGCCGGCGCCGGCAACCTGCAGAGCAATTCGCTGGCCGCCTCGGTCAATACGGGCAGCGGCAACAGCGGTGGCCGCAACGGTGCGCCAGTCGGCGTGCTGGCCAAGGCGACCGCCTCAAACGACCAGACGACTTACGGCAACGATCTGTCCATGTGCGGCTGCCGGCCGAGCAACGCTGCCACGCTCAGTGGCAGCGCCCTGGTCAACGCAGTCGGCAATATCGGCGTCAACATCGCCGCCGGCGCCGGCAACGTGCAGAGCAACGGGCTCGCGATTTCCACCGCGGCCCATTGAAGCAGGATAAACGCGGCAGGAGAGCCGGGTACCGGGGGGTACCGGCTCATCCCGCCCAACGGGGGGATGTGTCATGCGCGCGCTATTCCGCATGGCCGGGGCATGCGTACTGCTAGCAGCGGCACTCGGCGCTCACGGTCAGAGCACGATGACAATCGACATCGACGGCCAGCCGATGCTCAGGAAGCCTGTCAAGAGCATGCTCGAGATGCGCTACCAGAACATGATGCGCCAGCAACTTGACTTCAGTTGTGGTGCGGCCGCGGTGGGTACGCTGCTTCGCTACGGCTATGGCTTTGACCTGGCGGAGCCCAGGATCGTCGAGGACATGCTGCGCATCGCCGACGCCGACACCGTGGTCAAGAACGGCTTCTCCATGCTCGACATGCGCAACTACGTGGAGACGCTCGGCCTGCGCGGACGAGGTTTCCGGGTCGACTACAGCGCCCTGCGGCAACTCAAGATCCCGGTCATCACCCTGCTCGACGTCAACGGTTACCTGCATTTCGTGGTGGTGCGCAAGGCAATAGACGGGCGCGTGTTTGTCGCCGACCCTGCGCTGGGGAACCGCATCATCAAGGAGGAGGACTTCGCGGCCAACTGGAACGGCCTGGTGTTCGCCATCGTCGGCCGGCCGTTCGACCCGAACTCGCCGCTGCTCAACATCACCGCGCCTGCCTTGCGCGAGCGGACCAACGCCGCGCTGGCCGGCGGCATGGTGCCCGCAGCGCTGGACTTTGGCCTGATCCGGATGGATTACTTCTGACATGGACGCCGCGCTTCGCCTCCTCTGCCTGAGCTGCTCGGCCAGCGTGGCGCTGACCGCATCGGCCGCCGCCCGCGCCTCTGCCGTGACGGACGACTTGAGCGAGGTGGTTGCCTCGCCGGTCATGGCAGAGCTCGTCGGTGACGACGAACTGGCGGCCGTGCGCGGCAAATACATGGGTGCGAGCCTGGTCAGCGGCTTCGTGGTGGAGATGGTCTCGCGCTGGCAGAACGACACGGCGATCGCGACGGCGAGCGCGCGCGTGGCGGCCGCCAACCTGGCCGCCGCCAGGGCGGTTTCCCAGGCCACCGCCAGCCTGTCGGCGCAGGTGCAGAGCCTGGCGCCTGGCAACGTGCAGGGCAATGGCGGCGTGGCCAGCTCCGCAGTGCAGGTGGCGGGCGTGGGCCAGGTCACGCAGATCGCGGGCGACGCCAACTCAGCCAGCAACGTCAGTACCATCACGACGCAGACCGCGCCCATCCAGGCGGCGACGGGCAACAGCAACCCGGCACCGCAAGTAGCTCAGGGCAACGGCATCACTGCCAGCGCCACGATCGCTGCTGGCGGTGGCGTCTCGGTGGCCATTCAATCGGCCGCGGGCAGCGCCACGCAGAATGCGCAGACCGGCAGCCTGATGCAGACCGCGCGCATCACCGGCGACGCGCAGCAAGTGCTCAACCTCACCAACATCACGCTGCAGGTGCAGCAACTGTCAAGCCGGCAACTGACCCAAACCAGCATGCGGGACGCACTAGCGGCGATGGCGACGATGCGACGATAATCCACCATGCAAGGGCTGGCGCACCCGCATCGCGCCCATTCAGATTTCCGGGGGGAAAGATGAAGAACGAATTCGCTCTGTTGGGTACCCTGGCGGGTACCCTGATCTCCACTGGCGCGTGGGCCCAGGTCAGCGTCCAGCCCAGCACAGACGAGCGGATCGAACGGCTGACGAATCTGGTCGAGCAACAGCAAAAGACCATCAAGGCTCTCGAGCAGCGCCTGAACGACCTGGAAATGGTCGGGGCGCGCGGACGAGGGGTGGCAGGGGGAACGGGGAGCAGTGCCGAGGGGAACGCTGGTGGTGCCATGACCGCCGCCGGTGTTCCCTCATTGGCACAAGAGGCCAGCCCTGCCACACCTGGCGCGACAGCCGCAGCCACCGCGACTTCCGGCAGCGATACCCCTGTAGTGGGTTCGGATGCGCGCGAAACCCAGCAGCAGGCACGCGTGCAGAGCAAGGATCTGGTCTACCAGAGCGAGCACGCGCCGCTATTCGAGCGGCGCCTGACCATCGACAGCGGTTTCATCTATAGCTACTACGACCGGCGCGCGCTGTCGCTGTCCGGCTTCCTGGCACTGGATGCCATCTTCCTCGGCACCATCAATCTCAACCAGACCAAGTCGTACACGCTCACCTACGACACCATCGCGCGCTATGGTCTCTCCGACCGCTTTTCGATGGATTTCGACCTGCCGCTCATCTACCGCAATACCAATTTCCTCTCCGGCGGTGCGGGCGGCTCCGCCTCGAACCTGTCCGACGCGACGCTCAGCACGGCAGCGCCGGGCGACATCAGCATGGGGTTGTATTATCAGTTCCTGCGTGAGAGCGGCGCGGCACCCGACGTCGTCGGCAGCATCCGCGTACGCGCACCCACCGGGCGCTCGCCGTTCGGCATCAAGCTGGTTCCGGCGGACCCCAACAACAACAATCTCAATATCGCCGACCAGTTGCCCACGGGCAACGGCGTATGGGCCGTTACCGCCGGCCTGTCGCTGCTCAAGACCTACGACCCGGTGGTGCTGTTCGTGAATGCCAGCTACACCTACAACATCAAGCGCTCGGTGAGCGATATTTCCTCGGTGCAGGGACAGGTCACGCCGGCCGACGTCAAGCTGGGCGACACGTTCGGCTTTGGCGGCGGCCTCGCGCTCGCGCTAAACGACCGCACGTCGATGTCGCTGGCCTTCAATGCCTCCATTTCGGGCAGCACGCAGGTCACCACCGCCGGCGTTACGCAGACCGTGATCGGCAGCCGATCCAATGTGGCCACCATGACCTTCGGCTTGAATCACGTGATTACCAAAGGCTGGTCGGTGAGCGCCGCGATCGGCCTCGGGCTGACACCCGACGCGGCGAACTACACAGTGACGCTGCGCTTCCCTTATACGTTCTGAATCGGGTAGGTCGCTCCCGTCCCCTCCCCCAAAAAAAAGGCGGGCCGCAGCCCGCTTCCGTCCTGTATGCCGCTTCTGCGGCGATGTGTTGTTAGTCGCCGGCGCCGGGGCGCGCTTCGATACGGATATTGTGCTTGTGCATCAGCCGGTATAGCGTGACCCGCGAGACGTTGAGTTCGCGCGCGGCCGGCACCACATGGAAGCCGTGACTTGCCATCACGGTACGGATCGCCTCACGCTCAGCCTCTTCGCGGATCGCATCCAGGGTCTTGCGCGGTGAGTCGCTGCCACCGTGCAGCTGCAGGTCCTCCGCGGTGATCTTGCGGTTATCGGTCATCACGATGGCGCGCCGTACCCGGTTGATCAGTTCGCGTACATTGCCGGGCCACTCATATTGCATCATGGCCTGGGTGGAGCACGGCGAAAATCCGCGAATGCGCCGGTGCGCCTCGTGGCCATGTTCGGCGAGTACCGAGTTGGCCAGTAGCAGGATGTCCTCGCCGCGTTCGCGCAATGGCGGGATCGACAGGGTCAGCACACATAGCCGGTGGAACAGGTCGGCGCGGAAGCGACCGTCCGACTGGGCCGCCACCAGGTCCACGTGTGTCGCCGAGATGATGCGCAAATCCAGCGGGATCGACTGGTGCCCGCCTAGCCGGGTGATAGTGCCTTGCTGCAAGAAGCGCAGCAGGGCTACCTGGCTTTCCAGGGGCAGGTCGCCAATCTCGTCGAGGAACAGGGTACCGCCCTGCGCCTGCTCGATCCAGCCTATCTTGCGCTGGTTGGCGCCGGTGAACGCGCCCTTCTCGTAGCCGAACAATTCGGACTGCACCAGGTGCGGCGGGATTGCGCCGCAATTGATCGCCACGAACGGACCTTTGCGGCGGCTCGAGGCTTCATGGATGGCTTGCGCCGCCAGCTCCTTGCCGGTGCCGGACTCGCCGGAGATAAATACGGGCGCCTCGTTGTGCGCCACCTTGGCTAGCGAGCGGAACATGGAACGCATGGCCGCGCACTCGCCGATCATCGGTCCGTGGCCGATCAGTTCGTGGCTGCGGGCGCCATGCAGGCAGGCCATGCCGTGCGCGTGCTTGAGCGTGTAGAGCAGTTCGCTGAACGAGAACGGCGTGCGCACGTAGTCCACGCAGTAGTCGCGTATCAAGCGCCGCACGCGTTCGTCTTCCAGCATGCGCGACGACGTGATCGCCACCCACATCACGTGCAGGTATTGCAGGCTTTGTTCGAGCTGCATCAGGTCGGCATCGCTGTATTCGCTCTCGAGATCGAGCACGCCAGCCATCGGCGCGCTGCCCCGTACGACCCGGCTCAGATCCCGGATCTGCTGAATATGGCGAATCTCCCAGCCGGAGCCGAACTGGGCCGGGTCAAATCCATAGGGTTCGTGGCGCGATACGACCAGCACCTGTGCGGTGCGTGTCGCCGCCTTGCACAGTCGGTCCATAACGTTCTCCCTGACATTGAGCACTTTGACTATTCCAGCTTCCGCCACGGCCGCGCTCTGATGCGGGCTCTGTTTGCGGCCAAGCTGAGTCGGTTGGGGAGGCTCCCCCACGCGCAACGTCGGCATTACGATTTGGACTGGCTGCGGGACTGCTCGCCGAGAATGGCGGTGTGGTCGCCCCCGGCCTGGAGCTGCTCGCGAATACGCCGGCGCACCTCGTCTTTCTCGCGCGTCAGCTCGCTGCGCGGTGCCTCCAGCGACTGGCCCGAGTAACGGCAATAGAGCGCCTTGTAGGTCAGTTGGCTAAGGATCCATTCCTGCAGCAACTCACGCTGGCGGGACAGTTCGCTTTCGAGCGAGCGTTGCCGCTGCAGCAATTGCTCGATCGCTGCCCGCACATGGGGCGGGAGCGTCTCGTCCTGGCTCAGGAATGCGTCGACGGTACTGGCGGCAGGATCGCCCCGCTCGCTGATGCGGCTTCGGCGCGGTGCCTCGGCTGCGGCTTCTCCCAAAGCCAACCAGGCACGGTGAATGGACAGGCTGGCGGACTCGCTGATGGGCCCCATGGCGGGTCGCCGGATTTCTCCTGCGGTCATGATGTGATCCCCGTTGAACAACACCCCCGGCACTACACGTTCGCGATTACCACTTATGTTTGATCTTATTGTTTGCTTTTCTAATCGGGCGGGCGTGTATCCGCGCGCTCCTTTCGTGGTGGCGAAGCCATCTGGACGATGGTCTGATCGTTCAGTCCTTGCCGTCTGTGTGCGGTGGACTTGTTTCTGTCTAAATTTTCAGGCCTGACTACACTGCGCCAGCGGCGCGACCCCGGAGTGCCGGAGTCAAGAAGGGGCGCCCTTAAAGCGCCCCGCTATCTGCCACGCCTCTAGTTCAGTGCATTTGGGCCTGTTTGTCCAGCCCTCAGTATGGGCACTCAGCCGAATATCATCCTTTCGTATGAGCCACATGACCACGATCATCTGCCTTGCGAGGTAATTAGCCACTTACTTTTTGTGTAAAAAGAACGACAGTTCGGGAGCCTGGCAAGCCCCGGGCACGTTTCGGCGGGTGCGCAGAAACGGGTACGCCCCAGCGATCCCGGAGGCGGCAATGCGCTCCGCGGGCGACGCAGAAACGGGTACGCGCGTCGCCGCGGGCCAATCGCGGTTGCGGGCTCAATGCCCCGGCAAGTGATAGAACTTGAAGACAAAGACAGCGGCGATGATCCACACCAGGACCGGGACCGTGCGGGCCTGCCCTGTCAACAATTTGAGCCCCGCATAGGTAATGAAGCCAAAAGCCACGCCCTTTGCCACCGAATAGGTGAAAGGCATGCCAGGCGCGGTCAGCATGGCGGGTACCACCTCGGTCGCATCGCTCCAGTCCAGGTCCACCAGCTCGCGCAACATCAGGCGAGACACGTAGAACTGCGCCGGCGCCGTGGCATTGCCGGGCACGGTGCCCGCGAGCGGAGCGATGAACCGGCTGGCGAGAAAGAGCGTCGCCACCGTGACCGCGGTAAGCCCGATCCATCCACCTGCCTGCACGCCTGATGCGCTTTCGATATAGGCGGTGGTGGACGACGAGGTGCCGAGAAAATATCCCGGCATGATCGCCGTGCTATCGGCCATCAGTGCCTTGTTAAGCCGGTCCATCTTGCCCGCCTTTAGCAAGCCGGCGCGATTGGCCACGCCCATCAGGGTGCCGGTGGCGTCGAACAACTCCGCCAGGAAGAACACCAGCACCACATTGATGATGCCGATCGACAGGGCGGCGGAGATATCGAGCCTGAGCAGGGTCGGCGCAATGGAGGGCCATGGAACGTGTTGTCGCCGACTACGAAGCTAAGGATGGTGGTAAGCAGGATGCCGATCAGGATCGCGCCTTTGACCTTAAGGTGATCGCGTGCCAGGATCACGAAGAAGCCGGCGGTGTAGGCCATGGTCAGGAACGTGGTTGGCCCGGCCAGCAACTCGATGCGCGCGTCGGTCGGTGCTCGCTTAACTTGAACAAGCGCTCCACCTGCGAAACTCCGGCGGCACCTGCGGGTAGACTGGTTTGCTGGCGGGTTCCTGCCCGGGCTACTGACGCTGCGCATGTGCGGCCAAGCGTACTGTCTAGCAATTTCTTCCCCCCGGCACCGCTGCCGGCCAATAGGCATCATCTGAAAAATGTGATGATCCCACGACGATCGGCAGTGGATCCGGGCAGGCATCCAGAATCACCCTACCTTGACGCTGACGCTAATCCGCCGTATAAACCCCGCTAGATTCAAGCGACGAGGCAACAGCACATTCGTTAGCCACCGTCATGGTACTTCCGTTGTCCATGGTGTCCTTTCCTTGAGTTGCTTTGCTCGGATACGCGTGAGCTATCCGTTTCTTTTAAATTTTTCCCAGGAAAAGCAATACCATGCAAACCGGTATCGTTAAATGGTTCAACGACGCCAAGGGCTTCGGTTTCATCAAGCCGGACGCTGGCGGTGACGATCTCTTCGCGCACTTCTCTGAAATCCGCTCGGAAGGTTTCAAGTCGCTGCAGGAAAACCAACGTGTGTCGTTCGAAGTCAAGAACGGCCCGAAGGGCCTGCAAGCCGCGAACATCACGCCGCTGTAAGCAATAGACTGGCACCCCGCCCTGGGGTGCGCCCAGTCAGGAAAACCCCGCCTCTCGAGGCGGGGTTTTTTTTCGCCCGCGCGTACTGCGTGCGCGGCGGATCAGTCAGGCATGGCCCTCCACCCACTCGGCACGCTACGGCGGACCGCCAACCGTGCGGCATCCATGCCGGCAGCGCAGCGCACTGGCGGCCCCAAGCAGTGCCATTGCGCCGCCGCCTGCCGGCCCAAATCAGCCCCATTGGCGAAAACGCTCCCGGCAACGCACGCAGAAATGGGTACGCTTGCCTGCGGCGGGGCTAAAGAGAACTCCCGGACCCCCAAATCACTCCGCAGAAATGGGTACGCCCAAGGCGCATTGAGCACCCGCGGCCATTCCCGATGGCCAGAAACCACGCAGAAATGGGTACGCCTCATCATTCGGGCGCTTCGCGTCGGCAACTAAGCGGCGTTTGCCGGCTGTGACGCAGCAAGTCATCACGCAGAAACGGGTACGCCCTGCGCCAGATCTGCCCTCCACGCCCCCAAGGCTGGGCGAATACCTCTCCGCAAGCGGCGCGGTGATGCAACGCCGCAACGCAGAAACGGGTACGCCCCCTCATTTTTTGGGCCAGGCCAATCACTAGTGCAAGCGCGCCCGTCGCGCAGAAACGGGTACGGAGCGCGGCTTTCGGGCACCGTGACGCAGTTGCCCCCCTCGCGCAGAGCCCCCGCGTCACCTGGCGCCACGCCAATTCCTTGCCGCGGCGAGGAAATCCGTGCTCCCCCGCAGAAATGGGTACACCCCAGACGCGACGACGGTGTTCCTTCCGTCGCAGAAATGGGTACGCGCCCGTCAAGTCATCGCGCGCCGCCGGGGCACGCCACCATCCCCTCACCACCAACAGCACGCAGAAACGGGTACGCCACCGGAAAGCCTTTAATTTATTTATGATCCTTGAGTGCAAGTACTCGCTTTCAGTAAGAAGCTTGTGTATAATGGAAAGGAGAACCAGCTTGCGGGAAATAGTGGCAACGGATATACGCAGAAACGGGTACGCGGTGAGCGGAAACCTGGCTTGTTGGGCCCGCAGAAACGGGTACGCCAAGCACTGTGAAGCAACGGAATCCACGATTCGCAGAATTGGGTACGCCGCAGAAATGGGTACGTTTTGAGTGCGCCAGGGCGCCGAACCTCGGATTTCAAATAGCTCCACGCAGAATTGGGTACGGAAATGGAACGGCAAGCACCCTTGTTACGCAGAATTGGGTACGGGCGCGATGAAAAAGGGCTGTGGCGGGATGGGCGGCGTACCCGTTTCTGCGGGGATAACTAGTCCGCAAACCGGATCCCAACGGCATACGTGACGAAAAGCGCCCTTGATGCGCAGAAACGGGTACGCTTTTGGCTCGGGTGGCTGTGGAAAAGCCTGTGGGAACAGCGACTTATCCCCGCAGAAACCGGTTCGGGCTTTGCGCTGAAACGGGTTCGGTATACCGCAGAATCAGGTACAGCACTTCGCAGAATCGAGTACGGTTTCACGCAGAATCGGGTTCGGCGAGGCCATATTTCCGCTTAAGAATCAGAGCCTTGGGGGCTCCGTATACGGTTTACAAGTAGTTAACCCATACTCTTATCGTTTACCGGTAGCTGATGGGTTGCCGTCCGTGGACAACCCTCCGGGGTTGCCCACCGCCGGCAACCATGCGACCAGTCTGGAGACCCCCCCACCCCAAAACACGCGGCATTGCAGGAAATTCGTCTACTGAACCCGTTTCTGCGTGACAAGGCTGTTGGCTTCGCGTAAAAAGTCGGGTATTCCGAAGCACGCCAATATGCCGATCAAACGCAACCAGACCATCCTTGGGTCTCGCGGTCCCGCCGATGTGGACAGTGAGCCCTCCCGCATCATCGTTCCCGGCGACGAGAACAGTCTGGTTCCGTCCGAAAAATTCCAGCGGCTCTTTGACGAAGCCCAGGCCATGGAGCGTGAAGACGCCTGGCAAAGCGGCGAAGTCGGCTTTCTGAGCCGGGCCAGTGTGCAAGTCACCTTGCCTTATCGGGCGCCAAAGGGTGCTCCCCCTGTGTGGACGCGGACCAGCGGGAATATTTCGCTGATGATCCAGCCTGGCTATTTCACTCAGCAGCGTTCAGAAAAAGCGAGCAATGGTCGCCAGAAACTGGTATCCGAGACGGTGTCGCTCGGGTATCCCTACGGCTCCTATCCGCGCCTTATGCTTGCCTGGATCGGCAAGGAAATCATGGCCAAGAAAAAGCGAGGCGAGTTTACGGGAACCGTAGAGGACCGTCGCATCTCGCTTGGCAACTCCTTGTCCGAGTTCATGTATAACCTGGGCATTCCGATGGCCACAGGAGGTAAACGCGGCACCATGACCCTGGTGCGGCAACAGATGATCCGTCTGTTCTCCGCCACAATTGCGATCGTCCAGAACAAGTCAACGCCCAGCCAGAACCAAAACCAGAGCCACGAACCCCTTTCGATTGACCGTGTTGGCTACCTGCTGGCAGACCAGCTGTCGACGTGGTGGGATCCCATGCAGCCTGGCCAGGGGTCCATGTTCGAGAGTTTCGTGGTCTTGTCGGAGCCGTTTTTCAATGAACTGGTTAATCGGCCAGTTCCGGTGGATATGCGTGCGTTGAAAGCACTCAAGCAATCCCCGTTCGCGCTCGATGTTTACTCCTGGCTAACCTACCGCTTTTTCACGATCCAGCGCCGCACTGAGATCCCCTGGGAAGCCTTGCAGATGCAATTCGGCACGGAAACCGAGAGCGAGCGTAAATTCCGCGCACTGTTCCGCAAGGCGCTTAAGGATGTGCTGGTCGTCTATCCAGGCGCCAAGGTGGACGCCGATTCCTCCAAGGCGCTGATCCTGCAGCCTTCCCGGACGAGCGTTCGCAAGCTGGCCTGATCCTGGCCACACGTGGTGCGGAACCCGCGGGCTGATCCAGCCCGCGGGTTTTTTGTTACTGGAGGATATTGTGCCTGCGGACGAAGGGAGCGTCGTGTGGCTGTCCGCGGGTCTTGCCTGGCGGGCACTTCCGATGGGGGAGCCGTCGCGGAGACGGTGCCTAGGAACAGGCGGTCGGGGAGGCGTGGCCTTCCGGCTGTGTAAACACAAAAGGCAAGCGAAAACGCTTGCCTTTTGCTTTGCTGACCACGCATGGCCCGGGAGCCTCGCGTGATCGGCGATTTCGGCGTGATTCGTGAGATCAGGCCGGCTTGATGGCGGATGCCTGCAAGCCCTTCGGGCCCTGCTTTACTTCAAACGTGACGCGCTGACCATCCTTGAGCGTCTTGAAGCCCGAACCCTGGATTTCGGAGAAGTGCGCGAACAGATCCGCACCGCCGTCGTCCGGGGTAATGAAGCCAAAGCCCTTGGTCTCATTGAACCATTTGACCGTACCGGTTGCCATGTGAATTTCCTTTCGAAGCAAGTTCTTGTACACAACGCTAACAACGCTAACAACCGTTCAAGCACGCTAAGTTCTCGTAGTTACCGAACGGACGCCGACGAGGTGACACGACTTGACTCGACTGTAGCGGGCATCATAACCAGTTTGTCTAGTTGTGTCATGTGCGCCGAAAGACGCACTATCGATACTTTAGGCGTATTTCATGCCGCATTTCAAGTGGAAATCTTTCATTTCCATAAAGCGAAATGTTTCCACTAATTTTATATTTTAAATATAAATTCAAAAAACAGTTGAGCCAGCACGTCACTTTGACTAAAGTTGCGGCTAGAGTTAATCGCGCTTTCAGCGCTGAAAGAGAGGTCTTAGTGCCAGCAAAAATCATCACGGTCTTTAACCAGAAGGGCGGGTGCGGAAAGACCACGGTCAGCATGCATCTCGCGGGTACGCTCGGTTTGCGCGGCGCACGCTCGATGCTGGTAGACATGGACGAGCAGGGCACCGCGACGCGTTGGGCCGCGCAGGCGAGCGACGAGCGACCCTTTCCAGCGTCGGTAATCGGCCTGGCCCCGTCTGGGGGTGCCATGCATCGCGAGGTCAGGAAGTTTGTGCAGGACTACGATTACATCGTGGTGGACTGCCCCCCAGCCGTGCATTCGGCGGCTCCCTCAAGCGCCCTGTTGATCTCCGATCTGGCGATCATTCCCGTCGTTCCGTCTCCTCCCGATCTCTGGGCTGCCGTGGCGGCCAAGACGCTGGCCCAGCATGCGCAGGTCCAGAACGAGACGCTCCGCATCCGCGTGATGGCAAACATGGTCCAGCGGCGCGTTTCCATTGCACGCCAGGCGATTGAAATATTGGGCGACGATTCGGAGGTGCCCCTGATGCATTCCATGATCGGCTCACGTTCGGCTTTCCGCGAATGCCAGGCGATCGGGTGCACGGTGCATGGTGTGGCGGGCGCGCGCGAGTCCGTGCAGGAAGTCGACATGATGGTCGACGAAGTCTTGTCTTTGATTGAGCAATAGGTATGGCAACAAAATTGAAAAGCCTCAAGGCAGGCATGCTGGCCGGAATGGCGGCCGAAAAGACGCGGGGCGACGCGCTCGACCGCTTTGCCCGTGCCGAAGCGGCAATTTCGCAGCATCCCAATGGTCTGTTGCAAGCGCGCAGCCGCGAGCCGAATCCCATTTTCAGCGCTGAAAGTGAGATGGAGGACGAGGGGGACGGGCGGATCCTGATGAAGGTTCCTCTGGCGCAACTGCACGACAATCCGTTCAATGCGCGCCGCATCTATGATCCGGTGGTGGTCCAGGAGCGGGCCGCTTCCATAGCCACGCATGGTCAGAAGACGCCGGGCCTGGCTACGCCGGATCCGGCGCGTCCAGGGCACTACATCCTGATCGATGGCCATTACCGCAAGCGCGCGCTGGCATCGGCGGGAAAGCTCGAGATGGAATGTTTCGTCGAGAGCAACCTGAGCGATCTCGATTTCTATCGCTTGTCCTTCCTGCTCAATGAACAGCGTTCCGACCAGTCGGCGCTGGACAATGCAATCGCTTGGCGGCAACTCCTCGACGAAGGCAAGGTCCAGAAGGAGGAAGATATCTGCGAGCTGACTGGCATGTCCGCCGGGACCGTCAACAAGACCCTGGCGCTGTTAAGGCTCCCGGATTCTGTGTTGGGTGTCATGCGCGAGCGGCCCAGTGCAATCGGCATTGCGACCGGTTACGAACTGACTCTATATTGCAAGATCGTGGGAGAGGACCGTACCCGCGACCTCGCTGCCCGGATCATGGCGGAAGGCTTGTCCAGCCGCGAGGTCGAGGCCATTCGCAAGCATGCACAGGAAGGAAAAGCGCGCAAGATCAAGGAAATCAGTCGCCAATATAAGATCCGGAGCGATGGTGGCCTATTGCTGGGAACGATCAAGGAGTGGGATTCCGGCCGCGTGATGCTGGACGTCCAGGTGGGCGATCGCGGCGCCCGCGAAGCCCTGGTTGAGGCACTCAAGGCACGCTTCGGCCTGGACAAGCCTGCGGGCTGATGGCTGGGCGGCAGCATAGGGGACGGTCGCCGCGGCACGTTCGTCCACGAGGCGTCATCCGATGGCCGGTGTCCCCGACGCGATGATACCGGCCGCGGCCCCTGCATCGGGCCCGCGCGCGCCGGCCCGTGCCATGCGGGTTCGCCGCCCCGCAAGATCACGCGGAGAGCGCGCCGCGAATCCCGCATCTTCCTCTTCGCGATAGCGTTCGATCGCCTGGCTCAACAGCGCGTGCAGGCCCCGCACCGAGTAACCGGCACCTGGCGACACGTCGGCTTTGCGCCTGGCTCGCCCGGTGGGTGGCAGCCGGGGAGGTCCGATCAGCACGATCGGTTGGCCAGCCTGACCGTGCCAGTCCAGTCCGCGGTCTTGCCAGTGACGCTCCAGCGCGATGCGTGCCGGAGCGCTGAGTGCTTCATCTCCACAGCCGGGTTCGCCGGCCATGCCGAGCTTGTCGCGCGTGAATGTCGTCAGGTCGGCAAAACCAATATGTTGCTCCTGGAGCAAGCGAACCGCGGCCTCGGCTGCACGGTACCGCAGCCCCTCGGCGTCCCGCCCCCGAGCAGCCAGCCACTCCAGAAACCGGGAAAGGGAATCGAGCGAGAGCGGGCTGCCCACGCCGGCAGGCACCGCGGCACGTTGCGCGTTGGCCCGTGTCTCGGGCTGCCAGACATGGTCCGCAAGATACCCCTGAATCTGCAGCCACTCAAATAGCGCACCAAGGATGCGCGACGCGTGAAGCACGCTGCTTTCCGACAGCGGACCGGTGAACGGACGCCAGGCTGCCGATTCCCTGGGAGCGCGCGGTCCGACCCATAGCCGGACGGGGCCGGGATTGCGCAGGAACCCAAAGTACTCCAAACGATCCTGGCCGTCCAACGCGGCCAGCGGCTTACGCCGGTCCATTGCGGACCAGAGCAGCAGCCTCTCGGCTTCCTTGCGATAGGCCAACCAGGTACTCCGTTGCGCGCGATTGGCTGCAAGCCACCCGTGGACGGCCGCAAGATCGCTACTAAAAGAGCCTGTTACATCACTATTATGTTGGGTTATCTGCGCTGTCGCGGACCCCTCCTCGCGCATGAGTTCGAACGGCACAAGCTGGCGCAGGCGGGGCCCCAGCGCGGCCTCCGTCAAGCGGCCCTGGGCGCCAAAATGCTCGCGCAACAGTGGCTCGCCTCGCTCGTCCCTGACGACATCGCGATGATCGGCCAGCCAGCGGTTGATGACCGTCCCGGCGAGCGCCCCGATACGCGGAACCGAGCGCCACCACGCACTGCCGTGGCGATTGGCGAGTTCGACCAAAATGTGCAGATTGGATATCTTTTGGGCGCGTAAACGTCGCGCCAGGGCGGGAGCAAACCATAGCTCGATGCCATGATCCGCACGCGGCCGTGCGGTGCCGAGCCGCTCCAGTTCGGCCAGGGCTTCCACGCGCCGGTCCATGCCCCGGTTGGAGCGGCCGGGGCCGAGCTCGAGCAACTCGGCCAGATCCTGCCTGTTATGCAGGTGCGCCAGTTGTACCATGCGGTCACGCAGGCCGAGCAGCAAGCGCAGTGCGGACTCGCCACCGGCGTCGTCATCGCCGTCGTCGGACAGGTAGCGCCCGGCAACCATCGCGGCCGGCATACCCTGCACGTAGGCGCGGACGGCCGCAAATTCGCTACGGGTGAGACTCAGATTGGGGGCCTTACCGGGCTGCATGACAACGCCCAAACGGGCAGCTAAGATATTGATTCATAAGGCACTTAAGCGATCGCTAAATGCATCCGGGTAGAAATGCATAGTGAAATTTAATGCCGATAATTATAGCGCCGAATCCGTGCGGCCATCCCCGAATCGCGCCTGCCACAGGTTTCGACGTCGCGCGGTTCGGTAGCGTACATGGCGCGGTTGGCATCGCGCGACACCCTTTGACGGGTGTAACCCTCTCTTGCATTCACCCCCACCTGTGCATATCCTGATACCCAGAGTCAGAGTTCTTTAACTCTGACTTAAGAAACATCTAAAGCGTAAAAAACGCAAACGGGGCGATTCGAAACGACTCCACGGGATGGTCAGTCGGGCAGCGGAACCTGGACGGGTGCGCTGCCATGGCCTGGAGACGGGACGGATCGTATGGGACTGCAACCGCAACATAGCGGTCAGTTCCGTTAGCATGTGCGGGTTGTCGCGGGGCTCGCCATGCCGAAACAATAAAAGAGAGCGGCCATGGCCACAATCCTCTTGATCGAGCCACATCCTCTGCTGCGCCTGGGTCTGCGCCATCTGTTAACTCAAGCTGGACTCCACGGCGATCTGGTCGACATCGATCCGACTTCCTTGCCCCATCCTGCCGAATGGCTCTGCCATGCCGATTTGTTGGTCTATGGTTTGCCGCCGGACCAGGATGCAGGCTGGCAGTCGTTGGGAGACATCTGCCAGACCTTGATGCCCAGGCGGATACTGGTGTTGTCGGACCAGATCCCATCCCACTCGATCAGCGCTCGGATGCCAGACAATGTGCGGGGCGTGTTGTCCAAGGGCTGCAGCGCCGAGATGCTCGACGCGGCGATCCGCCTTGTTCTGGCCGATGGCGAGTGTTTCCCCGCGCGCGCGCAGGCGGCGCATGGCACCGATGGCGTCTCGGCGTGGCCGACCGACAATGCGCGCCACGCCCCAACGGCGCTGCATGTGCGGGCCGGGCCCGGCCAGGCGGATAGCGAGGCCGCAACCGCAGCCCAACATCCGTCGCGCCGCGCATCCGATGTGGCACCGGAGCCTGAAACGCCATCAGTGGGCTCGCATCTGCTCAACATTACAGAACGCCAGTACGAGGTGCTGGCACTGCTGGCACGCGGCTATCCGATCAAGACAGTCAGCCGCTTGCTGAACATTTCCGTGGCCACGGCCAAGACCCATGCGTGCACCCTGTATCAACGCCTGCACGTACGCAACAAGGGCGAGGCGGTCTACGTGGCGTTGCAGCGCGGCGCGAAACTGAGCTGGCCGGGCCCGGCTGCCGCCGCGCCGATTCGCGGCGCCGCCCAACTGGTTGATTTCGCCGCTGTTTGCCAGGCGGCCGCCTGAGCAGCGCGGCGCCTGCTCCCCGCCTGGCCGGCGGGGGCATGGCAACCCGCAAGCGCTTCAATCGTTGGCATGAGCCGCCTCATCCAAACGCACGAGGCGGCGCTTTGTTGTAGTTGCTACGCTTTTGACAAGTGCCGCATGCGATAGGCGATCCCTGTGCTTGCCGGCCGGATGTCCACCCGCGTCCACCCGAGTCGATGACAACGCTCCTGCTCGCCCACAATATGATGCTGCGCCGCGGACTGCTGCGCCACCTTCGCGAAATCTCATCACTCACGCCGGTATTGACACAGACTCCCGAATGGCTACTGGATGCGCCAGCGGCGGAAATGCCTTCGGCTCCAGTGGATTTCGCGCTGCTGGATTGCAGCGGCACGGACGCCGACCCGCAGGTTCTTGTCGACACCCTCTGCGCGCGCCTGGCGCCAAGGCGCTGGCTGATCCTGTGCGAGGCGCCTGGCTCCGGGGTGGCAAGCTATGCCGCCCGCCTTGGCGCGAGCGGGTGCCTGACCGTGCCGGCCACGCCCGAGCAGGCGCGCGCGGCGGTGGAGCTGGTCCGCGCCGGCGGCCAGTGTTTTCCCCGCAGAGCCTTCTCCATGACACCCGCGCCGGCTCCTTCCCCCATTGGTTCAGGTGGATCTACGGCAAGGGGATGAGGGCGGGCGGCAGCGTTGGCAACTATGCTGAAGGCGCGCGGGTAGCGAAGCCGGGAATATCAAATTCAATACGGCCGCCGCGCGTTGCAGAGGGGGTCATATGGACGCGGGAGTGGACATCCTGGTTGTGCGCGGCTTCGCCGTGCCCGAAGGCCGGGGCAAGTGGGCATGCTGCTACGAAATCAGATTGACGACCGGACGCGATGGGCCACTGCTCTATCGCGGCGAACTGCATGGCCGGCGCTATAGCTGCGAGGCGGCAGCCATCGCCGCGGCGACCTTCGCCGGCGAGCAGGAAGCGCGCCGGCAGGTGGCAACCGTCAGGGCTGGACTGATTGCCCGCCATGAGTATTGCGTGGTGGTAGCGAGCGAGCAGGCATGCGATGGCCGCAATGACGTGGCCACGGGCTAGCGGCGGCGCTAACCAGCCAGGCAAGGCGCTACGATCGGCGAGCATCGTGACGTCGCAAGGCGACAAGGCAAAGGGGGGCGAAAAGCGCGTGTTCGGGGGACCGGAGCGATCCGGTGCGTATGCCAATCCGGATGCGCACACGCGCATTTCGGTTGCAGCGCGTGCTGCGCCGGATCTTGATGGCCACGGTAACAGCCGCGTAGCGCAAGTGGCGGACCGTGGCCTATTTGTTTTGTTCTGGCGCGGGACTGGCGGCCCGCCTGCGTCGGCGTTGATCGGTATCGGCACGCTTGCCGTGGAACCGCGAGCAAAAAAAGAGCCCGCCGACCGGGGGACCATGCGGGCTCTAAAGTGGCCGGCACGATTCCGCTCGGCGGGCCACTCTTCAGACGATAGTCAAACAGCGGTGCCACGCCTATCGACCAGAAGCCGCATCCGCCACGCAGCGCACCGCGTGTCGGCCGCGGCGCCCGCGATGTCCGCCAACCCAATGGGCGCAACGGACCAGCCGCTTTACTTGTCCGGCACATCTGCGACTTGTCATGCTTTTGGCTGGGTGGAGATGCTGCCGCCGGCCGATGGCGGGGACTGGAAAATGGCTCAACTGTGTTACTTTTCTCGCGTACTCGATCCTCGGCGCAATCATGCTTAACTGGCAATTCATCACTCGCTTCGGCGAGACCTCCCTGCTGCTGCCGGGCGCGATACTGATCACCGCCTGGCTCTTCCACACCCGCGCTATCGCCAGCGCGTGGCGGTGGTTCCTGAGCTTCGGCGTGGCAGCCGCGATGGTGCTGGTCTCCAAGCTGGCGTTCATGGGCTGGGGCATCGGCAGCGCCGCGCTCGATTTCACTGGTTTCTCGGGGCATAGCATGATGGCCGCATCGGTACTGCCGGCACTGCTCTATCTGCTGGTCCCGAACGCGTGGCAACGCCTTGCGCTTGGCGCCGGCTGCATGGGCATGCTGCTCGCGTTGCTGGTCGGCTTTTCGCGACTGGAACTGGACGCGCACTCCAGCTCCGAAGTCCTGAGCGGACTCATCCTTGGCTTTGGCGTGAGCCTGCCCTTTATCCTGAGCTCGGCACGGCCGGTACGCTCGGCCCCGGTCGTGGCGGCAAGCCTGGTGCTTTTGCTGCTGCTGGCAGTACCCGTCACGGGCGTCGCCGCGCCTACGCATCACTGGCTGGAGGTGCTCGCGACGCGGCTGGCCGGGCGTGACAAGCCCTTCCAGCGCGGACAATGGAGCTCCTGGGCATTGCAGAGCGGGCACGAGCAGGTGTTGACGCACCTCGCACCGGTGCCGCTGATGCGCTGACGCTGGCCGGGGCCGGCGTCTGTGTGCGTAAGCAAACAGACGTGGCGCCCTTGCGGCGCAATCATGGTCTCCATCACTGCTTGGGTATGCCAGGTGGAGGCCAATCATGTCGACAGTCCGAGCCTTTGTAGCCGAGCGGCAAGCCGCCCTGCAAATCCTGTACCGCATCGCCGATGCAGTCATCATCGCTGCCTGCGGCGTGGCGGTCGGTGCCTTGCTCTTCCCCTACGGCATCCGCGGTGCCTCACCGGTGCACGGCTTCCTCATCGCCTTGTGCGCGGTGGGCGCATTGCTGGTGTTTCCCGCCTGCGGCCTTTACAGTTCCTGGCGCGGCCGCAGCCTGGCTGCGCTGGCGCTGCGCACGGTGGCAGCATGGTGCGCGGTCTGTCTCCTGGGCCTGGTCACAGTCTTCCTGATGCACCAGGTTGCCGCGCTCTCCCGGCTGTGGTCCATGACCTGGCTGCTCGGCGTCGCCGCCGCGCTGGTGGCGTCGCGCCTGGTGCTGTACAGCATGCTGGGCAGCGTGCGTGAACAAGGCCTCAATGCCAAGCGCGTGGTTATCCTCGGCTATGGGACCCTTGGGAATGAGTTGTACCAGCGCGTGCAGCGCATCCGCGGCGCGGGCTACGATGTGGTCGGCATCTACGATGAGCGCGAGAAGCCGATCCCGGTGGGCGTAGCGCGGCTCGAGTCGCTGGAGCATGTCTGTGCCTTTGTGCGCAGCAATGGCGTGCGCGAAATCTGGCTGACGTTGCCGATGGCGGCCTGCCGCGACCTCTATGACGTGGTGTTCCAGTTCCGCAATGACATGGTCGACGTGCGCTGGGTGCCCGATATCATGTCGGTGGAACTGCTCGGCCACCGATTCAGCGACTTCCTCGGCATGCCGGTGATCGACCTGAACAGTCCGCCTGTGTCCGGTATCACCGGGCTGTTGAAGGCGAGCTTCGACCGGGTCTTCGCGCTGTGCGTGGTGCTTGGCCTGTCGCCGGTGCTGCTGACCATCGCACTCCTGGTCAAGTTGTCTTCTCCGGGCCCTGTGCTGTTCCGCCAGAGAAGGCTCGGTATGGACGGCTCTCCGTTCAATGTCTACAAATTCCGTACCATGGTGGTGCACCAGGAGGCCGGTGTGACACAGGCCACGCGCGACGACGTGCGCGTGACGCGCATCGGTGCCTTCCTGCGCCGCACAAGCCTGGACGAGTTGCCGCAATTCCTCAACGTGCTGCGGGGCGAGATGTCGGTGGTCGGTCCGCGTCCCCATGCGATGGAACACAATGAGTTCTACAAGGAGCTGATCGACCGCTACATGCTCCGGCACCGCGTCAAGCCTGGCATCACCGGCTGGGCGCAGATCAATGGCCTGCGCGGCCAGACCGACACCGTCGAGAAGATGCGCAAGCGCGTCGAGTTCGACATCTACTACATCCGCAACTGGTCGTTCCAGCTGGACATCTCCATCATCCTGCGAACCGCAGTGCACGGATGGACCGGCAAAAGCGCGTTCTGAGTTCGTGCGATCCCCCCGCTCGCCGCGCTATTGGTGGGGGAACGCACGCCCCGCCAAGGCGATTCCATGTTCAATGGCTCCCGTCTCAATCGCTGGAGATCAGCATGAAAGCAACGATCCGTCACATCCTTGGCGAGGTAGCGAGACTCACGGTTCCGGCAGACCGGCTGGACGATGGCACAGATCTCTACGAGGTAGGCCTGTCGTCCCTGGCGACCGTGCATGTGATGCTTGCCATCGAGAACGCTTTCGATATCGAGATTCCGGACCGAATGCTGACGCGGCAATTGTTCCGTAGCATTGATTCCCTAGCCACCGCGGTGCAGCAGATCAAGCAGCAGGAGGCAGCGTGAGCCCGCCGCTGGCCAGGGTGGAGCTGGCGCAGCCTGGCATGGATCCGGCGTCCGGCGAGGCGCTGATTGCTGCCGCTCATGTCGTGGCCGAGGTGGCGGCGGAGCACGGGGACCAGGTAGATCGCGAGGCAAGGTTTCCCCACGAGGCCCTTGCCGCCATGCGTGATCAGCGACTGCTTGGCGCCATGGTGCCAACCGCATACGACGGTGCGGGAGCATCGCTCGATACCATCGCGGCCATCTGCCAGATCCTCGGCGCCGCCTGCTCGTCCACCGGCATGATCTACGCCATGCACCAGATCCAGGTGGCATGCGTGGCCGGGCACGGCGCGGGTAGTCCGTGGCATGAAAGCCTGCTTGCCCGCATCGCGGCCGAGCAGCTTCTGCTGGCCTCCGCCACCTCGGAGGAAGCCATCGGCGGCGCATTGCGAAACAGCGGCTGCGCGGTCGACGCCGACGGCGACCAATTCCACCTGTTGAAGATCGCGCCCACCATCTCATACGGTGCGTACGCGGATGGCATCCTCGTGACCGCGCGGCGGCACGCCGATGCTTCGCCGTCGGACCAGGTGCTGGTGTGCGTGCTGCACGGCGACTACACGCTTCAGTGCCTTAATACCTGGGATACGCTGGGTATGCGCGGCACCTGCAGCAACGGCTTCCGGCTTGAAGCGGCCGGGCAGGTTGCCCAGGTATTGCCCGTTGCGTTTGGCGAGATCGCCGACGTCACCATGACGCCGGTCTCGCATATCCTCTGGAGCGCACTTTGGCTTGGCATCGCAGGCGACGCGGTCCAACGCGCAAAAAATCTCTTCCGGGGGCAGGCAAGGGCGCGACCGGGTTCGCTGCCGCCCTCGGCGTCCCATGTCGCGGAGGCGGTGGGCCAGTTGCAGATGATCGAAGGGCGGCTCGGGCTAGCCCTTGCGCGTCAGCGCCAGCGTCACGTTGCCGCGTCGGTATCGGCTTCGTTCTCGCTCGCGGCTGAGATGAACGGCTTGAAGACTTCGGTTTCGGAGATGGCGCTGCAGGTGGTGCACCAGGCCATGCTGGTTTGCGGCATGGCCGGCTACAAACATGGCACGCCCTATAGTCTCGGCCGTCATCTGCGTGATCTGTGGTCCGCGCCCCTGATGATCAATAACGACCGTATCCTGGCCAACACCGCCAACCTGCTGCTGGCAGATCGTTCCTGAAAGAAACAAGATGGATTCCATTGCCCTTATCAGCGACACCCTGGCCACGAGCGGCGCCGACGAGCCACCGGCGGCCCGCACCGGACCGGCGACGTTTCTCGCGGCGCTGCTCGACGCAGGCCTCCTGATCCCAACCGGCGTGCAGGGCTTGTACGGTCGCAGCGAGACCTTCGAAGCCATCGCCGACGGCCTGAACGCGGCGATCACCGCGCTCGGCAGCGACCAGCACGCCGAGATCCTGCGATTTCCGCCCGCCATCGGAAAGGCTGACTTCGAGACCAGTGAATACATGAAGAGCTTTCCCCAGCTGGCGGGCACCGTCCATAGCTTCTGCGGCGACGACCGCGGCCACCGCCGCCTGCTTGCACGGCTGGAGGATGGCGACGCGTGGACCGACCAGCAGGCATTCTCCGGCGTGGTATTGACACCGGCAGCCTGCTATCCGGTCTACCCGGTGATGGCGCGCCGGGGACCGCTGCCGTGGCAGGGCAAGGTGGTCGATGTCCTGTCCTATTGCTATCGGCACGAGCCTTCGCTGGAGCCGACGCGCATGCAGTTGTTCCGACAGAGGGAATACGTGTGCCTGGGGCCGGCCGAGCGCATCGTGGCATTCCGTCAGCTATGGATGGAGCGCGGGCTGCAACTGGGCAAGGCGCTCGAGCTCCCGGTGAAAGTCGACGTGGCCAATGATCCGTTCTTCGGGCGCGGCGGCAAGATCGTGGCCGACAGCCAGCGCGAGCTCCGGCTCAAGTTCGAGTTGCTGATTCCCGTCAATGACGGGGCGCCGCCTACCGCCTGTATGAGCTTCAACTACCATATGGACCATTTCGGTGCTTTGTGGGGCATCCGGACAGACGACGGTGGCACCGCGCATACCGGTTGCGTGGGCTTTGGCATCGAGCGGCTCGGGCTTGCCCTGCTGCGTCACCATGGACTCGATCCGGCGCGCTGGCCGCGAGGCGTGCGCGAGCGGCTCTGGAGCGCGTAATGCATGGAACACCCAAGTTGGGGGGCCGCGGCGGTCTCGGTCTGCGCGGCGGGAACCCGGTGTGGTCGCACGCAAATTGCAATGTCGATCTGTGGATAGAGCTTCTGCATGGCTGGGAACTCGAGCCCATTGCCGCACTGGCATTTACCGTGAGCCAGGATTTCGAGGGCGATCAGTTCACGTTATTCAGTTTCCCGTTCGGTGATCTCGAGCGGCTCTATGGTGTCACCGTGCACGACTTGTCCGTGTACGACAACCTGGAGGGGCACATTGCCGCGCAGACATGCCGCGGCAACGTGGTACTGCTTGACGTCGACAGTTTCAACCTGCCGTATGCCGCCGCCGCTGGCTACCGGCGCCTGCATGCGCGTTCCTGCATCGGTGTGGACCTGCTGGTGCCGGAGGCCTCGACCGCCGGTTACTACCATGGCGACGGCTACCACACGGTCAGCGGCGAGGAGTACCAGGCCATCTTCCGGCTGCCGGCGGAACTGAAGGACAAGAATATCGCGCCGTATCCGCAAGCGAGAGTGGTGCGGCGCCGCTTTGCTCCCCAGACCGATGCCGCATTGGTGCGGATCTCGCTTGACATGCTGCGCCGCCACTTGGGACGGCGGCCGCGGGTCAATCCCATCAGCGCCTTTCGTACGGTTTTCCCCGCGCACCTGGACCAGATGATGGGGCGTGGGGAGCCGGGATTCCAGGCCTATGCGTCGAGCGTGTTGCGCCAGCTGGGCGCCAATTTCGAGCTGCTGGGTTGCTACCTTCGCTGGCTGGTGATGCATGGCCAGCCGCTGCCGGACACCATCGCCGAGGCTTGCTACACCATTGCCTCCGAGGCCATGGTGATGCAGTTCCGGCTGATGCGTGCCGTCATCAGCCGCAAGCCCGATCCCTGCCAGGATTGCTTCGATCAGCTCGAGATGTCCTACAAGGCGACGGTGCCGGCGTTGGCTGCCTACTTCGGCGAGGTTGGCGGGTGAGTGCGCGCGACTTCGCCCCCGATCGGCGCGGCTTGCCGGCATTGCCCGGCGTCGCGGTCAAAGGCGCGCCGTTGTCCGGGCAGTGGGTGTGGCTCGAAACCTCCGCTGGCGCCGCCGGGTGCCCGGCCGCCTTGCCGGAGGGCGCCGGCTGGCTGGCTGCGCCCGTGCCCGGCACCGTGGCGGGCGCCTTGCGTGCCGCCGGCCGATGGGATGATGCCGCGCCGCCACCGCTGCACCAGCGCGATCACTGGTACCGCGTGCACTTCACGGGCAGTGGCCGCCGCGTGCTGCGGTTCAGCGGCCTGGCCACGCTGGCCGAGGTGTGGCTGAACGGTGCGCTGGTGCTTACCACGCGCCATATGTTCGTGAGCCATCAGATCGAAGTCGAACTGGCGGGCGAGAATACACTGCACCTGTGCTTTCGCGCGATGTATCCGTGGCTGCGCACACAGCGCGGCGCGGTCCGCTGGAAGCCACGGATGATCGCGCCAGCGACCTTGCGCGCGGTGCGCACCACCCTGCTCGGCCATATGGCCGGCTGGTGCCCCCCGGTGCATGCCGTGGGGCCGTGGCGCCCGGTCGAACTGCTCGACCCGGCCGGCGACGATGCATCGCAAGGCATGCGCGCCGATCTCTCCAGCCGGATCGAGGGGCATGAGGGCGTGGTGTCCCTGCGGCTGCATTTTCCGGGAGAAGCGCCAGAGCATGGCAGTTTCAGTGCCGTCGATGGTGACGGTGAGCCGCTTTGCGCGGGCCTGTTGCGGCGCTTGGATGCCCACACGCTGGCTGGCACATTGCGCATCGCCCATGCCAGGCTGTGGTGGCCGCACACGCACGGCGAGCCCTATCTCTACCGCATAGTTGCCACGGTGCAGGGCGGCACGCTGGCATGCGGGCGCATCGGCTTTCGCACCATCGAGGCCGACCGCGGCGCTGCGCCGGGCGCCTTTGCCTTGCGCATCAACGGCGAGCGGCTTTTCTGCCGTGGCGCGTGCGTGTCGAGCCACGACCTGCACGGCCTGTCGGATGCGCAGGAGACGGTCGGACGCTGGCTGGCGCTGGCTCGAGGGGCCGGCATGAACATGGTGCGTGTGAGCGGCGTCACCTGCTATCCGGGCGAGAACTTTTATCGGCTCTGCGACGAACTTGGCCTGCTGGTGTGGCAGGACTTCATGTTCGCCAATTTCGACTATGGCGGCAGCGACGGCATGGCGGGATCCGCGCTGATGGACGACGCCGCGTGCGAGGTGACGGAGTGGCTGGTTTCCACGCGCGCGCATCCGAGCGTCGCGGTGTTGTGCGGTGGCAGCGAGACCGAGCAGCAAGCCGCCATGATGGGTGCGGCGCGCGCGGCCTGGCGCCAGCCGCTGTTCGAAGCGCTGATCCCCGGCCTGGTGGCCGCGCACAGGCCGGATGTCGTCTACGTGCGCAACTCACCTTGCGAAGGCGCATGGCCCTTCCAGCCCGATACCGGCGTCAGCCATTATTACGGCGTGGGCGCCTACCAGCGCCCCCTGGCGGATGCGCGTCTCGCCAATGTGCGTTTCGCCGCGGAATGCCTGGCGTTTGCCAACGTACCTTGCGAGCGCACCCTGGCCGAGCACGACCTTGGCCAGCCCTTGCACGATCCGCGCTGGAAGACACGCGTGCCGCGCGATGCCGGCGCGCCGTGGGATTTCGAGGACGTGCGCGACTTCTATCTGCGTACGCTGTATGACGTCGATCCACCCCGCCTGCGCTACGAACGGCCGGGGCGCTATCTGGCACTGTCACGCGCGGTGGTGGCCGAGATCATGACCGATGTCTTCAGCGAATGGCGGCGCGTGGGTTCCACCTGCGCGGGCGGGCTGGTCTGGCAGCTGCAGGATCTCCTGCCGGGGCCGGGCTGGGGGATCGTGGACGCATGCGCGCGTCCCAAATCGGCCTGGCATGCCTTGCGGCAGGTCTGGCAGCCGCTGCAGTTGCTGTTCACGGACGAGGGGCTCAACGGCTTGCACCTGCACCTGCTCAACGAATCGCCGGAGCCGCATCAGGTGCGTTTGTCGCTGCGCTGCTACCGCGACGGCGAGACGGTGGTGGCCGAAGCCACGCAGGACCTCGTGCTTGCCCCACGCGAGGCGCACCGCATCGAGGCCGCGTCGCTGATGGATGTGTTCTTCGATTTCACCTACGCCTATCGGTTTGGTCCGCCGGCGCACGACGTCGTCGTGGCCTCGCTTGTAGGGGCTGATGGTGCACTGCTGAGCCAGGTGGCCTACCTGCCGGATCGCAGGGCGAGCGCGCTCAAGCCGCCTGGCCTGAAAGTTGTAGTCGAATGCGTGGCGGGTGAATGGTGGCTCACAATCAGCACACAGCGCTTCGCGCGCTGGGTGCATATCGAAGATCATGTCTTTCAACCGGCACAAGACTGGTTTCATCTTGCCCCCGGCGAGAGCCGGCGTATCCGTCTTATGCATGACGGCGGCTCCCCCGCCCCGGGTGCGCTCATCCCTTCGGGCGAGATTCACGCCATCAACGCGGACCGGCCGGTCAGCTACAACGCATAGGACGCGCCGCTGATTCCCACTCCTGGCATGGCCTGCGCAGCCGCCGGGCCTCGCTTGCGCGCCCAAGCGGGCACGACCGCCGGTGTCCGCCCGTGTCATCTCCAACCTACCAAGGGATGATCTAGTACTAGCCGTCTGCCCAGTGTCACAACGGAGTTGCGTGGCGCTTAATACAGATACACCAGCTGGCGGAAAGTCAGCGGTTGTTTGCAACGGGTGGAACGGCATTGACAGTAGTGCCCAGTCATAAGGGCATCAGGATGTCTTGCTGGCACCAGCCGTGATCCTAGGGTCCAAGGGAGGTCCGAAAATGATCACGCATCGGTCAGATCTGCATGTCAATCATTTGCTCAGCGCGTTGCCGCGCCACGAGTGGGAGGTGTTGTGCCGGCACTTCGAACTGGTCAGGCTCCGCGCGGGGGAGTTGCTGACGGATTCGGGACAGCGCATCGTCCATGTCTACTTTCCCACCACGGCAGTGGTCTCCATGCTCTCGCTGCTCGAGGATGGTGCCACGGTCGAGTTCGCGGCCATCGGCAACGAGGGCCTGGTCGGCATCCCGGTCGTCACCGGCGGCGATACCATGCCCAGCCGCGTGGAAGTGCGCAGCCCGGGCTTCGCCTATCGCATCGCAGCCCGCGATCTGCGCAATGAGCTGATGCGCACACCGGTGCTGCAGCGCGTGACGCTGCTCTACGTGCAGGCGGTACTGACGCAGATCGCGCAGACCGCGGCCTGCAACCGCCATCACTCCCTCAACAAGCAATTGTGCCGCTGGCTCCTGCTGGCGATCGACCGGATGAGTTCCAACGAGCTTGTGATCACGCAGCAGGTGATTGCGAACATGCTCGGTGTCCGGCGCGAAGGCGTGACAGAGGCAGCCGGAAAGCTGGAGGACCTCGGACTCATCCACCACAGCCGTGGGCATATCACCGTGCTGGACCGTTGCGGGCTCGAGAAGCAATCCTGCGAATGCTACAAGCTCGTCAAACGCGAGTACGACCGGTTGCTGCCTGCCTTGGCGCACGCCTGAACAGAGCGGACCCCGGCGCACCGGGGCCGGCATGCCGACGCTGGCCTCAGGCGTGAAGGCGAGTCGCACAGCCGAACGCCGAGACCAGCCCGGCCATGGCGCGCTCATAGGACGCCTCGAGCGTTTCCAGGCAATCCGCGCAGTCGTCATGCCGCCGGCGCGCCACGGCCCGCGCCAGGCGGAATTGCAGCACCTTGCATTCGGTGGCAACGGCTCGGGCCGCAAGTGCCGCCGCTGCCGGGATCCTGTAATCGTGCTCGGCCAACCAGCCAAGATAATGATGAAGCAACTCGAAACCGGCACCGAGCTGCCGCGGCAGGTTGAAACTGTATTGGTGGAAGTAAGCATCTCCACGCGCCAGCAGGACTTCCATCTGCCCACCGAAAGCCGTGCGCCACTGGCTGACCGGATTGGCTGTGGGGCGCCGGGTCAGGTGGTGGCGCATCAGCGACACCGAAGCATTGACCAGCGCACGGGCGCGCAGCGGCGCTCTCGCCTGCCGGGCAAACTCGGCGTAGGGGAACAGTATGTTGCCGTTGCCGCTCAGTTCGGGCGTAAGCCGCATGGCGCCGCGGTAGTCCTCTCCGGCCAGCGTGTGATAGCCAAGGCCGTGGTAGTAGCCAAGCTCCTGCGCCGCCGGCGTGATGCGGTCGATTGCCACCGTGGTCTTGACGTGCTCGCGCCGATAGGCGGTCGCGCGTACGTCCGGCAGGTAGTAGCTGTCGAGTTCCACCAGCACGGTATGGCCGCGGCTGACCTGTGCGACGACGTGGGCCTCGAGCGTGTCATAGACCGGCATTTCCTGCACCACGGTGCCGTACAGCAACTCCAGATCCATCTGCGGATACTTGAAGAATGTGAAATGGTCCCCTTCGAAATCCTGCGTCACCGTGAATGGCAGCGCGGCGCGCGGATCGAGTCCCCGGCCATGCAACAGCTCGATCCACAGGTCCATATAGCAGTTGGTCTCCTGCCAGATCGCGTCCGCGCCATGCAGCACGTGCGGATGGCTTACGGTAGCGGCTGTACTGGTGGCAAGCTCCGCCGGGCGGGCGGCACGCGGCCTTGCCCGCGCCATATTGTCCGCGCCGCCGCCGCTTATGAGTACAGCGTCCCGTTTCATCTTCCGCCTCCTGCGTCTGTTGCCGCGCTGCCCGGTCCGTCGAAAACCGGTAGGCGCCTTTGCTGCCATTGCAACCGTATTGGCGCTTTCCATCCGTTCGTTGCCCAACAGAGGGCACGACAATGGCAGGGGCATTTGCGCGGGGACAGCCTGGCGGCTGGCGTGTGCGGCAGCGAACAGATACCCCCGCTCCCGCTCCCTACACTGGCTGTCAGTATGCGCCGGACCGTCCGGCCCAGGCGGGCCTCATGTCCGGAAGCGTTACCCCCGGCGCTGCGCGGCGCGAGTGCATGCGCGCCGGTGATCCCCCGGATGAAGAATGCACAGTCCGTGTTCCGCGCACGTGGCGAGTATCCGCAGCCTTTCCGGGCTGCGGCAGGCAAGGAGGCAAGATGAACGCAACGACTCGGGACGCGTACCAGCCGGACGGCGCGGCAATAGCAGTGTCCGCCGATGCAGGCGTGCAGTCCATGCCGATAACCGCGATCCAGCCAGTCATCCTGGCCGGCGGCGCCGGCACCAGGCTGTGGCCGCTGTCGCGCGAGCAGCATCCCAAGCAGTTGCTGAACCTGGTTGCCGATGACACGCTGCTGGAAGCCACCGCGCGCCGCTTCGACGGCCTGGCGGAACTGGCCGGCCGTGCGGCGGGCAAGGAAGTGGCGCCGATGGTGGTCTGCGGCGAGGACCACCGTTTCATGATCGCGGAGATGATGAAGCGAGCCGGCAAGCCCGCGCGGATCCTCTCCGAACCTTGCGGCCGCAATACGGCGCCCGCGCTGACGATGGCCGCGCTGCACGCGGCCGGCGGCCTGGGGGAGACCGAGGATGCCGTCCTGGTCGTGACCCCGGCAGACCACAGCGTGGCGGATCCGCAAGCATTTCGCCAGGCACTGGCGACGGCGATACAGCATGCCGACCGTGGCGCCATCGTGACGCTGGGCGTGCGCCCGCTTGCGCCGGAAACCGGCTACGGGTACATCCGCGCCGGCGTGAACGAGGATAGCGGGGCCTTCACGCTCGAGCGCTTCGTGGAGAAGCCCCATCTGGAACTGGCCGAGCACTACGTGGCGTCGGGCGACTACTGGTGGAACGCCGGCATTTTTGTCGTGCGGGCGTCGGTCTGGCTCAAGGCGCTCAGCCAGCTGCAGCCGGAAATGTACCTGCAGTGCCGTGCTGCATATGAGACCGGTGAACGCAGCGGCGACACGTTCCGCATTGGCAAGGAAGCCTTTGGCGACTGTATGTCGGATTCCATCGACTACGCGGTGATGGAGAAGCTGGAGGCCTTGCCCGGTGTGAGCGGCATGCTGGTGCCGCTGGACGCTGGCTGGTCCGACGTTGGCTCGTGGGCCGCGATCTGGGATATCGCTTCCAAGGACGCAGCGGGAAATGTGGGGCGGGGACGCGTGCTGTTCGATGGCGCTTCGTCTTGCCTGGCACATTCCGAGGGACGCCTGATCGCGTGCGTCGGGGTACAGGGCGTGGTGGTGGTGGAGACGGCGGATGCCGTGCTGGTCGTGGACAAGGCGCATGTGCAGGACGTCAAGAACGTGGTCCAGCGCATTCGCTCCGATCACGGATGCGAGGTGGTGAATCATCGCAAGGTCCAGCGCCCCTGGGGCTGCTACGACTCCATCGATCACGGCGAGCGTTTCCAGGTCAAGCGCATCGTCGTGGATCCGGGAGCCAGCCTCTCATTGCAGATGCATTACCACCGTGCCGAGCACTGGGTGGTGGTACGCGGTACCGCACGCGTGACTTGCGGCGACACGGTCAGCATCCTGTCCGAAAACCAGTCCACCTATATCCCGATCGGCACGCTGCACAGGCTGGAGAACCCGGGCAAGACACCGCTGGAAATCATCGAGGTCCAGTCGGGTGCCTATCTGGGCGAGGATGACATCGTCCGGTTCGAAGATAACTACGGGCGCGGTTAGCACTGCGGTATGGGAGCAGGCCTCGCTTGCCCGCTGCGCAGGCAAGGCGGGGACGAACCTAGCGGGGGAATTTGCTGTGAGCAAAATGTCATTTGCCGGCGTCGCGCCGGAGCGCATCGTGCCCGCGGGCGCGATGCTCGATCATATCGGCTGGATCCTTGCCGCTGGCCTGGCGGGTGCCGCGGTTGCGGCGCTGCTGGCGCTGTCGACACCGCGGCAGTTCCGCGCCGAGGCGCTGGTGCAGATTGGCGCCAGGGATGCCGCTACACAGGGGGTTGCGCGCGGTGCGAAGCCCGCCCCCTTCGATATCGGCTTGCTGAAGAGCCGGGCGATGGTCGGCCCGGTGGTGGAGAACCTGCATCTCGATATCTCCGCCGAGCCGTTACGGGCGCCGCTGCTGGGCAGCCTGGCGGCCCGCTTTGCGACACCGGGCAGGTTTGGCGCGCCCTGGCCGGCGAACCTTGGCTATGCATGGGGCGCGCAGCGGCTCGTGGTCGACAAGATGACCGTGCCGGAGCGCCTGTTCAACGAGCCGCTGATGTTCGAGGTCTTGCCGGAGCAACGCTTCGTGCTGCGCTCGGCGGATGCCGTTCTGCTTGAGGGCAAGGTCGACGAGCCTGCCACCGGCAACGGTGTGGAATTGCTGGTGACGCGCGTCGATGCGCTGCCCGGCACGCGCTTCACCATTACGCGGCACGACCTGGCGGCCATGGTCAGCACGATCGCCGGGGAGCTCAAGGTCAGCAGCGAGGAGGGCGAAGCCGGTACGGCGCGAATCACCTGGCAGAATCCCGACCCGAAACTGGCCGCGGCGCTGGTCAATGGTGTTGCCAATTCCTACATTTCGGGGCAGACCGCGCAGCGCAGCGACGACGCGGCCAGCACGCTGGCATTTCTCTCCAGCCAGCTGCCGCGCGTACAGGGCGAGCTTGAGCGCGCCGAAGCCGCGCTGACGCGTTACCGTTCGCGCTCCGGGTCGATGCAGCCCTCGCAGGACGCGCAGTCCTACCTCAATGGCAGCATCGACTACCAGAAGCAGATCGCCGCGCTGAAGATGGAACGTACCGGACTGCTGCAGCGCTTCACCACGGAATCCAACGAGGTACGCACCGTCGACAACAAGATTACCCAGATGATGCGTGAGCGCAAAGAGCTGGATGCGCGCATGCAGAATCTTTCGATGTCGGAGCGTGAGTCGGTGTCGCTCACGCGTGATGTCAAAGTGGCGGAGGACATGTACATGACCTTGCGCAACAAGGTCCAGGAACTGTCGCTGATTGTCTCGGACCACAGTAGTCAGGTCCGCGTCGTCGACAATGCGGTGGTGCCGATGTCGCCGGTGGGGCCCGGGCCCTGGCCGTTGACCGCCGGCGGTGGCCTGCTTGGCCTGTGCCTTGGCATTGCCTGCGTGAGCGTGCGCCAGCGCACGAAGCAGACCGTCGCCAGCGCCAACGAAGCGGAAGCGCTGCTCGGCATGCCCATGCTCGGGGACATTGCGTACAGCCGCGAGCAGCAAGAGCTGGAGCGTCTCATCGAGGCCAAGGTCCGCCTGGGTATTGCCGCTGGCTTCGCGGCGCCGGGCGCGGCTCGGCTGGAGGGGCCCGAGCCGGGGCAGGCACTGGAGGCGCTCGACGAATCCTATCCCGATTTCATCAAGCATTTGCTGCGCCAGGGTCTGCACGACCGCTATCTGCTGGCGCGAAGCGCCCCGCATTCCCTGGCCGTGGAGGGCCTGCGCAGCGTGCGCGCCGCGCTGCATTTCGGCTTGCGAAGCGCGGCCGATGGCGTGGTGGCCGTGACCAGCCCCGCACCGGGCGCGGGCAAGACCTTCGCCGCCATCAACCTGGCGGTGCTGTTTGCCGAAGCCGGCCAGCGTGTGCTGCTGATCGACGCCGACATGCGCCGGGGCAAGGTGGCGAGCTGGTTCGACCAGGGGGCTGAAGGCGGTCTGGCGGAGATACTGGCGGGCCAGCTCACGCTGGCTGCCGCCGTGCGTCCCACCGTCGTCAGCGGTTTGTCGATCCTGACTACGGGGGCGACGCCTCACAATCCCTCCGAACTGCTGATGCGTCCCGCCCTGGCGGAATGCCTGCGCCTGTGCGCTAGCCGCTTTGACCTTGTGATCGTCGATACGCCGCCGGTGATGGCCGTGGCCGACGCCACGCTGGTGGCGAATATTGCCGGCTCGACACTGGTTGTGGTGCGCGCGGACCAGACACCGCCGGATCAGGTCGAGGAGACGCTCAAGCGCCTGGCCCGTTCGCATGCGCGGCTTCTGGGTGGCATTCTGAACGGCGTGACGGCGCGCCGCAGCAACCGTGCCGAGTTCAACAGCATCAATCCCTATCTGGGCATGCCCGAGCCCGCGCCCAGCGTGCCAAAGCTGGAGCGCGCAGCCGGCGTGGAGCGGATGGCATAGTGCCTGGCGCTGGCGAGCGTACCCGTTTCTGCGTGGGCTTTGCCAGCGCCGCAATCGGAGGCGAAAGCAGCGCCCGGGCGGGCGCGAGCGGGGAGTCGGCATGAAGCGCGTCATATTGCATGGCTGTGCCGGCTGGCTTCACGGCGAGACCGGGAGAACCGGCGTGGTCCTCTGCGCGCCGGGCGGGCACGAAGCCATGTGGTCGCATCGCGCCTGGCGCCACCTGGCTGATGATATTGCCGCCGCGGGCCTGCCAGCGTTGCGCTTTGACTATCCGGGCAGCGGGGACTCGGGCGGCGGCGACGATGACCCCAGGTTCGTCGAGCAGGCCGTGGCGAGCATTGTCGCGGCCGCGGCACGGCTGCGCGAACTGGCCGGCGTCGAACGGGTGGTGCTTTGCGGCCTGCGCCTCGGGGCAACCCTTGCGGTGCTTGCGGCTGAAGCCATGGCTACCCACCACAGCACGGCTGCCGCTGGCCTGATCCTGCTGGCGCCCGCGACCAATGGCCGTACCTACCTGCGCGAGTTGCGGGCACTCCACGGCAACTGGCTGAGCAGGGCGATTCCCGATCTCGCCGTGGCGCCTGCGCAGGACGGCGCCCAGCAAGTCCTGGCATTCCGCCTTGTACCGGAAACCGTGGCCCGGATCGGCGCGTTGAACCTGGCGCGCCGGCGGGCTTGCCCGGCGCCGCGCGTGTTGATGCTGGATGCCTGGCCTGGCACGGCCTCGGCGGTGGCGTCGCTGGCGGCGAGCTACGAAGCGGCGGGAGTGCAAGTCGAACTTGGCGGGTTTGACGAATACCCCGCCATGATGCAGTCGGCCGAGTATGCCACCGTGCCCGAGCGGGCCTGGCGGAGACTGCTCGACTGGCTGCGGCCCGGCGCCGCGCCCGCACGGCTGCGGCCGCACCGCGGCGAACCGCGCGTCAGGCAGACACAGGGCTTGCAGGTGGATGGCGGCTTCGAACAGCCGGTCTGGCTGGGCGGGGGGCGCCTGTTCGGCATCCTTTGCGCGCCACGCGAGCGCCTGCCGGCCGGCACCGCGGTGATTTTCCCGAATACCGGTGGCAACCATCATGTTGGCGATGGCAGGATCTTCGTCACGCTGTCGCGCCAGCTCGCCCGCCTGGGCGTGGCTGCCTTGCGGCTCGACGTAGCCGCGCTTGGCGACAGCCCGGCAGCGGCAAGGCAGATGAGCATTCCTTCCATCTATTCGCCGCCGCCGTGCGCGGACGTATGCGCCGCGGTCGAGTGGATGCGAGCCCGGGGCTTCAGGCGCATCGTGCTTGCGGGCGTCTGCTCGGGCGCTTATCTCAGCTTGCACGCGGCGCTTGCCAACGCGGGTGTCAGTGGGCTGGTCATGGCGAATCTCGTCAAGTTCCGCTGGGATCTTGCGGACGACGCCGCGGCCGGAAGCAAGCTGCAATCGATACGAGGCTACCTCGTGGCGGCACGCAAGCCGGAAAACTGGCAGCGCCTGCTGAGCGGCGAGATTCACGCATGGCCGATTGTGTCGAGCCTGGCTGGCCGGGTCGCGCGCCGTGCCGCCGAGCGCCACGCCAGGTTGATGGCACGGCTGCGCGGCGCGGCCGACATCGCCACGGTCAGCGGTTTCGCCTGCCATGCCATGGGCGAGCTGAACCGGCGTGGCGTGTATACCGATTTTCTCTATGGCACGGGCGATCTCGGCCTGGAGGAAGCAGCGTTTTGCTTCGGGGGCGACATGAAGGCTCTCAGCGAGCTGGAGCGGGTGAAGCTGCACACGCTGCCGTGCCTGGACCATTCGCTGTTCCTGCCCGCGAGCCGCCAGGCATTCGCAGAGTTCCTGGTCCGGCACGTCATGCGGCACGAAGCCGAACTGGCGGCCGACACCGCGGCCACGGATGAATCGCCACAAGCGCCGCCCCTCGCGTCCGAGCCCGCCTACCGCACCGCGGGGCTGTTCAACTCCGCGAATCCATAGGGCTGCCGCGGCAGACCGCCTGGCGCTGCCGCGAGGGCTGGATTTCGTCCAGCCGGGAGCGCCGGAAGCCCTGTCCCCCAGTCATTGTTTTCGACTGCCATTGCGAGGCTTGTCTTGCGCACGGCCATCAAAGGAAAAGGGCCGATGCCCTCACGGCATCGGCCCTTTGCGCGTAGCGGCGGTTCAGGCGCGCTTGATGCGTGAGGTGCCGTACTGGTTGAGATAGCGATACTTGCCGAAGTGGTAGTGCGCCCTGTACCAGCGGCCATCGATACGCAGGCCGTTGAACAGTACCCCCTTGATCTCACCGCCGGCTTGCTGGATGGCCCTGTCCGCCGCCGTGATCTCGCCGACAGTGGTCTGGTCGGCGCGGGTCACCATGAAGACCGCGCCCGCCCTGGCTGCCAGGATGCCCGCGTCGGAAGCGGCAAGCACCGGGGGCGTGTCGATCAGCACAACGTCGTACTGTGCCTTCAAGGTATCGAGCAGGGTATCCAGTTGCTCGCTGAGCAGCAGGTCCGCCGGGTGCGGCGGCTCGGTGCCGGTCGGGATGACGTCCAGCCCAGGCAGGACCTGACGGCGGATCGCCTGGTTCAGCGGCGTGCCGGTCAACACCTCCGACAGGCCCGGGCTACGCGCCACGCCAAAGCGATGATTGAGACTGCCCCGGCGCAGGTCGGCGTCAACCAGCACGACGCGCTTGCCGCCGGAGGCCAGCACCGCCGCGAAGTTTGCGCAGACGAACGATTTGCCGACGCCCGGCGCCGGACCGGTGACCACCACGACGCGCGAGCGGCTGCCGGCCAGGGCAAACTGCAGGGCGGTGCGCAGGCTACGCAAGCTCTCGATGGCCGGGTCGCCGGGTTCCAGGTGAGCCAGCACATCGCAGCGCCCGCCGTCCTTGCCGCCCGCCTTCCTGGCGGCTTCCGGGCGTGCTTGTTGCGCACTGAAGGGGATGGTGGAGTACACCGTCAGTCCTGTCGACTTTTCCACCTCGTCGGCATCGCTGACGCCACCGTCGAGCAAGCGCCGCACGACAACCGCCAGCAGGCCCAGCAGCAAGCCCAGCACCAGCGCCACGCCGGCAATCATGCTGCGGTTGGGCCGCACGGGCTTGAGCGGTACCTCGGCGGTATCCACCAGGCGTGCCGTGCCGACCTTGCTTGCCTTCACCAGCCTGAGTTGCTGGGTGTCGTTCAGCAGCGACTGGTAGAGCTCGGTACTGACCTTGACATCACGCATGAGGCGCAACACGTTCTGCTCGACATCCGGCAGCTTCTGGATTTTCCCGGTCACGCCATTCAGTTGTGCATTCAGGCTGGCGATCTGGGAGTCCATGATCTCGATGGTCGGGTGATTGCTCGTGAAACGCGCAATCAGCTCCTGGCGCTTTTGCCTGAGTTCCTGCAGGCGCGTCTGGATTTGCACGGATTGGCCAAGGATGAGCTTCGACTCTTCGCTCAGATCGATGGTACCGCGCTGATTGCGCATCGCGTTGTAGCGCGACTCCGCGGTTTCCACCTGTTGCTTCAGCTGGGGCAGCTGACGATCGAGGAAAGCCAGGGATTTTTCGGCTTCCGCAGCCTTGCGGCGCACATTCTGCTCGACGTACTCCGCGCCGATTTCATTCAGGATGGCGGCCGTCTTCTCGGCGGAGTTGCCTTCGAGCGTCATGCCGATCACGCCGCTCTGCTTGCCGCGCTCCAGGATCATGAGGCTCTCCTGCAACTCCTCGATGGCCGCGGCGCGGGGTATTTGCTGCACGTAAAAGACGCTGCCAGGTCGGCCATCAAGCTCGCTGACCAACATGCTGACCTTGCCTTGCGGTGTGTCGATGGTTAGCGGCTGTCCCACGGTGCCGGTCGACCTGACATCGTTGCTGGCGAAGCTCACGCGGTACTGCTTGCCGCCCAGCGCGGTCAGCTGGATCGTCCTGTCGGCCAGCTTGGGCGGGACTTCGAGGCTCGCCACGCTGATGCTTTCCTGGCCCCAGGCAAAGCCGCCCCAGCCGAACAGCCCGGGCGTCGACAACTCCTTGTTGAAACTGGCGATGGCTTGCCCAACGACGGGGAAGTAACGGGGCGAGGCCTTGATGTCGAGATGCAAACTGTCAATCGCCTTGCCCACCACCATGCGTGAGCGCAGCAGCTCGATCTCCGCGGAGGCAGCCGGCTTGACGTCAAACACGGGCGTGACGTTTGCCGTCTGCTTGCCGGCAGCGCCAGCGCCGGCATTGCTGTCCTCGACCTGCACGACGATGTCCGCGCGATAGACCGGCTTGGCCAGCATCGCATAAACCAGCCCGGCGCAGATCACCCCCCCGGCGACGACGAGGAATGTGCGGCGATAGCGGACCAGCACATCGACATAGGACGTAAAGTCGATCGGCTTGCCGCCATCGTCCCACGTCTCCGGAGCCTGATTCCGCGAATTGACTATATTCATGACGCTTCCCCGTAGCTGTTTGCCGGCGTGATCGCTTGTATGTGAGCCGACCACGATTCAACCCCTTGCTTGATCAACCCCAACACGAGCACGAACATGCCTTGTGAGCCACCGTAGGGGTCTGGTACATCGACATGTGAGAACTCGCACAGCCTGTATGTCTTTCCGCGTGCCTGCGGGTAGAGCCGTTCCAGCTCGTCGCGTTGCTCGTTGTCCATCACCAGCACCAGGTCGGAGACGGCGATCAGTGATTCGTCGACGGTAACGGCGCGATGGGACTCCAGGGTGCAGCCCTCCATCGCCAGCAGGCTGGTGGCGCGCGGATCGGCGGTGGCGCCCACTGGCGGGTCGAGTCCGGCCGAGCGCACTCGGCAGTTGGGCAAGGCGCGCCGCAGCAGGCTCTCCGCCATCGGGCTGCGGCACCGGTTGCCCAGGCAAACGACCAGGATCGAGCGGATCATCGCCGTCTCCACTACGGACGAGCGATGCTTGCCGTGCCCACGACCGGCTGGATCAGCAGGCTCATGACCCGGCTCCAGCGCACCACCGCTTTTGCGTCGACATAGACCACGTCCTTGGGTTCGAGCTCGAAGCCCTCGGCAATGGCCAGCGCAATCGGCGAGGTCCCGTCCAGGTGGAACACCTTCGGTTCATCGGTGGCCGACTTGCGAATCACAAAGATCTGCTCGGCGTTGGCGGATCCGGGGTTGACGCCGCCCGCGTCTCCCAGCGCCTCGTTAAGCGACATGCGCCCGTTGCGCATCAGCAGCGAAACCGGCCGCACCACTTCACCGGTGACGAAGACCTTGCTGTCCTCGCGTTGCTCGACGCGCACGATGTCGCCGGAGCGCAGCATGATGCGTGCGGGATCCACTCCCTTGGCGAGCAGGGCAGGGATGTTGACGTACCAGCTCTGCTCCCCGCGAGTGACGCGCACGCGGCTGTTGTCGCCGGTCAGGTTCAATACGCCGCCAGCGCGGTTGAGCGCCTCCACCAGGGTCATCGGCGCGTCGTCGATGGCTTGCATGCCCGGCGTCTTCACCTCGCCGTCGACATAGATGCGCTGGCTGCGGAAGCCCAGCACGCGGACCGTCATCTGGGGATCCTTCACCACCCGCGACAGGATGCGCGCCATCTGGTCGCGCACATCGTTGGCGGTTTTCCCGGCCACCTTCAGCACGCCCGCATACGGGAACTGGATATCGCCCTGGGCGCTGACCACATAGCCGGGCACATTGGAGCCGCCGCTGGAGGTCGGAATCTCGAACGCGGCGCCGATGCTGTACGTCTGCGTCGGGAACACCAGTTCAGGGTGATCCCAGACCACCACCGAAATGATGTCTCCGGGACCGATCCGGTAAGGCTGCGGTGTCGCGTACAGTTCTTCCACACTTTGATTGGTCGGCCTGCTCTTGCCCTTCAGTTCACGAACCAGGTCCAGGGTGATCGGCGTCACGTCGACCTCGGCGTCCGACCCCATCGCGGTGGTAGAGGCCCGGGAACTCATCGTCATCCCTGGCGAGGCGGCAACGCAGGCTGCCAGCAAAGCGGAGGCGCCGAGCAAGGTCAGGCGCGAGAGAATCGTATTGCGAAGCGAAGCGCCGGTGCGGAATTCTGGCTCATCATTGCATGCGTTCACGGTATTCTCCATGCTTGTTCCAAACGGACATCGCAAGGCATGCCATGTCCACGGATGATCGCATCTTAGAAAGCCGCTCGTTCAGATTCGGTGCGCTGTCGCACACTGGCCGCGGGGTTGCGCCGCGTGGCCGGAATCGGGATGGAGTGTGGGCGGCCGCACGGATTGAGGCAGTAGCGTTGCGTAGCCTGCGTGCAGGGGCGTGTCATGGCTCGGGGTTGCCCTCGGGCCACGCCTTCTCCCTTCCTGCAACCCGGCTAGCGCTGGAGAAGACGATGCGAAGCTTGATCATCAACGCCGACGATTTCGGGTATGACGAAGACACCGTCAAGGCGACCATTTCCTGCTTCGAAGGCGGTCTTCTCACCAGCGCGACCATCCTGGCCGGGTGTCCCGCGTCCAGGCTGGCCTATGACTACGCCAGGCAGCATCGCAAGCAGCTGTCATTCGGCCTGCATTTCAATATCGTCGAAGGGCGGCTTGCAGCACAGGCTGGGAAGTCGTCCCTTTGCGGCGGCGACGGCATGCTTCGGCCGTGCAAGGCACAGCGGGTACGCGCCATGGCAGGCCTGCTCGCGGAGAAGGATATAAGAGAGGCGTTTCGCCAGCAGCTCACCGAATTGCGCGATCACGGCGTGCAGGTCACGCATGTCGACGGGCATGGGCATTTGCACAAGTACCCCGCGGTCATCCGCGCGATCAAACAGGAGATGTTGCAGGCTGGCATCAAATGGGCCCGCCGGCCGCAAAACTGCTATTTCCAGAAGAATGCGATACGCGGTGCCTTGAACGTATGGTTGCTGCATCACTTTTCCGGACTTCGGCATACCGATTACTACATCGCGGCGGACCCGCGCGAGCCCGGCTGGGCATTGCGGTTGCCGGCAATCCTGCGCGATGGCGTGACAGAGATGTCGGTTCATCCCGGCTTCGCCGAACCCTGGCGGCGGGACGAGTCCGCGCCGTTGCTCCAGCCCGCCGAACTGGCTGCGAAGCTCAAGAGCGCCGGCATCGCGCTGCGGCGCTATGGAGACTTATAGGACATCGCCCGCGCCCGAATTGATCGCCATGCCAACACGGCTCGTGTGGCACGCCGCTGCGCCATGGGGCCCGCCGCGCGCATTGTTTGCTGGCGCACATTTTTAGTTTCAACGGCATCCCGCACCATGGCGGAATCAGCGCCAGTGATGCGCGGCAGGCGAGCCGATCACGAGGAAATGAACGATGCAAGGAAAGGGAGCCACGGACGCCCAATCCGCTACGGCCGTTGAGTTCGGCGATGCCATGGCGAACGCGGAAGAGAAGCAGGATATGAGGTCGATCCGGCTCGCCGTGATGAGCTCCTTTGTCTCGAAGGGGTCCAGCGTTGCCTATCAGGTGATCAGCATCCCGCTGTTCGCGAGAGTGCTCAATCCTGAGGATTTCAGCGCGATCATGGTCTACTACGGCATCACGACCTGGCTGACCCTGGTGGCGATCGGCGTATGGCCGACGGTGTCGGCGCATGCCGCGGACAAACGCAAACAAGGCACACTGCCGGCCGTGGTGCTTGAGTCGGCACTATGGCTCAGCGCACTGCTTGGTGCGGTCATCGTGCTGGCGCTGGCGTTCCGGCCGGTGCTGGAGGGCAGCGGCGCCAAGCTGTTTTCGGCGGAGTATTTCAATCTGCTGGTTGCCGCATTGTGCTGCAATGCGCTGATCTTCGTATTCTCGCTCGGAGAGTCGGTCAACCAGGGACAAAACCGTCAGCATGTCAACAACCTCATTGGTGCCGCGTCCAACATCCTGAATGTCCTCTTCATCTACGTGGCGTCCCAGTCGGACGCCACGGCGGACGTGGTGTCCCTGTTCGTCGCCAGCCAATTGGGTTTCATCCTGGCAAAATTCGGCTGCTTCGCCAGTGTGCTGAAACGGGTTGGCTTGCCGCATGGGGTTCGTGCGCCGGGCCTGGCCAGGGAACTGATTGTGAATTCCAGGGCCTTCCTGCTGGCGCAACTCTCTGGCGCCTGCTTGCAGCAGGGCGCGGTGCTTCTGTGCTATGAGTCCGGACGCGCGCAGGATGCGGCCCTGCTTGCATTGATGTTCAGGGCCAACATGCTGCTGAGCAGCGCGGTATGGATGATCAACCAGCCGCTCTGGCCGATAGCCCATCGCCATCTTCTCGACGGGAATACACAGTGGCTCCTTGCGCTCTACAAGAAGCTGAGCCTGCTCTATACCGCCTACGGCGTCCTGGTGATTGCCGGGGCAGCGGTTCTCGGTGGTTATGTCATTACGTTCTGGACATCGTCCGAGTTTGTGATCTCAAATGCCACGGCATCGCTATGCGCGCTATATTTTGCGATCATCGTGTCAACGCAGGCGGGCATTCCGGTGTTAATGGGGGCTAAGGCGTTCGCAAGTCTGAGTAGGGTGGGCATGTCCGAGCTGATGGTTGCTGGCGTGCTGGGTGCGCTGCTTCTGCTCACGGGCAACATCAATTTCCAGTACGTTGTGATCGCGCTGATTGTCGCCAATTCAGTCACCACGCTATGGATGCTGCCAAGGGGCGCGCTACGGATTCTTCGTCAGCCGAGGTAACTGTACCGCGCTCGGCTGCTGCCGGCTCGTGCGCAGCCGAAACCCTGACGCCGGCGGGAAACCGGGAGAGCATGTCGTTGTCTGTCTGGAGACGTCCCGCAACCCGGGCCGCCCTTTCCTGATGGCAGCGATTATTTTTTTGCCGCTTTTTTTCAGGGTTCGAGATGACAAGAATCTCCGTCATATCCGTGAACTACAACAATCGCGATGGTCTGGCGCGCACCATGGACAGCGTGGCCAGTCAGCAACGCGTTGGGTTTGACCTGGAGTACCTTGTGATCGATGGCGGCTCGAAGGATGGGTCGGTCGAACTCATGCAGGCGCGACGGCAGGAAATCGATGTGTTGATCAGCGAGCCGGACGGCGGCATCTACGACGCCATGAACAAGGGCCTGTGCCATGCCACCGGGGACTGGGTCAACTTCATGAACTCGGGCGACTGTTTCGCGGATGAGTTCGCCCTGAAGAGAATCGCAGAGGCGGTCGGGGAAAAGCCGGAATGCCGTCTCGTGTATGGCGACAATATCAGCGTGCGTGGGCACGAGTCCGCGGATGTCGTCGATGTGCTGAAGGCCGGGATCATCCATGCCTGCCACCAGGCGATGGCATTCTGGATCTGCGATCTGCGGTATGACGAGCGCTGGCCGATCTACGCCGACCTGGACTTTGTGCTGCAGTACTACCTCCGCTTCTCCAAACAAGCGTTCTACTATCTCGGCGTGACGCTGTCGTCGACAGAGGAAAGCGGAATGAGCGCAGCGCACCCGCACCGTAAGCGGCTGGAGAAATTCGGAATCCTGCTGACCAGGCTCGGCCCGCTGGCGACGCTGCGCGCCCTTGGAAGCGCGGTGCTGCGCAAGTTCCTGTAGGAAGGACGGTCCTTGTCGTGCCAGGCGCGATTCGGGGCGGCCGGGCGGATGACCGGCCTGCCGTGCTCAGGATACCCGCTCCGTGCGGCATGCCCGCGATCGCAGCGGAGCTGGCTTTCCTTGGAATCTGTCGACTCGGAAAAATGAGTGCCCTCTCCGTCGTTTGATTCCGTATATCGGAATCTTCCTCAATCCATAGCCTCGATGAGCCTGCACGCCGCAGCGGAGATATCGAAATTTCGATCGAAACAGCGTCGCGCACTATTACGCATCGCTATCCAGTCCTCCCGGGGCAATAGCATCATGCGGATGATTGCCGAGCAGACCCCTTCTGCATCGTCCGAACTCACAATTCCTCCACCGCTACTCTGTATTTCTCGCCAAATATCTACCTGGTTGGTAATAATTACGGGTATTGAAGCGGCTAATGCCTCAGCAATGGCCAGGCCATAGTTCTCCTGGTGTGACGGCAATATAAAGGCATACGCGCTTGACAGGAGTCCCCACTTTTCATCGCCTTCGACTAATCCAGTGAAATGTATTCTCCCCAGGCCGGCGCCGGCGTCCGCGCGGACTCTCAATTCCTTGATATATTCCTCCGGCCCCGGGCCCGCGAAAACGAGTTCGATATCCTCCACGGAGGAGAGTGCTCTGGAGAATCCATCTATCAATATATCGCAGCCATTTTTTTCGTGCAGCCGACCGAGAAACAAGAGCCTTCTCGCATGAGTGCCGTTCGGTCTGTGCTGCGCCAGGGAGTCGGCGAGCTGCTCCAAATCTTTTGCGGAATTTTTAATTCCTGTCGGAACAATTTTTCCCTGGAATTTTGTAAATGGGAAAGCGGTGATTCCCTTTCTCTGTTCTTCGGGATTCGTGAAAAATATATCGTTGGCCGAATTTAGATTTTTGCATTCAAAGGCGAGCCAATATATTATTTTCTTTATGTATTTTAATGGGTATTTTTTGTTTATGATCGGGTCCAGCGTGCTGTGTGGAAAAACATAGTATGGGACGCCAAGCGATCTGCAAATATGCCCGGAAATGATGGAGTGCAATTGCCAAAGGCCGTGAATCAGCACTACATCGGCCGCGGCTGCACGCCGACTCAGTAGGTGCCAGAGATCTGAATAAAAACCGAACTTGGAATTTTTATCGACAACCGCCTCCCAGGAGATATCTGGGGGCCAATGGCGCGCTTCCTTGCTGCTATCGAGGGTTATGACGTTGCATGTATGCCCCATCGATTCAAGTTGAAGGCAGAACTGAGATACGTACGCCGAAACGTCTTCAGTGGCGGGATTGAGTGTTGGGGTAACATGAAGTATATTCATTTCACTACTCCGTCGCCGTCGCAGGCAGCATTGAAACAAGAAACTCCTCACTCATTCTTTGAATGTCGCTTTGACTATATCAATTCTCTTCACGTTCACGGATTGCATTCGGTATTTTTTTGCGAGTAGCAAGCAGCCAATAAATAGCCCTCTGACTCTCGGCCATAAGAGATCCATGTCTGATGATTTTTCCGCTCGCTCTCTTAGGGAGATGCAAGTAAGCTTTGTTATCTGGATGGCGGTCGAAAGATAATAGAGCGGAACAAATCCGATGGTTCTTGCCAGCGTCATCCCATTTGCAATTTTCGCGTATCGCGAAATAATCGGGCGGCTTGCACAGAAGCCGGAAATCATCTTCCTCAGGGTGACCGGGTTCATCCGGCGAGGATCGATCGCATGTACAATTTGCGCGCTATCCTGGTACCATCCGTCATAGCCCGCCAAATTAATTGCCAAGCATAGTTCCGTATCGTCGCCAGCCAATTGTGATTTCCCTGCTCTCCCGCTGAGAATGGGAACAAAACCAAAGCAATAGAGCCTGATGATAACGGCTGCTCGACAAGCCATTCCGGCGCCCCAGACTGGAGAGCCATGATCGAGGCGGCCGCTCTGATCGTATTGCCGTCCCACGGCATAGCTCGTGGCATGTACCTGAACATCGTCGGGAAATCGTGAGCCAGTGGGCAATCGCGTACTAACGCCGATCAGTCCGATATTTGGCTCATTTTCAAAGATCCGTATAATTTCCGGAAAATAATCCTCCGAGGGCAGGTTGTCATCATCGATAAAGCAGATGAATTCGCCGCGTGATGCCAAGACGCCCGTCCGCCTCGCATATGCCAATCCTTGTCGTCCTTCCTTGACAATTCTAAGTGCGGAACAATCAGGCTCATTCAACGCGAGCCTGGCAAGCATTTGAGTATTGTCGCTGGAATTATTGTCGACAACGATTATCTCCCACTGGTCTGCGGGCAGGCAAGATTGCGCCATATAGGCGCAATGCTTCAACGTCTGCGTGATCCGGTCTGCGGAATTGAAGCAGCAAATAATGATGGAGATCTTCATCTTGGAGCCAATTTTGGGATGTTTGATTTGTTCACCATCAGAATCATGCAAATGGCGATTCCTGTTTCCACAATCAGCCAATTCATCGCTGCGCCTTCGGCGCGCAACATAATTGGAAGAAGGCAGACGCTCAGCAATGAGGCGACCGTATCCATCGCTGCCCAGGGCGCGCGTCAGCAACGGTATTGTCACCAACGGCAAGGCATAGGCCGCGATTTGAACAAGAAAGAGATATGAGGAAAGCCGAGCGAGAGACTTCGGCGCCTTTTCGGCTTGAATGAGCGGCATTAACAGTTACCCCAAAGCTCGGATTTGACGCTTCTCACAGGACGTTCAAATGCAAGGACGGTGCCGGCGCATAGTTTGGGCAATAGGTCAGGATCTAGTTGGGTGGAGGTGTCGATCGTGTCCACTGGGGAGCGTTGGTCGCGTTTCCCGTGGGCTGCCATTTCTACAGCCATCGCATCGAACACTGCACAACCGGCACGAACTTCCTATTGCTCTACACAAACGTACCGCGCCGCGGATGCTTGCACCGTTCGGCAAGCCACACATAGGCGGTTTGCAGTGGGTGCCATGGAGTCCAACTGCTATTGCAGCGCTAGCTCGCAGGGCTCTAGCCTTACCGCGCTTCATGCCCAGGCGTGCACGCCGTCTCGGCAGGCTTATCTACTCAACGAATTTCAGATTCAGGACCGTTAGCGTGCATGTTCAGCGTGGCATATCATCTGGACGATCTGACCCAGGGTTTCTCCCGCGTGCTCGCGATCGATCCGGAACTGGTCGCGCAGCGATGCCTGCAAGTGAGTGATTTGCGTAAGCTGGGGTTGTTGCTTGCGCAGGAACGCAAGCGCGCCAGCTACGAAGTCGGCTCCCTGGGCGACTACGAGTCCGCCGTCGCCGCGAATCATCGAGGCAATGCAGCCGCGGTCGTTGGCGATGACCGGAATGCCATAGCTATGGGCTTCAAGCACGGTAAGCGGAGAGGCCTCGTTCGCATATGTACTGGGGAACACCAGCACGTCGATGCCGCAAAAGAACTGATGCTTGGCTTCGCCATGTACCGCGCCGACGTAGCGGGCGGCGGGTGTCCGGGCGAGCTCCGCGTTGAAATCCGCAAGGATTTCCTGCGCGACAGGCCCGGCGATGCGCGCATCGATGTCCAGGTTCAGTTCCTGGGCGCGTTGCACCAGGGCAAAGAAGGTGAAGATGCCCTTGGCCGTGGTGATATTCGAAAGAAAGCCGATCGTGAGCTTGTGGCGCTGCGATGGCTGGGGGACATCCTCCTGCTCGAAGTCAACCAGGCTCGAATTGGGCAGAACGCGTACCTGCGTGGCGGGCAGGCCGTATATCTGCATCAGCTTCTCGCCCATGCCGTCGCACAGCGCAAGATGCGTGGCCCCCGGCGCGCACCATAGCAGCGCGCGCGTGTACCAGCGCGCCCTGCTGATGTAGGCAAAGCTGTGGTGATGGATGAAGATCCTCAAGCCAAAGAGATGTGCCGTGAGTGCAAAGGGGATATCGAGCATTTGCCCGAGCCCGCCTGATATGCCCATGTAGAAAGAGCGGGGCCGCTGCGACAGGCAGGCGTACAGGAGCCGGATCCAGAGCATGAACCGCCGGCAGAGGCTACCTGCCAGCGCGAGCTTGCCGGTGCCCGCCCAGCCAGTGTCCAGCGTGATGACGCTGGCCTGCTTGCGCAAGTGTTCCAGCATGCGCAGGCAGGCCGCGGAATAGCCATGCACGGGCGGTGGCAGTGGACCCAGGAAGATAACTCGATTGGACATGCTGTTCCTCAGCATCGATAGCCTTGTGTTTCCGTGGCGTGCCTGGCGCCGCTGTTGCGGCTTTTGCCGAGGTGCGCCTGCTCGGGCCGCGGCACCACGCGGCGTAGCCCGCCGGTGCGTTGCGCGGCAACGTTCAGCGTCGTGCCTCCTCAAGGATCGTGATGCACCCGTCCACGATGGTGCGTCCAGCCGCCGCCGGCGTGAACTCTCCAATGACTTCCAGGCACCTGCGGGCCGTGACTTCGACATCGCTAAAGATCCGTACCGCCTGCCCAAGGGCGCCGGCAAGTGCCTGGATGTCGCGAACCGGAAACGTCAGGCCGGTCTCTCCTTCCAGCACCAGTTCCGGAATACAGCCGCAATGATCGCTGACCACCGCGGGGCAGCCATAGCTCAATGCCTCGTTGACCACCAGGCCCCACGCCTCGCTATGGCTTGGCAGCACGAGGCACGTGGCACGGCCATACTCCGCGGCCAGCTTGTCAATGGCCATCGGGCCAAGAAACTCCGTTGCCGCTGTCACGCCGAGTTCGCCGGCGAGCCGGTCCAGCGATGGCCTGTCATCACACGGGCCGGCCAGGACCAGGGTGGCGAGCGGATGCTCGCGCAGGACCAGGGCAAAGGCGCGCAGAAGGTCCTTGACCCCCTTTTTTTCCGAGATTCGTCCGACAAAGAGGAACCTGGGCGACGAAGGCGATGGCGCCAGTTCCAGGCGACGCTTCTCTGCGTGTTCCGGGCGGTACCCATGTGGCAGGGCCGCCGCCTGGCAACGGTCGAATACCCGCGACGGCTCGGCCCCTAGCGACACGGCGTAGGCGTAGCCGCGCTGTCCGTAGACGAATACGCCGTCGCAGTGTCGGAAGAAGAATACCTTCAGGCGATGCTTGATCGGATTGCTAGGCTGATCCATGGCCGTGGCGTCGCAGAAGACGGCGCGCCGTTTGCCGCGCACCATGCAAGCAAGCAGCATGGCCCAGTACTCGATCAGGTGATATCCGGGCATCACCACGATGTCAGCCGGCGAGCGCCACACCTCCTGCACCAGCCGCAGGCAGAGCTTCCAGCGGGGGATCGCTTCATAGGGGAGGTCGAACAGCACTCGATGCGGATACTTGTGATAGCTCGCGTCGACGTTACTCATTGACGTGCGGCCGCCGTCAGTCGGTACTACGTGAGAAAAGCGCACGCTCCGGCCAAGCTGGCGTGCATGCGAGAACGCCTCGCTGAAGACCGCGCCCTTGTATTTGGGCCATAGCATGTTGTGATAGATGTCGATCATCCTGCCTGCCTCTCAGTTCCCTCAGCCTCGGATATCCACTTGCAACGCGAGTGGCGCCAACTCCGGAATGGCGGTTTGACGCCAATGTACGGCTGCCATGCTGTCAGCACCGTTTGCTAGCACACAGATTCAGCGCGGCTTCGGGGCGGAACGCGGGCCGCGCATCTGCATCGACGACGGCTGCGGCGTGGCGCGCGCCAGCTGCGGCATGACGCCGAACCGACTCGCGTGGCGAGTCACTGCTCGACGTTGGCGATGGCGGTAGCGCGGTGTCGCCGCCGCGGTCCAGGGGCCACGGCGGCATTCGGGAGTCGATCAGCGAGACCGACGCTGCTCAGGATGTGACCGGGTGTGCCGGCAGCGAGTCAATGCGCGCTCGCGCGCGCTTTCGGCGGTAACGCATCACACGGTCTACCGCAAAGAAGGCCAGCGCCGCGCCCGAGCCGTAGGCGACGGCGACCATCAACGCGCCGCGCAGCAGGAAGATCAGATAGAGGGAAAAATAGATTCCCGCGGCCTGCGCCAGAGGATTGTCCGAGTAGCAGAACTTATCAAGCAAGCGCGTTACCCATGCAAGCGCCACCGCTGCGATGACGACGCCAAACACGGAGAGGTCGACATAGGCTTCCGCGACCAGAGGTGCCGACAAGTTGTCGAAATCCATCTGGTAGTTTGCTGACAAGTACTGTCCGATTACGATGCCCGTGGCCAGCGGTTTGGTTTCCCAGAGGGTGTGTGGAACAAAGAACAGGAACGTGCCAAGCAGCTGCCTGCCCAATTGAATTCCCTGGCGGTCAACGAGCTCCACCATGGTGTGGAGATTCGCCCAGGCATCATAGTGCAACTGCAGAAAGTGGGAGAAGTAGAGATCGGGATCGAGTATAGCCTTGAGATCCCAGGACTCCACTTGATTGTGCGTGAAGGCCGAAGACAAGGGGAAGAACACCCCCATCAGAAGCAGGAGCACGGTGATCTGGACGCGTGACGTGCGGGCCAGCCCGGGAACCAGCAGAAACAGCAGCCCCAAATAGACCGGACCGAGCGTATTGCGTTTCTCGATTGCGGGGTTCAGGTTCACCAGTACACAGGCGAGGAAGAAGAGGAAGAAAAGAATCCAGACCGGTTCCTTCAGAAAGCGGGTCCGCTTTGCCGCGACAATCATGAACAACATCGGCACCGGGATGAAGCAGAAGAACTTTTGCTCGAGGAGGTAGGCGGGCGATGATTCGAACGTCCCCAGCGTGACCAGTTCGATGGACCGCGTTGACAAGTAGACGGTAAGAAGGCCAACCGGTACCAGCAAGAGCGCTCGACGCACCGATAGCCGGGTGGAGGGATGGCGCGTCGGCGGACGAACGGAATGGCGCCTTGTGCGGATGAGGATGTAACGCCTGGCGAGCAGGTAGCTCAGCACGAAGGTCATGCAAAGCAGGTTCGTGATGACGGCGTACGTCTCGTTGAGAACCGAGGTGTTGACAAGGTTCTCCTCTAGCAAGGCCAGTTGGACATTCGGCGCAAGGAGCAGAAACATCAACTCGAAAAGCAGAACGGCCGCGTCCGCCATCGACGGGAGCCTCTCATTGTTGTGCATCACCCAGTGTGCGGCGATGACGGCCGCCAGCATGAACGACGAAGCCAGCAACGTGGGCGTGCTGACGTGCGACACGGAATGGCAGATGCTGACCAGCGAGACGATCAGCGCGATCATTACCATGTCCCACACCGCGTTGAGCGGGATACGCATGTGCTGACTCCTCTCACTATTTCAAGGCAGACCGCCGGGCAGCCTGCTCGCGGATGGGAGGGACAAAGCCGGCATGTTGTCCGGCGGGCCGTAGGCAGCGCCCCGCGTCCCCTGGCCTGCGGGCGTTCTCCCGATGAAGCGCCTGGGGCGCCTCGCCCCAGGCCTTCGCAATGGTCCCAAGTGTTGCCTTTGGTGCGGGAGGGCGTATGTTCGGCAGGACACACCAGCCATCATTTGGCTGGCGGGGGCGTCGCCTTACCCCGGCGCGGCGCGGTCTGCGAACTCACGCCTGGCCACGCAGAGCAGGCTCAGCGCAGCGGCTCGGGATTTGGGGTCGATGCCGGATAGTCTTTGCGCCACCCTGATTTTCAGCGGCTGGCGGCCCATGACACCGTCCAGGCTTTCCTTGCCCACATAGTGGTTGTGCGGATAGATGTCGATGCGGAACCGGAGGCCTTCCAGCGTGGAGCGGAGTAGTTGCTCGGAAATGCCGTCGCCCGGCCTGTGATGCAACTCCGTTGCCTGCGCCCAGGACTGCTCATCGTCCTCGGCGCAATGCCCCCCGCGCTTGAGCCAGCGGTAGATTGGCAGGCGCAGGTTCCAGAGGATCAACGCCAGGCCGCGAAAGTCCCAGGCGGACTGCTGGGGATCATGGTCTAGGATCAGCGTGCCGCCGGGCCGCACGAGGCGTGCCGCCTCCCTGAGCACCGTTGGCATGTCATCGCAATGGTGCAGCGACCCATTGATGGCAACGATATCCGCCACCCCCGACCTTAACGGCAGATTGTGCGCGTCCGCCAGCAGTGGCACGTAGCCGACCCTGGCAGCGTGCACAAGGCTTCCGTGCGCGATATCGACGCCAATTGCGATGCGCGGCCGACCTCCCAGCGTGGCGAGTAAATTCCCCGGACCGCAACCGATGTCGATCAGCACCTTTCCATCCAGCGTACCCACGGCGGCATGCCAGCGCTCGCGCAGTTCCGGGTAGCGGTGTACGGCTGCAAGCCAGTCCTCCATCCACCGGGGATGGCTGAAATAGTGTGCGTTCGCCTTCATGCCAGCGCTTGCGTGCGGAATATCCACCGCAGGGATCATTGTGCCGCGCAGCATGGTGTTGGCGGCGAGGTAGGGGCGGAGCTGCTCGAAATAGGGTTTGACGGCGGTGCCCGCACCTTCGTCATCGCGATGGCCTGGCGACCAAGTGAATTCGGACGGCTCCCTTTTTGCCAGTGTGCTGCTGTCCGTCGGGTGGGCGATATCTGGATAGGATAGGGTATTCATCGGCGGGGTCGAGTCCATGAAAATAACGATTTTCAGATACCTGTCCCACGGCGAGATACGCGCAAAAGAAGTCCGCCACAGGCCTGGTTGCCTGTGGTTGCCGAGAAAACAGATGAAAGTCGGCATCCCCGGTCTGGGTTCGCGGCTTATGCCGTTCACCCCGATGCCATTGCGGACCAATATCAACTGAGTCGGCATGGCATTGTGTTGCAACGACGCAAGCTTGCGCTTGGCCATCGCGGAATGTCAGGCGACGATTGATTTGCTGGCTTTTGTAGCGGCTCTGGAATTACCCTGGCCAGTAAAGAATGTAGCAGTGCAGCATTTCTTCAGGCAAGAACTATGTCTTGCCGATACTGTGTGGGAGCGCACAGATGGATTGAACCGGTCCGTGCGTCCGGGGGGCGCCCATGCGGGTCCCGGGCGACGACGGCAGGCCGCGGCATTCCATTGGCTCGGCAACGAGATTGCCGGCCGCGCGACACCGCATGGGAATGACGGCAAAAGGCGCGGGCTAAGCCGCGCTTTCCACGAACTTCAGAACCGGTTCCGGCAGTCGTGGCTTGATCGGACGGCACGGGCTGCCTACGCAGACCATCTTTGCCGGCATGTCTTCAAACACCGCGCTACGGGCACCGATGACGGCTCCGTGGCCGATGGTGACACCGGGTGCGATGAAGACGTGGCAGGCAACCCACGCCTCGTCTTCCACCCGGATCGTTCGGGAGCGAATCGGGAAGTCCGGCAAGCGGTAGTCGTGGTCGCCCCCGCAGAGGTAGCTGTGCTGAGAGATCACGGTGTTGCTTCCGATGATGATCTCGCCCAGGGAATAGAGCTCCACATCGTCACCGATCCAGGAATGGTCGCCGATCGTTATCTTCCACGGATAGGTGATGCGCACGGTGGAACGGATGATGACCTCCTTGCCTACCCGTGCGCCGAAGAGCCTTAGCAACCATCGCCGGAAGCCGTCGGCACGGCGGAGCGAGTGGCGGAACAGCGTCGCTTCGACGATCCACCACAGCTGTACGATAAACGCTGAGCGTCCCCGGAAGCCCTCTGGCATTTTGAACGATGACAGATCTTGCATCATGTCGGTCTCCTCGGGCCATCGCGTGGCAACAGGTCGCACCGCTGGCCTCTTACGTTATGGGAACTGCCTCGGTCTGCGCGGGGCCCAGCAGGCCGCTGGCTAACGCGTCCTCGTAGGCCCCGCGCAGACCGGTTGCCAGGTTGACGCGCGGATTCCAGCCGGTTTGCGCCAGTGCATTCCAGTCAAGCCGCTTGCGCGGCGTGCCATCCGGCTTGGTCGCGTCAAAACGGATTTCACCGCGGTAGCCGGTCGCCCGGGCCACCTCCATCGCGAGTTCGCGGATCGTGAGTTCATCGCCACTGCCGATATTGAGGATCCCCGTGGGCGCGGCGCAGGCCTGATAGGCATCCTTGGACATTGCCATCACGTGGCGGCAGCCTTCGGCCAGGTCGTCAGCGTGGAGAAACTCCCGCATTGGCGTGCCGCTGCCCCAGACCGCCACCGTGGCGGCGCCGGCGATCCGCGCCTCATGAAACCGCCGGATCAAGCCCGGTATCACGTGGCTGTTTTCGGCATGGTAGTTGTCGCCGGGACCATACAGGTTGGTGGGCATGACGCAGCGATAGTCGGTGCCATATTGCCGGTTATAGCTGTCGCACATGGCAATGCCGGCGATCTTGGCAATGGCGTAAGGCGCGTTGGTGGGCTCCAGCGCGCCTGTCATCAGCTCGGTCTCCCTGATCGGCTGGGTGGCCAGCCTGGGGTAGATGCAGCTCGAGCCGAGGAACAGCAAGCGCTCGACATGGCTGCGCCAGGCCTCGTGAATGACATTGGCCGCGATCATCAGGTTTTGCTGGATGAACTCCGCCGGGTAAGTGTTGTTGGCGTGGATACCGCCGACCCGTGCCGCGCCGAGGTAGACCTGCCCGATGCCTTCGGTGGCAAAGAACTCGCGCACCTGTTGCTGGTCGGTCAGGTCGAGTTCCGCGTGGGAGCGGGTGACGATGTCGGTTTCGCCGGCAGCGCGCAGCGCCCGGACGATGGCGGATCCCACCATGCCGCGGTGGCCCGCCACGAAGATACGCCGTGTGTTCCTATTCATGATGATTGTAGGCACGGAAGCCGGCCATCCTGACCAGGGCATCGCGGCGCGCCGCGGAGAAGTCTGACTCGGTCATCTCGCGCACCAGTTCTTCGAAGCCGATGCGCGGCGACCAGCCCAGCCGTTCGCGCGCGCGGGTGGCGTCGCCCAGAAGGGTTTCCACTTCCGTCGGGCGGAAGTAGCGTGGGTCCACGCGTACGATCACGTCTCCGGCCTTGCAATGCGAGGACAGCTCCGGCCGGCTCTTGTCGACATGCGCGATCACGCCGACTTCGTCCACGCCTTCGCCTTCGAAACGCACGGTAATGCCGAGTCCGGCCGCGGAGCGCTCGACAAATTCGCGTACGCTATGCTGCTCGCCGCTGGCAATCACAAAGTCCTCCGCCACGGCTTGCTGCAGCATCAGCCACTGCATTTCCACGTAGTCGCGCGCATGGCCCCAGTCACGAAGCGCCGAGAGATTCCCCAGGTACAGCGTGTCCTGCAGGCCGAGCGCAATGCGGGCGATCGCGCGCGTGATCTTGCGGGTCACGAAGGTCTCTCCGCGTACCGGGCTCTCATGATTGAACAGGATGCCATTGCAGGCATACATGCCATACGCCTCGCGATAGTTGACGGTGATCCAGTAGGCGTACAGCTTGGCCGCCGCGTAGGGGCTGCGTGGATAGAAGGGCGTGGTCTCCTTCTGAGGAATCTCCTGCACCAGGCCGTACAGTTCGGAGGTGGACGCCTGGTAGAAGCGAGTCTGTTTTTCCAGCCCCAGGATCCGAACGGCTTCGAGCAGACGCAGTGTGCCGAGCGCGTCCGTGTTGGCGGTGTACTCCGGTTCCTCGAACGAGACCTGCACATGGCTTTGCGCCGCCAGATTATAGATCTCGTCCGGTTGCGACTGCTGCACCACGCGGACCAGGCTGGCCGTGTCGGTCATATCGCCATGATGCAGTACCAGACGGCGGTCTTCTGCCTGCGGATGCTCATAGAGGTGATCGATGCGGTCGGTGTTGAACAGCGAACTGCGCCGTTTGATGCCGTGCACTTCATAACCCTTGTTGAGCAGGAACTCGCACAGATACGAGCCATCCTGGCCGGTGATACCGGTAATCAGCGCGCGCCGCCGGCGCGCATCCCGTGGCGAGCCTTGTGCTTTGTCCTGGCTGCTTGCCGCCACATGACCGAGAGGTTCCACTTCGTTTGCGCCCATAGCGTTCCGATGTCCGATGAGTGTGATTCTTGCCAAGCAACCCAAAGCGCGCCGGGCGGCGAGCCGGATCTCGGCACGATGCCAGGGCGACCTGCCGTGCCGCGTGCAATGCGGACGAGGGCCGGTTTTTGGACTGTACTGCCGGTGTGCACGGATAACCGTTTGCTAGCACACATAGTGCGGTGCCGCATTTGGCCGGTGCGGGAACAGCCTGCCGCAGGCGTGCGCAGAAACGGGTACGCAAGGGCCGCCGCGGCCAGCGGCCTCAGCCTTGCGTCAGGTTTGCGCCGATGTCGCCCGATGTGGTGGCAATACCAGCGCGGGCGGGACTGCGCAGATGGTTCCACAACGACCGGGCTGTGGCGCAAAACGCGGTCGCGCCACGCAGTCCGGATCGATGCAGGTTGGATGCGAGACTGTGCGTCAGTGCCAGCAGCAGGAAGATCCCGGCTTTTACCCGGCGGTGCTGGTAGTGGCTGTAGCGGTGGAGCGTCGCATAGATGCGGGAGGCTTCGGCCAGGTGGCCGGCGTCGAGGGGTTCGGCGCCGGGGATATGCTGGTTGGCGGCGCTCGGCAGCCACTCGATACGGCACCCGCCGTCGAGCACGACATGGCTGGCCAGGTCGATCACGTCATAGCCACCGGCCAGCCTCTCGTCGAATGCGACATGCCGGAACAGTTCGGATGGAAACACCGTGCTGTGCAGCATCACCGAGCAAAGGCGCTCGCCGTGGCAATAGTTCAGCGAAGGGTACCCCAGGAATGAACTCTTCTTCGGCTTGCACTTCTGCCCGTCGCTCAGGCTGGGGCCGGTGACGATCAGTGGTGTGGCGGCGCCGGTGCCGCCGCGGCGATAGACATCGTCATCCGCGATCCGTTCGGCCACCTGCTGCAGGAACGTCTGACCAAGCACCGTCTCGTCGTCGATGAACAGCACGTGGGAGCCCGTGATGACCGGGAGCATGCGATTGCGGTTGGCGGCATTCCCGCGTCGCGGCCCTTCCAGGTATCTCACCGCAGGAAACTCGGCGCGCATCATCTGGCGCGTGTCATAGTTCGTGCTGTCGTCGGATACCAGTAGCTGGTGCGGCGGCACTGAGGACGCAAGCGCGGAATGCAGCGCGCGACGCAGACCGGCCGGATGATTCCGGGTGCAGATGCAGAGCGAGAAGCTCGGCAGGGATGTGCTGGCTGGCATGATGCCCTCCATGGCAGGTACTTGGCGGGCCGATCGATTCGCGGCAACGCACGCCATGGCCGGTGCAGGTTTGCCATGGACCGGTTGCGTTTGCCGATTTCCTCGCCGAGCGGTTCTCAGAGGCGGCGTGCTGTCTCCGCCGTCGCGGCGTCAGGCGCCGCGATGGCCGGCGACGCGCACTGCTGGCGCGGCCGCCGTATCATTGGCGTCGTCAGAGCGCGGCGCTGCCGGCACTGTGCGCCTCGGTGCGCCGGGCGCTTGCCGACGCCATGGTGGTCACGCGCTCGTCGCCACTGACCCAATCCAGCGTCGCGCCGCGCTGCAGGGCGGCATAGACAGCCTCGCCCTTGTTGCGGACCTTGAGCCGCTGGTACAGCGTGCAGGCGTGGCTCTTGACTGTCGCCACCGAGATATTGAGCATGCGGCTGACCGTCTTGATCGGATGGCCGCGTGCGAGCAGTACCAGTACCTCATACTGGCGCGGCGTGATCTTGAGCATTTCCGCTTCGTCGTAACTGGGCTCCGCGTCGTCGGTGCGGGACGACAGCGATTGCGCGCTGGCCAGCGCGCTGCGCAGTGCCGAGCGCGGTGTAGCGGCACATGCGGCGACCGCGTGCGGATCGGCCTGCACGGCGACAGCCAGCGGCAGGGGCGCTGCCGACGCGAGCGAAGCCGTTGCCGGCAGGGCTGAGCGCGATGCGGCAGGGGCCGCTCCCACACCCGGCTCGGTGGCGAGCAGCAGGCCATGGCTACCCGAAGCCGCCATCCGGATGGCGGCTTCGATTACCGGCAACGATGCCGACTTGGGCAGGCAGCCGCAGATATTGCGCGCACTGTCGGCGGAAGGTACCCACAGCGGGAGTGCGTCGGCCAGCACCAGGATGCGCTTGGGCGCGATCAGTTCGCGTACGCGGTCCAGTTGCTGCCAGCCGGAAACGGTATCGGCGGGCATGCCGAACACCATCAGGTCGGCGTTGCGATGACTACCATCAAGGTGGGCGATGTCGGTGGGCGAGAGGTTGACGACGTGCCCGGTACCGTGGATGTTCTCGAGCATTTGAAACAGCCCGAGACTGAGCAAAGGATGCTCCTCTATCAGCAACGCGTTCATGCTTTTATGACTCCCCGTTAATCGGAGCAGGGAGTGCGGGACGCTTTTGCGTTACGGAATGCCAGCCTGCATGGCGCACGCTGGCGGCGCCTGCAAAGTACGCTGTAACCCCGTGCTTCCGTGCTGCATTGTGCTCCGTTTTGGGTGGAACTATGTCAGCGCAGCCAGAAGAAGGACCCGAACCCTACCCCGAGAAATCTCGCCCCATAACAGGCTTAAAATCATCTTATGGGCTGGTTGGAGGGAATGCAAGCGCTCCTTTCTCAACCTGTCAAAAGGATGGTTGAGAGAGTTTTTACAATCCGGAAAGCGTTGATGGGACTGGCTTGGCGGTGTTAGCCAAGCGTCATTCAAATAGCTCCGGACCGAGTTTCAGAGGTGAAACAAATCGTTTTGCGAAAGTTTCAGCGGTGAAACGGATACTCTCGCCGGGAGGTCCACTTTCGACTTTATTTCACCCTTTCGGGGGTTGGCTGAATATCACCTGATACCGCTTTGCTCCACTATTGAAACTTGGCTTGCGGGCGTAATTTTTCTGGTCTTGCGCCAATGGCTGGGAGGATGGCCAATTAGGACTAATGCAAAAGGATGAGTCCGGTTTCCTACCTCTGGACGAGTGGCGGAGGTCTGATGGACGGCCGGCGGATTTGCTACCGACTCGCAGGGGAGAACGTCGGGGGCTGCTCTGGTAAATGTGGTTCGGAAGGCCCGGCAACCCGGGCCGGCGAGGCGGGGTGAAGCGTGCCGCCGCCGGGACGTACGAAAGCGCACTTGTCCCGGCGTACCGGCAGGCACTTTCCGTGGAAGGACGTGAACGCCGGAGCGGCGCGCGCTATTCGCCGCCCAGCCCGACCGCCTTGGCCGCGCCCGCGGGGTGGTGGCTGACCAGCGCGAACAGTGCGCTTTCCAGGTCGCCCAGCACCATTTCGCGATCCAGGTGCTGTTCGGCCCAGCGGCGGCCGGCGCCACCCAGATGCGCGCGCAACGCGGGTTGCGCGGCCAGCGAGTCGATGGCGTCGGCGAGCGCGGAGGCGTCGCCGGGTGGCACCAGCACGCCGCATTGGGCGACCACGCGGCCAAGTTCGGTTTCCGGCTCCGCAGTGGCGACGACCGGGCGAGCGCTTGCCAGCATGCCGGTCAGCTTCGACGGCATGACCAGATCGGCGGCGCCGGCGCGCTGCGGCAGCAGGTGGATATCGGCGGCGGCCAGCAGCGACGCGAACATCCCGGCCGGTTGCAAGGGCAGGAAGCGCACCCGTGGCAGCCCCGCGCAGGCGGCTTCGAGCCCCGCCCGCCCGGCACCGTCGCCGCAGAAGATGAAGTGCAACCGCTCGTGGCCCGCCAGCAGGCGTGCCGCTTCGGCCATGACGTCCAGGCCCTGCTTGGCCCCCATGTTGCCGGAATACAGTGCCACTATGGCCTCGCCAGGGATTTGCAGCGCACGCCGGGCCATCGCGGCGTTGCCGGCGCCGATTTCCTGCAGGTTGATCCAGTTGGGCAGCAGTGCCGTACGCACTGCTTGCGTACCCTTGCCGCACGCCAGCGAGACCATGGCTTGCGAGATCGACGAGACCCGGTCGAAGCGCGACATCAGTTGATGCTCCACGCGCAGTGCCAGGCGGCGCAGCCAGGGCCGGCGCAGCAGCCCCAGCGCGAAGGCCGCGTCCACTTCGTAGTCCTGCACGTGCAACCAGGTCTTGCAGCCGCTCAAACGGGCGAAGAGCAACGCACCCGGCGCGCACATCAGGGGTGGTTCCACCACAAACAGCACGTCCGGGCGCCAGCGTAGCTGCCACATGACGCTGGGCAGGCTGGACAAGGCAAAGCTCGCCAGGTGCAGCAGCCGCGTGATCCCGCCGGGCCGCCGCGGCACCCAGACCGGCGCGCGAAACACCGCCACCGGGCCGCGTTGCTCGCGGCGGTACTGCCACGCGCGATAACCCTCTCCGACACGCCAGGCCGGATAGTACGGCGGCGCGGTGACGACGCGTACTTCATGTCCGCGTGCGGCCAGCCATTCGGCCTGCTCGCAGGTGTACTTGCCGATGCCGGTCAGTTCCGGCGCGTAGTTGAGGCAGTACATCAGTATCTTCATGGTATCGGGTTGCCTCGGTGCTCGGGTTCGGTGCGCACTTATTCCTCGGCAGCCATGATCCGCATGCAGCCGGCGGCGATGGCCCTGCCCGCCGATGCGGGCGTGTCTTCCAGCGCGATCGCCTGGCAACGGGCGGCGGTAGCGGCGGCATCGCCGAATTGCCTGGGCACTTGCGCAAGGCTTCCCGCCAGCGCGGCGGTATCGCCGGCCTTGAAGTACAGGCCGGTAACGCCATCGCGGACCAGTTCGCCGGCATCGTCGTTGTTGACGCTGACCACCACCGGGCAGCCGTAGCTCAATGCTTCGCGCACCAGCGGATGCCAGCGCTGGGCCGCATCGGGCAGTACCAGGCAGCTCGCCTTGCGATATTCGGTCGCGAAATCCGGTTGCGCCATCGTGCCCAGGAAGCGTACCGATGCGCCCAGCCCCAGCGCGTTGGCCGTGGCGCGCAGCCGCCCGTAGCCCGGGCCGGTGCCGACCAGCGACAGCGTGGCGGCCGGCCACGTTTGTCTCGCGGCGGCGAAGGCGCGTAGCAGCAGCAGCAAGGCCGGTGCGTGCGTGAGCGTGCCGATGTGCAGGAAATTTGGCGCATGTGGCGCTGGCGCATGCTCGATGCGCTCGCGCAGCGCGGTGCCGGCATCGAACCGGTCCGGCAGTACCGCGGGCGGGCGGCAGGCGAAGATCCTGCGCGGCGGCACATCGGCGGCGATGGCGCGCGCGCACCCGCGCTCGCTGCCGACGAAGACGCCATGGCAATGGCGCAGCAGCACCGCGTCGGCCAGCGCGCCGAAACGGCCGGGCATGCTGGCAAAGGCAGCGCCGTGGAAGAAGGCAGCGCGCCGCCGTCCCAGTACCATGCTGGCCAGCAACATGGCCCAGTTGTCCAGCCGGCTCTGACCGGCCAGTACCACCAGCGCGCCGGGACTGAGTGTGATGGCACGCACCAGTTGCAGGCGCCGCCGCCAGGTTCCGGCTTCCGCGCTGCCGGTGGGAAAGACCACCTGGCCCGGCCATAGCGCGCCAGTGCTTGTTGCCGGGCCGTTCGCCGCGGCGAGCGGGGACGGGTCACGTTTTGCGAAATGGCGAAGCAGTGGTTTCATGTCAGGCCTCCCCAGGTTGCGCCGGTGCCGTGCCGTGGGCCAGCGTGCCGCTTTGCAATGCATCGAGGTAGGCCAGCCGGAGGCCGTCGCGCAGCGACACGGCTGGCTGCCAGCCTGTCGCCGAGAGCGCCGTGCAGTCGAGCCGCTTGCGCGGGGTGCCGTCTGGCTTGCCGCTGTCGAAGACAACCTCGCCGCGAAAGCTCACCGTCTTTGCCACTAGTCCCGCCAACTCCCGGATGCTGACTTCCTCGCCGCTGCCTACGTTCAGGAAGCCGGCCGGCGCGGTTTTCCGGTAGGTGTCTTCCGATAATTCCATCACATGCAGGCACGCCGCGGCCAGGTCGTCGGCGTAGAGAAACTCGCGCAGCGGCGCTCCGCTGCCCCACACCGGCGCCTGCTGCGCGTGCGCCATGCCGGCTTCATGGAAACGCCGCAGCAGCGCGGGTATCACGTGGCTGTTATCGAGGTGGTAGTTGTCGCCGGGACCGTAGAGATTGGTCGGCATCACGCTGCGGTAGTCGGTGCCGTACTGGCGGTTGTAGCTCTCGCACAGTGCGATGCCGGTGATCTTGGCCAGGGCGTAGGGCGCGTTGGCGGGCTCAAGCGGGCCCGTCAACAGCGCCGCTTCCCCGATGGGCTGGGGTGCGAGCTTCGGATAGATGCAACTCGAACCGAGGAACAACAGGCGCTTTACGCCAGCGCGCCACGCTTCGTGCACGACGTTGGCCGCGATCATCAGGTTCTGATGGATGAACTCGGCGGGATAGGTGTTGTTGGCGTGGATGCCGCCTACGCGGGCGGCGGCCAGGTAGACGGTGTCGACGGCTTCCGTGGCAAAGAAGTGGCGCACCTGGTGCTGGTCGGCCAGGTCGAGTTCGGCGTGGCCGCGCGTGATCGTCTCCGCTTGTCCGCGCGCGTCGAGCGCACGCACGATGGCCGAGCCGGCCATGCCACGATGTCCCGCCACGAAAACGCGTGGCCGCCGCGGCAGCGGCGATGGCGGTGCGTCCGGCGGCACTACGGTGTCGGCTTCACGCATGATGGTGGCGGGCCTGGAAGGCTGCCAGCTTGCCGAACGCATCGCGGCGTGCCGCAGCGCCCGTGCCGCCGCAAAGGATGAGCGGTACGATCTGCATGTCGTCTGGCATGGCACGTCTCCTTCACACGGCACGAGGCCTGGCTCGCCCTCGCGGCGAGCCGAGTGACGGGTAGTGAGGTGACTGTAATGCCCGGTCCCGGGAGGGACTGTTCCCTAGCACACACTTGGCGGCGGCCGGGCAGGCGCGCAGACCGCGCGCCCTGAAATGAAATCGTCCCCGCCTCGGCGGGGACGATTGCGCGATGGCGCGGGATCCGCGTTAGCGTACCCAGTAGCCGGGGCGCATCACCCAGCCGCCGCGCGGGCTTTGCACCCAGCGCTCGGGCACATAGCGCTGGCCCGGCCGCGCGTGTTGCCAGTAGCCGCCGCGCCAGTCATAGCGGCCGCCGTTGGCTGTCCAGTGCCCCGGGACCCAGGCCTGGCCGGGGCGAGCGGCCGGACGTGGCTCATAGCGCGGAGGGGGCGGGGCCGGGCGCATGTATGGGTTGCCGTGATAGCCCGGCGGATAAGCCTGGGCCTGGGCCGGCGAGATCAGGCCAAGCGCGGCGCCGGCGGCGAGGGTGGTGAGGGCGAGCAGCAGTTGGCGTTTCATGATTCAGCTCCAGGGATGCGAACGATGCATTGGGTATGGTCGGCGCTTTTAGTGTGGATTACCGGGGCCCGCTTAATAGCGGTCGTGGTAGCGGTACGGCGGCGGGCCGCCGCGCGGGGGCACCACGATGCAGGCGGACAGCAGGGCCGCTGCGGATGAGAGCAAGACAACCAGGGCGATGGCGCGTTTCATGTCGGGGACTCCGTGACTGGCTTCGCGTTGAACATGGCCTCACTGTAGCCATCGGGCCGGCGCCGTTGTGCTTGCACTTGTAAGGCTTGCTCACACTTGCGCAAGGCGCCGCATCCTGCGCCGCATGCCTTCGACTGCCCTTGCACGTGCCCCGCCAGCCCTTGCCTGCATTGGTTGCGCGGACTTTGCCGAGCGGCCCGTCGCAGGCTGAAAATAAAACGGGACCGTGGCCGGTCCCGTAATGTGGCGTTACATCGGAAATAACTCGCGCAAAGATTCTGCCCGCGCGGTGGCGTCTTTGCGTGGCGGAACCCTGGCGTTCAGCCTGAGCGGGGGAGCCGTCTCAGGTCGCAGTCGACTCTCTTGGCCGCGGGCCGGTCGGCGTGCTTCGGTGGTCTCCGGACCCACGCAGAAATGGGTACGCTTTGAGGAGGGCGGGCTTCGTCGGGCGCCCGGGATGGCTTCCGCTATGGATGCGGGCTACTGCCGCCGGTGCGTATCGTCTGCAAACGGTGCAGCGTGATCTTGAGCACTTCGGCGCGGCTTTCCTCGATATGGCCGGACAGCAGCAGCACGGCCCGCTCCGCGCACTGGTGCTGTATCTCGCCCAGGATGGCGGCGTGCTCGTCATAGGTGGCGGTCACGCGCGCGGCGCAGGTGAAATCGAGCCGGCGGATGATACGGATGCGCTCTGTCAGCTGCCGGTGCACCGTGGCGATCTCGCGGTTGCCGGCCGCGGCGACCAGCGCGGCGTGAAAGGCTTCATCGTGCTGCGCCACCAGGCGGCCGTCTTCCAGCCGCTCTTTTTGCGGCGCGCGCCAGAACTGCGCGAGCCGCGCCAGCGCGCCGTGCTCCACCGCCGGCGTGGCGTGCGTGCACAGCATGCGCACGGCGTTGACCTCGATCAGCTTGCGCAGCTCGTACAGTTCGTCAAAGCGCGTGAAGTCCAGCGGCACCACTTCCCAGCCGCTGCGGAAGTACACCTGCACCAGCGCCTCGGATTGCAGCCGCTGCAGTGCCTCGCGCACGGGCGTGCGGGACACGCCGAGCCGCAAGGCGATCTCGCCTTCGGTGAAACGGTCGCCAGGCAACATGCGGAACTCGAAGATATCGTCGCGCAACTGCGCATAGACCGCTTCGGCGCGCGAGGAGGCGCGGATTTCCACGCTGCTCATGCGGCAGCCAGCGCCAGCAACGCCGACGGCCGCGGGCAGGCCGCGACGCCCATGGCTTCGAGCGCATGGGCTGCGGCGAAGGCAAGGTCTTCCCGCCATGGCGGCGCAATCAGTTGCACGCCGAGCGGCAGGCCATCCGGTCCCGCCAGCGGCACCGTGAGCACCGGCAGCCCGACGCAGGAGACGGGCTGCGTGAGTAGCCCCAGACTGGCGCGCGCGGGAAGCACCTGGCCATTGATTTCGATGCTCTCCTGCCCGGCCAGCGGTGCCGCCACCGGCGTGGCCGGCGCGATCAGCAGGTCAGTGCGCGCGAAGACGCCGAGCATTTCGTGGCGGAACGCTGCGCGAACCTGCTGCGCGCGCACGTACCACGCAGCCGGCAGGACCAGCCCGGCCGCCAGCCGGTCGCGCGAGAGCGGCTCCATCTCTGCGTACCTGTGCCTGAGGTGCTCGCGGTGCAGGTGCCCGCCCTCGGTGCCGGTGATGATGAAGGCCGCCGCGCGTGCGGCCGCCGCGCCAGGCAGGCTGACGACATCCGCTGCCGCGAGCGCCTCGGCCACGCGCCGGGCGGCGGCACGAGCGGCGGGACCGGCCATGTCATCGAAGTAGCCGTCAAGGCGCGCGGCGCGCACGCGCAGCGGCGCCTGCCCGCTCACGGTTTCGATGGGACGGCGCGCGCAGGCGGGGTCGCGGCTGTCGGCATACTGCAGCACATCGTAGGCCGCAGCCAGGTCCGCCACCGAGCGCGCGAAGGGACCGACGTGGTCCAGGCTGTGCACGAAGGGGTAGCTACCGCGCCGCGACAGCCGTCCGTAGGTGGGCTTCAGGCCGAAGATGCCGGTGAGCGCGGCCGGCACGCGAATCGAGCCATTGGTGTCCGAGCCGAGCGACAGCGGCACCAGGCCCGCGGCAACCGCAGCCGCGCTGCCGCCCGAGGAGCCGCCCGCCACGCGGGCGAGATCGTGCGGATTGCGGCAGGTGCCGCGATGCGCGTTCTCGGTGGTGAAGCCGTAGGCGAATTCATCCATGTTGAGCGTGCCCACCAGCACCGCGCCTGCCTCGCGCATGCGGGCCACCAACGCCGCGTCACGCCGTGCGGGAGCGCTGCCCGCCAGCACGCGCGAGCCCGCCAGCGTGGTGACATTCGCCACGTCGAACAGGTTTTTCACGGCGTAGGGCACGCCCGCCAACGGCGGCAGCCGCGCGCCCTGGGCACGCATCGTGTCGATGCGGCGCGCTTCGGCCAGCGCGCGTTCGCGCGTGACGGCCGTGAAGGCATGCAGCAGCGGATTGCAGGCCTCGATGCGCGTGAGCGTGGCGACGGCCACATCCAGTGCGCTGCGCGCGCCGGTATCGATGTCGCTGCGGATCGTCAGCGCGGACTCGAAGCGGAAATCATGGACGTTCATGGCCTGTATACCGGGGCCGGCGCGTCATGCGCATCGAACGGGTGCGCCAGCATCGGCCCCGCCACCGCGGCGACGCGCAGGAACTGTTCGATCACGCGGGCCTCGGCGTCCGCCGGCAGTTCCAGGCCGTGCAGCCTGAGCGCACTGCGGGCGTAGTGCGCCAGCGTCTCGTCGCAAAGCTTGGTCATGGCATTTCTCCAGGGTTTCGCCGTTCCCAGGCCGGGGACTGAAGAGGCGCGCGGAGGCTGGGATCCGAAAGTCCATGCGGCACGGAGATTGCCGAGAAAGGCGATGCATCCACGCGCGTGGCATGTTGCGCTCTTGCTTGCATGCGGTCTTGTATGCAAGCAATGGCTGTGCCACGTAGACCGCGGCGCGCGCGTGGGAGGCCGTGCCCGGCGCTGCACCGCATGGGGGCGCGGCGGCTGGCCGCGGGTGCGTATCCACGCCGATATTCCCCGTGGCAGTGCGCGCCCGATAGTGCCGGGGACGGAGCGGTGCACGGCGCAAGCGACCGTGCGCAGTGGCACGAACCTTGCGCCGGGGGCGGGAGCGTCCCCATGCCGGTCCGCTTCCGGCATGACGCTGCGATCGCCACATTGCCTGCGGCTTTCGCATCGGGGGTGCGCGTGGTGACGCGGATTCGCGCGCGGCCGCACCGGGTCTCGAGGTCGTGCGCACGAAAGCGCCGGAGGCGTGATGATGCCGATTGTCCTTGTTGTGCTGGCGCTGCAGGCCTTTGTGCCGGGCGCCACCTCGTTCTCCGCGCTGGCGCGATACGACAGCGCGCGCGCCGCCGCCTGTACCGGGCCGGACGGGCTTCCCTGACTTTGCGCAGCGGGAAGCGTCCGTGCCAGCGACACCTGACACATTCAACCGAAAGGACTGCAAATGAACCGTAGCGACGTAACCGACCTGATCATCGAAGCCAAGGTCACCAAGGGCATCCGGTGGGCCGACGTAGCTGGGAAGGTCGGCAAGAGCAAAGAGTGGACGACTGCCGCCTGCCTGGGCCAGATGGCCTTCGACGCGGCAGGCGCGCGGGCCGTTATGGAGATCTTCGGCTTGCCGCCGGAGGCCGAACCGTGGCTGCGCACAGTGCCTTACAAGGGTTCGCTGCCGACCCCGGTGCCGACCGATCCGCTGATCTACCGCTTCTACGAACTGGTCAGCATTTACGGCAGCACCTTCAAGGCACTGATCCACGAAGAGTTCGGCGACGGCATCATGAGCGCGATCGATTTCCGCATGGACCTGCAACGCGAGGCCGACCCCAACGGCGACCGCGTGCGTATTGAAATGTCGGGGAAATTCCTGCCCTACAAGACCTACTGAGGATCCTCCGGAGAGGTCCGGCACCGGTCGTCCCGCGCGCTGCCGCGGGTTTGCGGGCCGGATTGCCGCCTGGATTCCATCACGCAGAAACGGGTACGCCCGGATTCCGGGCCACGCAAAATGTCACGCAGAAACGGGTACGCTCAGCCTCCAGGGCGCGCAAAATCCACGCAGAAACGGGTACGCGGCAGGGTCCGGGCACTCACGCAGAAACGGGTACGCTTTGATTTCGCGCCACGTGATGGCCGGGGGGATGCCCGCGCGTGGCCGCCTTAGGCACCATAGAGTTCGGCCGCCGTCATGCCCGCCGGCAGGCGGGTGAGCGGCAGTGGCGGCGGCGTCAACGGCAGGCGCAGCGCCTGGTACACGGCTTCGCTGGAGAGTCCGTAAGGGGCCGCGTCGGCGTTGTCGAACGCGTAGTAGACCGCCTCCACACCCGTCATGGTTAGCGCGGCCAGGCACATCGGGCAAGGATGGCCGCTGGCGTAGATCACCGCACCCTTCAGGCTCGGCCGTCCAAGTTTGCGGCAGGCAGCACGGATGGCCTCCATCTCGGCGTGGGTGGTGGGGTCGAAGCTGTGCACGATGTCGTTGACGCCAGTCGCAACCAGTTCGCCATCCATCGCGAGTACCGCGCCGAACGGCCTGCCGCCGCGCGCGCGATTGGCCTGGGCAAGGCGTACCGCTTCGCGCAGATATTGCTCATGGATAGACATTGGGGAACTCCTGGGTGAGGGCGATGCGGCTTGCCTAACTGTTTTCGCGGGGCGCGGAATGCGTAAATATGAAACCTGCCCTATAAAATTTTGTGAAAAAAATGATATATAATGCCGGGGCTGAAGCCCACCATCGCCTATCCTAAGCTGTCGCGCCGGGGCTGACCTGCAACGTCACGACCAGCGACTGCAGTACCGACATCGGGATCGGCTTGGAGAAAACGCGGATGTGCGCGGGTATGCCGCCGCGGTCCGCGATAGCGTGCTTGTCGAGAGAAGTCACCACGACGATCCGGGTCGCGGCAAATTCCTGCTGCGCGTCGATGGTCCGGCACAGGCGGAAGCCATCGATGCCGGGCATGATCAGATCCAGGACGACCAGGTCGGGTTTGCTGCTGCCGATGAGCAACAGGCCATCGTAGCCGTTGGTGGCGTCGAGTATCTCGACCGGCGGACTGAGGGTTTCCAGCGCCATGCGGTAAATCTGCAGCAGGTGTTCGTCATCTTCCACCAGCAGCACGCGAAATGGTCTTGCGGCAGTCGCCGTGGGTGCCGCCGCCTGGTTGCGCTGGTCGGCCACCATGCGGTCGACGGCGTCGGCCGGGATCCTGCGATGCCCGCCGTCGGTCTTCCACGCGGGTAACCGGCCGTTCTCGACCCAGAGCTGGACCGTGCGCAAGGACACGCCAAGCATTTCGGCGGCGGTCTTGGTGGAATAGAAACGCAGATCGGTCATAGAGTCTTGTCAACTGCCGCGGCGCGCCCGGTACGGTCGGGGCGTTACGCATCGTATTGTTTTCATTATTCTTCGTAAAGCTGCCAAAGCGCAACTTAATGCCAGGAAAACACGCAATTATGATAAAGCATCGCTGATCTGTCGAAGGGAATGCCGCGTGATGCAACTGCCCGGCAGCGCCTGGCGTACCGCGACGATAGGCCAGGACGTGCGGACTGGCGCAGCCGAATAGATCATACTGTGAAGCTTCGCCGCGGGCAGGCTGCCATCGGGGCAGCGGCACCGGGGGCGCCGGCCGCACGCGCGGACAGCGGACTAGATGGAAGGCTGCGATTCACGGCTGTGATGAACAATATATTCGTTTTTTGGTAGCTTTCCCATGAGGCTGGAAATCTACCGACAGGCATTGGCAGGCGCGCATCGCTCCGTGGGGGGTCCGTTCTGGTCAAGCCTTGTCATCCTGATCGGCATCTGGGGCGCGCTGTCTGGCTGGGCGCTATGGGATCGCGCAGCCGAGTTGCGGCACGTTCATGCCACTCTGGCGCGCATTGCCGGGCTGCTTGGCGAACATGCCGAACGCACGCTGGCCGAAGCCGACCAGATCGCATCGCTGGTCGGTGGCGTGGTGGTTGAGCGCGGGCCCGTGCTGCCGCTGGCGCAATGGATGCGCAGCGGCTATTTCTCCACCAAACCCTTCCTGGAAGTGTCCGTGCTCGACCGCGAGGGCGGGCTGCGCTCGTCCACCAACGCTAGCTTCGAACCGCTGGACCTGAGCGACCGCCAGTATTTTCGTGTGCACGAGAAACGCGCGCTGCCGACGCTATACGTCGGCGTGCCCCTGGTGGGACGCGTCACCGGGTGCTGGTCCGTGCAACTATCCAGGGGCATCGTAGCCCCGATGACCGGCCACTTCGCCGGCGCGGTAGTGATATCGCTCGATCCGGGCTACTTGTCCGAGGTTTTTTCGCGGGCGGCGCTGGGGCCATCCGGCGTCGTGCTGCTGGCGGGCACCGACGACTTCGTGGTGCGCGCGCGCTGGAGCGAGGACAGTCGCCAGCCTGGCCAGATCCTGATGCCCGGGTCCGACTTGCGCCGGGCGTTGGCCGGTGCGCGCGGCGGCCTCGTCACGGACGCCGGCGGGCGCGCCGACAGCCAGCGCATCTACGCCATCCAGCGCCTGCCAGGCCGCAACCTGGCGGTGCTGGTGGGCATGAGCAGCGAGGTTGCGCTGGCCAGCTATCACCACCGTTTGCGCCTGGTGATCGTGATTGCCGCCGTGGTCACCTTACTCGTGATGTTCTTCCAGGTCAGGCAGTTCTCCGCACTGCACGAGCTTGCGATGCTGGCCGATCGCGAGAGCGTGGTGCGCGACATCCTGGCCGAGAAGAAGCAACACCTGCGCGGTCTGTTCCTGGCCATGCCGGACGGGGTGGCCGTCTTTGGCCACGATCGCGTGATCGACGAGACCAATACCGCGCTATGCGAACTGCTTGGGGTGTCGTTGCCGCAACTGCGCGGCGCCACCCAGCGCGAGTTCGTCCACTGGCTTTACCGGGGCCGGCGGCCGGCGGGGCAGGCATGCCATGCCGAACAACTCCTGGCTGAACTGGACCGGGCCCATCCAGGCGGCGAGTTCGCAGGCATTGTCGAGTTCGACATGGCGGTGTCGCCCGCCTACGAGGTGCGCATCGTGCATGCCGCCAGCGGCGGCGGCCTGGTGCTGGTGCTGCGCGACGTCACGTCGCAACTACGCCACGATCGCATGAAATCGCATTTCGTCTCGGCGGCGGCGCACGAACTCAAGGGGCCGGTGGCGGGCATCGCCGGCTACGCCGAGCTGCTGAGCGCCGGTGTCGTGGCGCCGGATCGGCGCAGCGGCATCTACCACGCCATCCATGCCCGGGCCAGGCAGCTCAATGCCCTGCTGTCCGACCTGCTCGACCTGGCCCGCATCGAAGCCCGCAGCAGAGGCTTGCTGGAGCGCGAGCGCGTGGAGGTGGCCGCGCTTGTGCGCGAGACTGTGGCGGCCGAGTTCGCCGAGCAGGGCAGGGTGCATGTGATCGCTGCCAACGCGCCGCTTCATGTACTGGCGGACCGCGCGCAATTGACGCAGGCGGTGCGTAACCTCATTGAGAACGCGCTGAAGTATTCTGACGGCAAAGAAGAAGTCACTGTCACCGTCGCACCGCTGGCGCAAGGGCAGGACAAGGTGTCGGTTCGGGTCGAGGATCGAGGTATCGGCATGACGAAGGAAGAAGCCGGATTGGCGTTCGACAATTTTTACCGGGCCAACCGGCAGGGAAATACAACGGGGAACGGCCTGGGCCTGGCGATCGTGCGGGAAATCGTGGCCGTGCATCAGGGTCAGATCACGCTGAGCAGCGAACTGGGCAAGGGCACCGTGGTCACTCTCAGCCTGCCGGCGGCAACATGAGGCGCTGGCTGTGGGGCGAACCTGGCCAGTCGGCAGGACGCCGGGCCGCTTTGCTGGCGGCATTGCTGGGCGCCTGCCTGGCGCTATGGCTGATCGCGCTGCTGGCTGCGCACGATGCCCGCGAACGCGTGGCGGGAGTGTCCTCGGCGGTGCGCGACAACCTTGAGTTTGCGCTTGCCGATACGCTTGGCGTCGCCTATCAGGATCGTGCGCTGGTGGGCGCGCCCTGCCACAGCGTGGCGCGCCAGTTGCAGGAGCAGGGCGCCTATACCGCCTATGTCCGCGACGTCGTGCTGGTGTCGCGCGGCATGCGCTATTGCTCGGCTGTGCAGGGTGAGATCGCGGTGCCGCTGAGTGAGCTGCTGAACTGGCAGCCCGGCCTGCAATACCGGCTCGCCAGACCCTATCGCGGCAGCAACACGGCCCTGGCGGTGTTCTTTGGTACTGCTCCCGGCAACGGCGTGCTGGTCTGGGTGGAAGGACGCTACCTGGCCGACATGGTGCATTCGGCCGGCAAGCTGGGGTTTCCCGATATCGCGATCGAGGTGGCGGGCACGCGCTTCATGCTCAACGCCGGCGATCCCGCGGCGGGTGAGGCGGCCGCGGCAGCCGGCGCGCCAACGCTGGTCAGGCGGGATGCCGCGCAGGCAGCCGCGCGCGGTATCGTCGATATCCGGCGACTGGAGGGACACCCGATCGCCGTGATCGCCAGCGCGTCGCGCAGTCTTGTGCTGCATGAGAGCCTCAAATACCTGGTGCTGCTACCGCTGACCGCCGGCTTTGCCGCGCTGGCGGTGTTTGCGCTGCATTCGCGCCGCGCGGCGCGCCGCTCCTTCGCCGCGGAGTTGCGGCGCGGGCTGCGCCGCGGTGAATTCATCCCCTATTACCAGCCAGTGGTCGATCTCGAAAGCAGGCTGTGCACGGGGGTGGAAGTATTGGCGCGCTGGGAACACCCGCGGCGCGGCCTGCTTGAGCCGGAGCAATTCATCCCGGCGATCGAGCAACAGCGCCTGGCGGTTGCGCTGACCCTGGACCTGATTCCCCGCGTCCTGCGCGACCTCGAGTCGCTTGTGTTGCCCCCGGCCTTCCATCTCGCGTTCAACATCACCAACGAGCATTTCGACGATGTGGGCTTCTGGGCCGACGATGCGCCGCTGTTCGCGCTGCTGCGCGCCAATATCACCCCGGTGCTGGAAATCACCGAACGCGATGCGGTTTCGCTGGTGGAGCATCAGCGCAGCGCGATCCAGCGTGCCAAGGCACGCGGCATCAAGCTGGCCGTGGACGACTTCGGCACCGGCTACTGCGGCCTGGCGTACTTCAAGCAGTTCGAAGTGGATTTCCTCAAGCTCGACCGCATCTTTGTGCAAGCCGATCAGGACGACAAGGTCAGTGGCCAGATTGTCGACGTCACCCTCAACTTTGCCCATGCGCTTGACCTTGCGGTCGTGGCCGAAGGCATCGAGTGCGAGGCACAGCGCGCGCAACTGGCCGGCAAGGGCGTGCGCCTGGGGCAAGGCTATTACTTCGCGCGGCCGATGACGCTGGCTGCGCTGCGCGACTGGCTGCCGGCGCACCTGGAACGCGTCACGCCGCCACCAGGCCCGCGTGGCGAGGTATTGGGCGTGGCGGAACGCACGTGATCTGGCACCGGCAGACTATTTTTAGTGCAAATATGAAACATATTGCATACCAACAAATGATAAAAATGATATAGAATTCGGGCATAGCCTCACTTCCCCGTCGGGCTATGCGACTCCCTGCCGGAATCCCCTTGCCGGCCAGTGCCTCGCGTCGCAACGCGAGGCGCTCTTTTCCTCTTTCCTCTTCCCTCTTTTCATTTCCAGGCGATTGCCTGATGGATGGGCACTCGTCCTACATGGCATACAGCCACCGCCTGACAGGCGACGGGGCTGCGGTTGCCTAAGCTGGTACCAGCGCCCCCTGGTCCATGCATGTGGACGCGGCGCGGGCACGGCAGCCAGCCTTAGTCCGATGCCTGGGGGCGGCTTAATCCCGTATCGTCGCTAACCGGAGCCGACAATGAACAAGGATCAAGTGAAGGGCCGTATCGAGGAAGCCAAGGGCAAGATGAAGGAGGTCGCCGGAAAGGTGACGGGCAGCGCCACTACCGAGGTCAAGGGCAAGGCGCAGCAGATAGCCGGCAAGACGCAGGCCGCTTACGGTGACGCCAAGGAAGATGCCAAGCGTACCCGCTGATACCGGGAGTCCGCGCCTGCCGGGCCGGGCAGGTCGCCCGGCCCGGGGCACAGCCGGGCTTAACTAAAACACTCGTTGTAGTAGCGCGTGAAGGTGCCGGCCGGGCGGAAGGTATATGGCAGTTCGGCCAGCGCCGCGGCATCAAGCGAGCCGAAAGGGATGTCGAGGCCAAGACTGCTCGCATCCGTGGCGGCGTGATCCGTGCGTTGGGTTTCGTGACTGGATTTGTGGTGCGTGCTCATGTGCGTTCTCGCTGATCCTGGCTGTCCTGACTGTCGCGCCGCGCGGTAAACAACCGGCATGGCTGGCGCTGGTGAAATGGCGAGCCGGCTGGCTGCCATCGTTGCGAGCCATCTTATCCAGATGCGCGCGAAAGAAAATCCAGGCCCGGCAAAATACACTGTTGCGGAATCGCGCCCAATCGCACCCTCCCACGGGCCAGCGGGGACGCTGGCATCACGTGGCGCGCCTTCGCGGCGTCCGTGATGTGACCGTGGTGCCTTTTCCGTCCCACGCGCCGTTTCCCCGTGCTGCGATTGTTTGCCGAGGCAAAGGTGCGCTCCTCGCCCTTCGCCGCCAAGGCGGACGCCAGGCCGCACCCGGGGCGATGTCAGCGTCGTGCGCGGTATCGCTGGACACCTCGCCGGACACCTCGATTCGCCCGCCTTCTCCGTCTATATTTGGCTAGGGCACGCCACTGCCGCGCTGCCCCGAAGCCGTGCGCCGCGGGTAGCGTTGCCACGGCACTGGCCTGCCGCAACCCGGCCCGACCGACTCACTGCAGGAGCCAGCCATGTCCAGCGTTATGCCGTTGCCGCCATGCTTTGCCGATCGCCGCGAAGCCGGGATCTTCCTTGGCCGGCACCTGGCGGGGCTCGGATTTGGCGCCGCCGCGCAGTGCGAGCCGCCGCTGGTGCTGGCCCTGCCGCGCGGCGGCGTGCCTGTCGCCTTCGAGGTGGCTCTCATCCTGGAAGGGCGGCTCGATATCCTGCTGGTGCGCAAGATCGGCGCGCCCGGCTACCCGGAACTGGCACTGGGTGCCGTGGTGGAGGGCGACGCCGCCGGTAACGCTCCATATACCGTGGCCAACGACGACCGCTGGACACGACGCGCCCTCGATAGCGGCACCTTCGACGCCGAGCGCGGGCGCCAGCTCGACGAGATCGCGCGCCGGCAGCAACGCTATCGCGGCGGCGCGAGCGTGCCTGCCCTGGCCGGCCATACCGTGATCGTGGTGGACGATGGCGTGGCCACCGGCGCGACCATGCGCGCAGCGCTGGAAGGTGTGCGCCGCGCGGGCGCGAAGCAGGTGGTGGCCGCGGTGCCGGTTGCCTCGGAGGAAGGCCTGGACAGCCTGCGCGCGGCGGCGGACCAGGTGGTCTGCCTGAACGTGCCGGCCAGCTTTGGCGCCGTGAGCGCTTTCTACCTGGATTTCCGCCAGACCACGGATGAGGAAGTCATGGCCTTGCTGCGCCAGTGCGCCTGCGGGCGCCCGGCGTGAACCCGGGCCGCCGGCGGCTCAACGCTGCGCCGCCAGCCTGGCCTTCAGGTGCGGCACCAGCCCGCCGGCCCGCAGCAGGGTACGCAGGAAATCGGGAATCGGTTCGCACGCCACGCGGCTGCCGTCGGGCAGCAGCAGGCAAGCCCCGTCCAGCTCGAGCCGCGCCAGCCCTCCATCCACCAGCCGCGTGGTGTCGGGGCAGGTCAGCACCGGCAGGCCGAGGTTGATGGCATTGCGGTAGAACAGGCCGGCAAAGGACGGCGCGATCACCGCGGCCAGGCCAAGCTCGCGCAGCGCCTGCGGCGCCTGCTCGCGCGAGGAACCCACGCCGAAATTGCGCCCGGCCACCAGCAGGTCGCCGGGGCGCGCCATGGCCGGAAACTCGGGACGCAGCCCGGCCAGGCAATGACGGGCGATCTCCTTGACGCCCCCCTTCATATGGATACCGGGCGCCATCTGGTCGGTATCGACGTTGTCGCCAAAGCGCCAGATGCGGCCACCGGGCAGGGGCGGGACGGGTACCGGACTCATGGCAACAATGCTCGCGGGTCGGAGATGCTGCCGGTGACGGCGGATGCCGCCACGGTCAGCGGCGAAGCCAGCCAGACCGCGCTGCCGCTGTCGCCCATGCGGCCGGCAAAATTGCGCGCGGTGGAGGCAATGGCGCGGCTGTTGGCCGGGAAGCGGGACGGGCCATAGCCCGCGCACGCGTTGCATGCATTGGGCAGCAATTGCGCACCGGCATCCAGCAGGATGGCCAGCGTGCCCTCGCGCTCGGCCTGGCGCTGGTCGCGCAGCGAGGCGGGCGCCAGTTGCAGGCTCACGCCGGGCGCCACGCGCCGGCCACGCAGCACGCTGGCGGCCATGCGCATGTCTTCCAGTTTGGCGCCGGTGCAAGCGCCCAGGTAGGCGATGTCCACGGGCTGTCCGGCAGCCTGGCCGACGGGGCCGGTGTTGGCCGGCGAATGCGGCGCGGCCACCTGCGGCTCCAGCGCGGCCGCGTCGAAGCGGTGGCTGGCCAGCACGGCGGCTCCGGGCTCGGTGCGCCAGTGCGCAAGCGCGATGGCGTCGAGCGTGGCGGCGGGCACCCCCGCTTCCGCCAGCCAGGCCATCGTGGTGGCATCCGGTGCGATCAGGCCGGTCTGCGCGCCGAGTTCCGCACTCATATTGGTCAGCGTCATGCGCTCCTGCATGGGCAGCGCCGCCACGGCCGTGCCGGTGTATTCGATCGCCTCGTAGCGGCCGCCGTCGAGTCCAAGCTGGCCGCACAGGAACAGCATGATGTCCTTGGCGCAGACGCCGTCGCCAAGCTTGCCGTCCCATTGCAGGCGGATAGTGTGCGGCACGCGCAGCCAGATCTCGCCCGTGGCCACCACGCCCGCCATCTCGGTGGCGCCAATGCCGAACATATAGGCACCGAAGGCGCCGCCGGTCGGGCTATGGCTGTCGCCGCCCACGATGAAGCGTCCCGGCAGCACGTGGCCATGCTCAGGCAGCACCACGTGGCAGATGCCCTCGCCGTCGATGAAATGGGGAAGGCGCGCCTCGCCCACCCAGTCGCGGGTGAAGCGGACGATCGCCTCGGCCTCGGGATCGGCCGCGGGCAGGTAGTGGTCGGTCACTATGACATAGCGCTCCGGATCCCAGACCTTCGCCCCCAGCTCGCGCAGCAGCGGCGCCACCCGGCGCGGGCCGCTCGAATCGTGCGACATGGCAAGGTCGACCCGGCATGTCACCACCGTGCCCGGCGTGACCGCATCGAGCCCGGCAGCCCGCGCAACCAGCTTCTGCGCCAGCGTGGCGGGTGCGTGGGCGGGCCCGGCTAGCGGCTTCATTCCGGCGTGGCTCCCGAATATTTGACCACCTTGGCCCAGTGCTTCACGTCATTGCGCACGAAGGCGGCAAAGGCTTCCGGCGGATTGCCGACCGGCTGCGCGCCGTCGGTCTCCAGGCGCTTGCGCACCGCGGGTGTGTCGAGACCCTTGCGGGCGGCCTGGTAAAGCGCCTGCAGCACGTCGGGCGTAAGGCCGGCGGGGCCGAACAGGCCAAACCAGGCGCTCGACTCGAATCCCTTGACGGTGGCACCGATCGGCGCCACGCCGGGGAACTGCGGCAGCGGCGCGGCGCTGGTCACGCCCAGCACCTTGAGCTTGCCGGTCTTGACATGCGGCAGCACATTGAAGGTACTTGCGAACATCAGGTCGACATGGCCAGATAGCAGGTCGGTGATGGCGGGCGCGGTGCCCTTGTAAGGAATGTTGACGATATAGGTGCCAGTCATCATCTTGAACATGTCGCCAGCCAGGTGAACCGACGAACCCACCGAGCCGATCGCAAAGTTCAGCTTGCCGGGTTTGCTCCTGGCCAGCTGGATCAGTTCCGGGATGTTGTTGGCAGGCAGGCTGGGCGTGGCCACCAGTACGCTCGGGACGGTGGCCACCATCGTGATCGGCGTGAAATCCTGGATCGGGTCGAAGGGCAGCTTCTTGTACAGCGTGGCGTTGATGGTGTGGCTGGTGAAGCTCATCAGCAGGGTGGTGCCGTCGGGCGCGCTCTTGGCCACCTGGTCGGCGGCGATATTGCCGCCCGCACCCGGGCGATTCTCCACCACCACGGACTGATCCAGTTCGCGGGACATCTCCTGGGCGATGGTGCGCGCCAGCGTATCCGTGGTGCCCCCGGCGGGCGCCCCCACCAGGATGCGGATGGGTTTGCCGCCGGCGATCTCGGCGCGCGCTACCGGCGCGTGCGCTAGCAGCGCAACACTGACGGCGGCGCCAAGCAGGCCGTACATCGCCTTGCGGCGCGAGGGGGTGGCAAGCGCATGGGAGAAAGGTCGGCCCGTGCTGGGAGCAGGCATCGCGGTTTCCTTCTGGAAAGATCGTGAGCGTGCAGTATCGCTCGCTTTTCTTACTCGCGCAGCCCTGTTCGCGCTTCGCTTTCCACCCAGACATTGGCGCTGTCGCCGCCCGCGGGGGAGAGCTCCATGCGGTATTCATAGCGGTCCGGCCGGTATTGGCCGAGCAGGAACTGCACCGGGCGGCCAGCCTTGTCCAGCACCACGCGGCGCACCGCCAGCAGCGCGCCGCCCACGGGCACGTCAAGCAATGGCGCTACCACCACGTCGGCCAGCCGGGCCGACAGCGTCTGGCTGGCGCGCCCCAGCTGCACGCCCGAGCCTTCGAGCAGGCGCAGCATCGGCGTGCTTTCGAGATCCTTGCGATTGAGGCCGCGCCCCAGGTCGGCCGGAAGATAGGTGGTGATATGCGATAGCGGGCGGCTGCCATAGTGGCGCACGCGCACCACCTTGACCACCGGGTCGCCTGGTTGCAGCCCGAGCGCGTCGGCGACTTCCGGGGTGGCGTGGACGTCGTCGATCGATATCACCTTGACCGAGGTTTTCTGCCCCATGTCGATGATGTTGTCGAGCAGGCTGCCGGGGCGGTCGCCGACCGTAACCGGCTTGATCGGGTGCGGATTGACGAATGTGCCTAGGCCGCGATGGCGGCGTACCAGGCCTTCCTGCACCAGGCGGTCGAAGACGCGGCGCATGGTCACGCGCGATGCGTGAAACTGCTTGGCGAGGTCGATTTCGCCCGGCAAAGGGCCTTGACCGAAACGGCCTTCCACAATCTGTTGGCGTAGTACCACGTAAATCTGGTGATACAGGGGAACGACGGCTTCACTCATGGTTTCCCTTGCGAATAGGTGACAAGTCTCAGATAGCCTTAATGTACTTTAAATCAGACATAGAGCCTAGTCATGTCGCCAGTTGTGCGTTATTCGATCCCCGAATGGCCCTGGGGCGTTGCGTGCATGCAGCGGATATGCAGCATTCGGCGTGTTGATCCCTCGCAATGTCTTCTTTCCACCGCGCCGGGGCGGACGCGCGGGGCTATCACGCAGCGTCTCATCCGAAGTAGGGAACGTGGCGACGAGCGACGACCAGTGCACCGGCGGGACGTGTGTTTCACTCGTGATACAGCATGGGCAACCTAGGGTTTTCCTTGGGAACCGCGCTAAAGGCCTGATAGCAGGCGGAGTTTTCGCTGCCATGGGGAACTCTCTGCCATGTAGCGCGTCGGGCCTTGTCACAGCCATGTGACATGTCGTGTGCGGTTCACAGCGGCGGCACCGCCGCGCGTCCTCTGCAAGCCAGATAAAGGTTGAGGGCATGCCTTTGTAGCCCTTGTATTGCAAGGGTTTACAAGTTTGAGACATTTGCCTGGCACCGATTATGCGGAAAGAGAGGCTGGTTTGGCCGAGTGCCGGACCCGGGCCTCCAGCCATCGTTCTCCCCGAGCGCTGGCGAGAGGCTGAGCCGCTGTGAAATTCTCCTGGGAGCTTTGTATGAAAAAGACCTTACTTGCGTCGGCGATTGCTTTGGCCCTTGGGGCAGGCGGTCAGGCGATGGCTAACCCGACGAACAACAATGGCGAGGAAACGCGCAGTACCACGCAGACAGCCACTGCAACTTCCACCCAGTCCGGCGGCGGCGCGGCGGCGAACGAAAACTCATCGGCCTCGCAAGACAACAGCTATCACTCGAGGACATCCACCAAAACTTCTACCAGGAACACCACCAATACCACAACCAAGAACAACGCCGATAACCGGGGCCGGGTCACTTTCGATGAAGGCTATGGCAATGCCGGCGCGAACAACGGCGGCACGGCCAACGCCGCTTTCACCAACTCCTTCAATACCAGCAAGGCAATTGCCATCAGCAAGCTCTCGGGCTCGGTGAGCGGCATTTCGATTGGCAACATCGGCAATGTCGCCACCAACAACGGTAACGCCAATGGCGGCGCCGGTGGCAAGGGCGGTTCCGGTCATGGCGGCGCCGGCTACGGTGGCTCTGGCGGCAACGGTGGCAACAGCGGCAACGGCGGCAGCGGCGGTAGCGGCGGTTCCGCTAGCAACGGTAGCGCCACCGCGGGTGCTGCCAGCAACGGCAGCGCCAATGCTGGTGACGGCGGCAATGGCGGCAAGGCCATCGGCTGGGCCGGAGACGGCGGCAACGGCAAGGGCTCTGGCGGCGATGCGCTTAGCGCCAGCGTCGGCGTGGGTGCCCGCGGCGGCAGTGCCAAGGGCTCCGGCGGCGACTCGCTGGGTGCCAGCCTCGCAGGCTCCGGCAAGGGCGGCAGCGCAGGTGCCGCCGGCGGTAGCGCCGGCAGCCTGAGTGCCGGCAAGGGCGGCAGCAGCGGATCGGCTGCCGGCAGCGGCGGCAACGGTGGCCGCTGGGGCTTTGGCGCCGGTGGCGGCGGTGGCAGTAGCACGGCAGGTGCAGGCGGTGCCGGCACTGGCGGCACGACCACAGCCACGGCAGGCGCAGGTACCGCGACCGGCGGTGCAGGCGGTGCGGCGACATCCGGCGCATCCAGCCCGACCGGCGGTGCCGGTACCGGGCTTGGCGGTGCAGGTGGTGCGGGCACAGGCGGCGCGGCAACGGCTTCCGGCGGCGCAGGCACCGGCACGGGTGGCGCGGGTGGTACCCAAACCAGCCTGGCCGGTAGCGGCGGCGGCGGCGGCAGCGCAGCCAACGGCAGTGCTACCACCCAGGCCACCAACGGCAGCGCAACGGCAGGCGCTGGCGCGGTTGGCGCGGCTTCCGGCGCCGGTGGCGCTGGCGGCGTGGGCAATGGCGGCACTGGCGGTACCGGCAATGGCGCAGTGGGTGGAGCTGGCGGCGCCGGCGGCACCAACTACGTCGATGCTGGCACCTTCAATATGTCCAACACCATGACCAGCGTCGGTCAGTCGGCAGCGGGCATCATGATCGCCAACCAAAACAGCGGCTTCGCTTCGCTGGTGCAACAAAGCGTCAACGTCCAGGCCAACCTGGCGGTCGGCAAGTAAGGCGCGTGCGTGGTGGTGGCGTGCGCTGCGGGTGGATGGCCCGCGCGCACGTCCCGCCGGCACAGCTTGACTCCGGCAACTCAGGGCATCCCGGCGCATCGTGCGCTGCCGGGGTGCCCATTCGACGAAGCGTCCACTCGCTTCCGGTGTGATCGTCTGGATGGGGACGGCACGCAAGAGGCTGAAGGAGACACCAACATGCGATCGGTCCGCTCCGCTGTCACCCTGGTCACGACAGCAATCCTGGTCTGGCCTGGCCTGCAAGCCTTTGCCGGGCCGCAGCCCGCCGGGCCATCAGCCGCAGTGCCTGCGGCCAACACCGGAACCGCCATGAACACCAGCGCGGCGGCGCCGGATCAGACTCCCGCTGCCGTGGTGGGTGGCGCTCGGCGCGGCATCTTTGCCGATCTCGGCAAACCCGTCGCCAGCGACAAGCTCGAAGGTATCCGCGGCGGATCCGAACTGGTGGTCAACGACATGCGCCTCGGCGGCACCGTGGCGGATAACAGCGTGAACCGCATGATCAGCGGCTCCAACAGCATTGCCGAAGGCTCTTTCGCCAGCGCCGCGGGTCTGCCCACTGTCATCCAGAACTCGGGCGCCAACGTGCTGATCCAGAACGCTACCATCGTCAATATCCAGTTCAAGCCATGATGCTGCGAAAGCTGCTTCTGCAGGCTACGCTCTTGCTGGCTTCGGCCGGCGTGTCCGTGGCGTGGGCCGACTACATATACGTGCCAGGCGATGGCGGAAACTACTACAACGTGCGGGTGACCAGCCTCAAGGAGGCACGGTACAAGACCACCATCCGCCAGCAATACGACTTCAGTTGCGGCTCTGCCGCGGTAGCAACGCTGCTCACTTACCAGTATGGCTTTCCGGTCAGTGAGCAGACGGTGTTCCAGAACATGTATGTCAACGGCGACCAGGCCAAGATCCGGCAGGAGGGGTTCTCGCTGCTGGACATGAAGCGCTTCCTGGAGTCGCGCGGCTTTCTTGCCGATGGCTATGAATTGCCCCTGTCCAAGCTGGAGGAAACCCAGATCCCCGCCATCGTACTGGTGGTGGAGAACGGGTATCACCATTTTGTCGTGGTCAAGGGGGTGCACGGCGACCGTGTGCTGGTCGGCGACCCGGCGCTTGGCACGCGCGCGCTGTCGCGTGAGCACTTTGAGCGGATCTGGGACAGCCAGTTGCTGTTCGTCATCCACAACCGCGAGGAATCCGCTCGCTTCAACCTGGCGGCCGACTGGCGTGTAGCGCCGAGCGGCCCTTATTCGATGGGTATCAACCGGGATAGTCTGTTCTTCACCGTCATGCCTTCGCATGGCGGTAGCGACTTCTAAGGAACGTACCATGTTCCAGACATCCTCAAAGTCCGCGCAGCATCGCCGCAGTAGCGCCGGTTCGGCCACTGCCGTCATGTTGCTCGGCGCGGGCCTTGCCTGCGCCGGGCCGGTGCGGGCCGACGAAGGCACGGGGATCGAGGCGCTCGGCACGCTCGGTGCGACCGACCCTGCCGGCTTCACGGCACCGCCCGCAATGCAGGCGGAAACCCACAACCCTTACCTGGCTGCGGCACTTGGCAGCATGGCCGGCCGGACGCCGGTCTCGCAAGACCCCCTCGCCGTGGCGGAGCCGGCTGACCGTCCGGCAGATGGCCGCGCCACCCTCGGCGCGGCCGATGCCCCCGATGCTGCCGACTTGGCGCCGCCGGTGGAGCGGCAGGCCGAAACCGGCAATCCCGTCCTGGCCGCCGCCAGCGCGCCTCGCCGGCTTGCGGTACGCAGCAGCGCGGGCGCGCCGAAGCCGGTAGCGTCGGAACGGCTGGAAGACCTGCGGGGCGGTTTCGCCGCCGCGAGCCAGTCGCCAGATGCAGCCGGCGCCGCTGCCCCGGCAACGCCTGCCGTGACGCTGGCGGCTGTCGGAACATCGCCCACACATGCCGCGCGCAGCACCATGGCGAGTTGGAAGCCGGTCGCGCAAGAGCGGCTTGACGATTTGCGTGGCGGGTTCGACGTGGGCGCCGGCTTGCAAGTTTCGTTCGGTATCGAACGCGCCGTGTACATCAACGGTGCCCTGGTGGTGGCAACCAGCCTTACTATTCCCGATGTGAGCCGCATCACCGCCGACCAGGCCAGCCGCCTGGCCACGGCGCTCGGTGGGGCTGCAGGTGCGGCGGCCATGGCCAGCGCAGCCGTGAACAACGCGCTGGCCGGCAACCCGGTAACCGCGACCGGCGCGAATGGCAGCAGCAGCACGGGAAGCAGCAGTAGCAGTACAGGCACCAGCGCCAGCGCGACCGGCAGTCCGGGCGCATCGGTGACCAGCCTGCCTGCCACGGCGATAGCGGCGGGTGGCGCCGTGGTGACAACCAACGGCGCACTAAGCCTGATACAAAACGGGCCGGGCAATAGCGTCGCCTCCAGCATGCTGGCAGGCACACCTGCCACGGTGATTCAAAACTCGCTGAACAACCAGTCGATCCAGAACCTGGTGACCATCAATGCAGGCGTGAACACCCTGCAGGCATTCCGCGCCCAGGTGGCTAATTCAGCATTGAACAGTGCATTGCAGAGTGCCGCGAGCCGGCACTGAATACCTGCAGGCGATTGGTAGTACGTGCAACGAGAGGGGCAGTATGCGTTAAGCAGGTTGCGGACTCCTGTACGAAGCAGTCCGCCGTCCGGGGGAGGAAGGCGAAATGAATAAAAAGTCGCTGCGCGGCATCCGGCAGGCAGGGTGCTCGACATTGCTGTTGCTGGGCGGGATGGCACACGGCCAGACCCCGCCTGACGAGGGACCAACGGCGGCGAAGCTGGATGCGCTCAAGCGCGAGGTGACAGAGCAGGCCGCGACACTGGAGCAGATGAAGCGGGCAATGGCGGAACAAGAGGCCACCATCCGCGAGTTGCGCAGTGTGCTGGGTCCCGAAGTGCTGGCGAGAAAGCGCGGCGGCCAGCGCGCGCCAGGCACCGGCGGCGTGACACCCGGCGACACCGCCACCAATGCCGCGGCGGCCGCCGCCGGCGCGGCAGGCACGCAAGCCCTGCCTAATACCGCCAATGTGCCGCAGGAAGGCGCCACGCAGGCGCAGCAAGGCGCAACGCCGGCACAGCCAGCAGCCGACAGCCAGGTTGCGCAGGCCGGCGACGAGCAGCCGGTGGGCAAACCGCCCGAGGCCGACACCGCTCCACCTGCGATTGCACCGATTTTCGACCAGCCTGGCGTACTCACGCCCGCGGGCAAGTTCGTGCTCGAGCCGAGCTTTCAGTATGGCTATTCGTCGAACAACCGTGTGGCGCTGGTCGGCTACACGATCATTCCCGCCATCCTGATCGGGCTGATCGATGTCCGCGAGGTCAAGACCTCAACCTATATCGAGCAGGCTGCGCTGCGCTATGGCGTGACCAAGCGGCTCGAACTCGAGGTCAAGGTGCCCTACGTGCAGACCTCGGGCTCCACCATCAGCCGCGAAGTCTTTACCGGCACAGCGGTCGACAACGTCTTTAATGCCAGTGGCCAGGGCCTGGGCGACGTGGAAGCCACCGTGCGCTACCAGCTCAACTACGGCAACGAGAAAATGCCGTACTTCATCGGCTGGCTGCGCTACAAGTCCAATACCGGCAAAAGCCCCTTCGACGTCGTGACCGACTGCGTGACACGTTGCGTGGGCAATACAACCGGCACGGGCTTGCCGCTCGGGCTGCCCACCGGCACCGGCTTCCAGGCGATACAGCCGGGCATTACGTGGCTGCTGCCCACGGATCCGGCGGTGTTCTTCGGTACCTTCAGCTACCTGCACAACTTCGCGCGGGACAATGTCAGCCGCACCGTGCTCAACGGGCAGCAGGAGAATCTCGGCAAGATCGCGCCGGGCGATATCTTTGGCTTTAACTTCGGCATGGGCCTGTCGCTCAACGAGCATGCGTCGTTCAGTATCGGCTACGACCAGAGCATCATCTGGCCGACCAAGCAAAATGGCCAGACCGTGCCCGGCTCGGTGCGCATCACGCAGGGCACCTTGCTGGTGGGTTATTCGTATCGCTTCAACAGCCGCTATACGCTGAATGTATCGGTCGGCGCGGGACTGACGCGCGATACCCCGGATCTGCAGGTCACGGTGCGCCTGCCAATCACTTTCTGAGGGCTGGTGACATGCGCGAATTCGACGGATGAGACGCCACGTGATGCGCGGTAGGCATGCCGTGGTCATCGCCTTGCGCTTGCCGCGCGACTGGCGTACAAATGAGTTACCCCGTCCCCTGGGCGGATACGGATGCACCTCCACCTCCATGTTTTCCGTGACTGCGTGAAGGCGACTCCGCATGCACACCGCTGCCGGGATGACCCGAAATGGCCGCGAAACGGCCTGAAGCGAGGAGAGAGTCATGCGCAAACGCATCTTCTGGTTGTTGCCCGATCTGGCGAGCGCCCGCCGCACCATGGACGATCTGCTGCTGGCTCGCGTCGAGAACAGTCATATCCACTTCATCGCGCGCGATGGCGCCGATATGACTGGCCTGCATGAAGCCAACCTGTTCCAGACTTCCGACATCGTGCATGCTGCGGAAATGGGCCTGATGGTTGGCGGCGGCATCGGCATCGTGGCCGGGGCACTGGTCGCCCTGTTTCCCATCGTCAGCGAGACCCCGCAATGGGGCCTGGTCGGTGTGCTGGCAGTGCTCGGCGCGGTGTTCGGCGCCTGGGCGTCCAGCATGATCGGCTGCTCAGCGCCCAACAGCCGGCACAAGACCTTCGAGAAAGACATTGAGGAAGGCAAGATCCTGCTGATGGTGGACGTACCGCGTGGCCGCGTTGAGGAAATCGAAGCGCTGCTGCAACAGTCCCATCCGGAAGCCCGCTTCGCCGGGATGGACCCGGCCATACCCGCCTTCCCCTGAACGGGGACCGGCCAATGCGGGGGCATGGCGGCCTGCGGGCCGCCTGCCCTTGTGCGCTCCGACCCTGCTTTTCCCTGCCATACCCGATTCCTTCCCGAGCTGCCGTTCGATGCCGCTGTGATGACTTTTGCAACAGCGATTTGCAGAATGGCGCCGCTTTGAGGTAATTTGCTTGTCGCCGCGCCCATTCGTGGCGCGCATGACAAAGCAAAAGATTCGTAAGCGAACGAGGGGTCGGAGATGAAAACAAAATGGATCGCGTGCGGCCTGCTGGCCGCGGCGCTGGGATTGGGCGCGCCGGTGGCGCAGGCGGAGCCGGGGGTCAGCAAGACCGCGATCCGGATCGGGCAGTCGGCCGGCGTGACAGGGCCGGTGGCGGGCTCGGTCAAGGAGCAGATCGCCGGGGCGCAGGTCTACCTGAAGACGGTCAACGCCAACGGCGGCGTGGGAGGCCGCCGGATCGAGCTGGTGACCTACGACGACGGCTTCGATGCCAAGCGCACCCCCGACAATGTGCGCAAGCTGGTCCAGGAGGACAAGGTGTTCGCGCTCTTCATGGTGCGCGGCACGCCGCAGAACGAAAGCATCCTGCCCATCATCCAGGCCGAGAAGGTGCCGCTGGTGGCACCGCTTACCGGCGCCATCACGCTGCATCGTCCGGTCAGCCGCTACGTATTCAACGTGCGCGCCAAATACCAGGATGAAGTCGCCCGCGCGATCAACCATCTTGCCACCACGGGCATGACCCGCATCGCCATCTTCTACGCCAATGACGGCTTTGGCCAGGACGTGTTCGAGGGCTTCAGCACCGCGCTGCAGGCGCGCGGCGTACAGCCTGCCGCAAGCGCCTCGTTTGCCCGCCCAATGGGCGATATCCAGGCTGGCGTCACCGCCATCAACAAGGCGAATCCGCAGGCCGTGCTGGTGATCGGCTCAGGCTCCGAGGCCGCGCGCCTGATCAAGGAACTGCGCCGCGGCGGCAGCCAGGCGCAGTTCGTCACGCTGTCCAACAACGCGGCCGATTCCTTCATCAAGGAGCTGGGCGAGGACGCGCGCGGGCTGATCATCACGCAGGTGGTGCCGGGCACCAATTCCAGCCAGATGAGCATTGCCAGCGAATATCGCAGCCAGGCCCGGCAGCAAGGCGTGGAGCCCAGCAATGCCGGCATGGAGGGCTTTATGTCGGCCAAGGTGCTGGTGGAGGGCTTGCGTCGCGCGGGGCCGGATCTGACCCGCGAGCGGCTGGTCGGCGCGCTGGAGAGCCTGCGCGACTTTGACCTGGGCGGGATCCTGATCAGCTATAGCCCGACGCGGCATACCGGGTCGTCATTCGTGGAGATGTCGATCGTGTCGTCGACGGGCAAACTGATCCGCTGAGCGAAGGGTCCGGCCGCAGCGCCCCGCCGGCGCGCTGCGGTATAGTCGCCGGATGGCTACCTCACTTTTTTCCCTGCAAGGCCGCGTGGCGCTGGTCACCGGCGGCGCGCAAGGCCTGGGCCTGGCGATTGCCGCCGCCCTTTCGCAAGCCGGCGCGCACGTGATCGTTGCGGCGCGCAATGCCGAGCGCGTGCATGCCGCCGCGGCCGAGCTCGCCCGGCACGGCGGCAGCGCCGAGCCACTGGTGCTAGACATTACCGACGAAGCGGCGGTCGACGCTGCCTTTGCCCACGTCGACGCCGTGCACGGCCGCCTCGATATCCTGGTCAACAACGCCGGCGCGCGCAAGCGCAGCAATATGGCGCATCTGGACGCGGCGGATCTGCGCGAGATGCTGGAGACCAACCTGGTGGCGCCGTATGCCTTGTGCCGGCACGCCGCGCAACTGATGCGGCGCGGCGGCTATGGACGCATTGTCAATGTCAGCTCGATCGCGGGGCAGGTGGCGCGTGCCAATGACGTGCTCTATCCCGCTACCAAGGGGGGGCTGGATGCGCTTACCCGGGCAATGGCGGCGGATCTCGGGCGGGATGGTGTGACTGTCAATGCCATTGCGCCGGGGTATTTTGCTACCGAACCTAATCAGCCTATGGTCGATGACGCTAGCGTTGCCGAGTGGTTGCGGCAGAGGACTGCGTTGGGGAGGTGGGGGCAGCCGGAGGAGGTGGCGGGGGCGGCGGTGTTTTTGGCTTCGCCGGCGGCTTCTTATGTTACTGGGCATGTGTTGGCGGTGGATGGGGGGTATTTGGCGCATTTTTGATGGATGCCTTAACTTCAACTTCAACTTCAAAGGCTTAAAAGTCAAAGGCGGTTTCACCCCCCTGCGGGGGGCGACCTACTTTCTTGTCTTGCCAAGAAAGTAGGCAAAGAAGGCGCGCCGGATGGGGCGACCCCCCCTCGTCGGCAGACAAAAAGAGCGGCCGGGACCCAAACTCGCATCGCCTTAAGGCGATACTCAAACATGGGTCCCTCTTTTCCGCTCTTTTTGCCTGCCGACGAGGCGCCCCATACGGCCTGGTACACCTTGACGGCTCGCTTCGCATCGCGGGTTGGTGCGGCCCGCCCTTGGGGGCGCTCCACACGGCTACACCAGGTCGTTGATCTGGCGGTGGCGCTTTTCTCTGCGTTGCTTCGGTCCGTCAGGCTTTGCTTGTCAGGCGCGAGTTCCACATTCGCCTTTGGTCTTGGCCAGGCTGTTGCCGTTAGAGCATCGTCGCTGCAGCCTAGCCGCTTCCGCCTTTCCTGAAATGCGCTTGCAAGGCTTCAATCATCGCCGCTGCCGCTACCGAGTCTCCTCTCTCTTTCAGCCGCACCAGGCATATCTCGCGTACCAGGGAGGGTAATTGCAGGGGCCGGATCGCCAGGCTTTCTTGCTGGAACTGGAACAGCGCCAGCGCGGGCACCACCGTCACGCCGAGCCCCGCCGCTACCAGTGCGGCTACGGTGGCGAGGTGTTCTACTTCCATCACCCCGTTAAGCTTGAGCGGATGGAGCGCGGCGTCCAGGTGCTGGCGCACGCTGCTGGTACGCGAGAGCTGGATAAAGGGCAGGCCCGCAAGCGCTTGCGGGGCCACCCGCCGGCGGCGCGCCAGCGGATGGTCCGCCGGGCAAACCAGGTGGAAGCTGTCCGTCACCAGGGGCTCGATGCGCAGGTCGCCGTCCTGCGCCGGGGCGGGCGCCAGCGCGAAGTCCGCGCGGCCTCGCCGTACCAGGTCGATGCAGCCGTCCGCCAGCAGGTCGAACAGCTCGATGGCAATGCCGGGATAGCGCTGGTGGAAGGCCGCGAGGATCGGCGGCAGGTCGCCCGCGGCCAATGAGGGCAGCGCTGCAATCGAAACCCGCCCCTTGCGGCGTTCGGCGTGGTCGCGCAGTTCCGCGAAGGCGGTCTCGAAATCCGCCAGCAGGCGCGTGGCCACTTCCTCGAAGCGCCGGCCTTCCACGCTCAGTTCCACATGCCGCGTGGTGCGCTCGAACAGCCGCGTACCGGCCTGTTCCTCCAGCGTCTGGATAAGTGCGCTGAAGGCCGATTGCGACAGGTGGCAGGCCTGCGCGGCGCGCGTGAAGTTGCGGTGCGTGACCAAGGCCACGAAGGCGCGCAGGTGTTTGACCGAGAGGTTCATTGGCAGGCGCCCAATTCAGCTGAAAAAACGATAGATTAATCCAAATTATCCATTTTTTAGTTGAGGATGACACGTCTAGAATGACTTCATCGGACGTGCTCATCGGGGCTCGTACTTCTTCATCACCCAAGCTTTTCTCAGGCCATCAACGGGCTTCCATCCTATGACCGCTCCTCTGCTGATTGGCTCAGGCGCCGGCTTCTCCGGCGACCGCACCGACGCCGCCCTGCCCGTGGTGCGGTCCCTGATCGCAGCGGGCGGTCCGGCCGTGCTGATGTTCGAGACGCTGGCCGAGCGCACGCTGGCGCTGGCCCAGCTGGCGCGCCGCGGCAACCCCGCCCATGGCTATGAACCGCTGCTCGACGCGCTGCTGGCGCCCGTGCTGGGGCTGTGCCTGGCCAATGGCATTCCCATCGTCGGCAATTTCGGCGCGGCCAATCCGCATGCCGCCGCGCAGCGCGTGGGCGCACTGGCGGCGGAGCTTGGCCTGGCGCCGCCGCGGGTGGCGGTGGTGGAGGGCGACGATCTTTCGCACGAGGCCGGCCGCGCCGTCCTGCGCCAGATCGTCGGCCCTGATTTTCCCGAGGCGCGCTTCGTTTGCGCCAACGCCTACATCGGGGCGCAGGGCATTGCCGATGCGCTGGCCGCCGGCGCGCAGGTGGTGGTGTGCGGCCGCGTGGCCGATCCCGCCCTGGCGGTCGGCCCGGCCATGGCGCATTTCGGCTGGTCATGGCAGGACTGGGATCGCCTGGCGCGCGCCACCATGGCAGGCCACCTGCTCGAATGCGGGGCGCAAGTCACCGGCGGCTATTTCGCCGATCCCGGCATGAAGGACGTGCCGGATGTGCACGCCGTCGGCTATCCCATCGTGCGCCTGGATGAAGACGGCAATATCGAGGTGGGCAAGGCGGCGGATACCGGCGGCTGCGTGGACCTGCGCACGGTCAAGGAACAGTTGCTGTACGAGGTGCATGACCCTGCCGCCTATCTCACGCCCGACGTGATCGCCGATATCAGCGCGGCCACGGTCGAGCAGGTCGGCCCCGACCGCGTGGCCGTGCGCAATGTGCGCGGCCGCGAGCGGCCCGGACAACTCAAGGCCAACCTGTTCTACGAAGGCGGCTGGATCGCCGAAGGCGAGATTTCGTACGCCGGCCCCAACGCCGCGGCGCGCGCGCGCCTGGCTGCGGAGATCGTGCGCAAGCGCATGGACCTGCTGGGCCACGCGGCGCCGATCCGCTTCGACCTGATCGGCGTGCTGAGCGTGTTCGCCGACGATGGCGGCCGCCTGCTGCAACAGCCGCAAGCCGGCGAGGCGCAGGCGCGGGACGTGCGTCTGCGCGCCGCGCTGGCGCATGAGGACAAGTCCGTGGCGGAAACGCTGCTGCGCGAGGTCAATGCGCTCTATACCTGCGGACCCGCCGGCGGCGGTGGCGTGCGCACCGCGCTGCGCGCGCGCCTGAATGCCATGTCCTGCCTGGTGCCGCGCAGCGCCGTCACCGCAAGCCACACTCTGCTGCCATGAACGCCACCACCTCCAATACCGCCACGCCGGCTGCCGCTGCAGCCACCATCGCGCTTTATCAGCTTGCGCACGGACGCACGGGCGACAAGGGCGATCGCTCCAATATCAGCGTGATCGCCTACGACCCGCGCGACTTCGACCATCTCGCCGCCCATGTCACCGAAGACGCCGTGGCGGCACTGTTCAGCTACCGGCGGCCGTCTGCGGTCAGACGCTACCTGGTGCCCTCGCTGCAGGCGATGAACTTCGTCATCGACGGCGTGCTCGACGGCGGCGTCAACGATGCACTCAACCTGGACACGCACGGCAAGGCGCTGTCCTTCCTGCTGCTGCAACTGGAAATTCCCTTGCCCCCGCGCCTGGCCGGCGCCGGCTGAAACGCCGGATCCAGACCGCAAGCGACAAACCACAAACCACGTATCACAAATCAAAACGATTCGAGATTCGAACAGGAGACCCAAGATGTCCGCATACACCAAGCCCGCTTCCGTCCTGAAGGCGGTCACCGGCATCGCCGCCGCCGCGCTCGTGCTGCTGGCCGGCCCGGCGCACGCGGAGTTCCCGGACAAGCCGATCCGCTTCGTGGTGCCTTTCGCCGCCGGCAGCGCGACGGACCAGCTAGCCCGCGCGATCGGCCAGGCCATCACGCTGGATGCCAAGGTAACGGTGGTGGTCGACAACAAGCCCGGCGCCAACGGCTTTATCGCCGCCAGCGACGTGGCCAAGGCCAGCCCCGACGGCTATACCGTGCTGATCACCAGCAACACTACGCATGCGGCCAACGAGCACCTGTTCAAGAAGCTGCCTTACGATCCGGTCAAGGACTACGTTCCGGTGACAGCACTGGGCCGTGGCGGCCAGATCATGGTGGTCAACCCGCAGTTGCCGGTCAATAGCGTGGGAGACTTCATCGCGCTGGCCAGGAAGGAGCCGGGCAAGCTCAGTTTCGGCAGCGGCAGCTCGTCCTCGCGTATCGCGGGCGAGCTGTTCCAGCAGATGGCGCATGTGCAATTGCTGCACGTGCCCTACAAGAGCAATCCGCTCGCGGTCACGGATCTGCTGGGCAACCAGATCCAGATGATGATCACCGATACCGCCACCGGACTACCCCAGGTCAAGAGCGGCAAGCTCAAGGCGCTGGGCGTGTCGGGCAAGACCCGCTCGCCGCTTGCGCCCAATGTGCCGACCATCGACGAGGCGGGCGTCAAGGGTTATGAGATGAGCTACTGGTTCGCCGCCTACGCGCCGGCCAAAACGCCGCAGCCGGTGGTGGACAAGCTCAACGCGCTGATGGTAAAGGCCGCCAGGAGTGACACCGCGGCCAATTTCTACCAGTCCACCGGTACTGAAGTGTTCACCAGCACGCCGGCGGAACTGGCGAGGTTCCAGACGCAGGAATCGGCCAAGTGGGGCCGCATCATCAAGGCCGCGAACATCCAGCCCGAGTAAGCCATGCGTGCCGCCTTGCCGTGCGATCCACCTGCACGGCATGGCCTGGCAGCCAACCGCATACGGCAGCTTGCCGGGCTAGGCGCTGCGCATCGGATGTGTTGGATGGGGCGGGGCGCGCCCTAGGTCAACCTTGCTGGCGGCAGGGCCGCAGCGCCCCGGGCGCCACAGACGGGCTACCATGCCGGCACCCACTCAACTTTCGCCACGCCCCGGCCCACGGCCATGCGCGGACGTACGCAAGGCACAGCATGAACGCAACCGCCGCTTCGGGACTTCCCGGCTCCCTCGACCCCCAGGCGCTGATCCGCACCTATATCCGCGCCAAGGACGAAAACCGTCCCCACCTGATGGCGCAGGCCTTCGCCGCCGATGCCACGCTGGAGATGACGGTCAAGTCCGCGGCCATCGCCTTCCCCGCGCGCAGCGAAGGCCTGGCCGCCATCAGCGATGTGCTGGTGCGGCGCTTTGGCCAGAGCTACGACAATGTCTACACGTTTTGCCTGGCCGAAGCCCAGCCCGCAGCGGATGCGCAGCGCTATGCCTGCGACTGGCTGGTCGGCATGACCGACAAGGCCACCGGCGGCGTACGTGTGGGCTGCGGCAGCTACGCATGGGAATTCTCCGGGCCGGGCAAGCCGCGCGTGCAAGCCCTCGCCATCGTGATCGAGGCCATGGAAGTATTGCCCTCCGACACCGCGCAACCCGTGCTCGACGGCTGGCTGGCGCGGCTGCCCTATCCGTGGTGTGCTGGTGCACTCGCCTGTCAGCAGGCGCCGGCGCTGCCGCAACTGGCACCGGTGCTGTCGTATCTTCGTGCCGGCGCCGCGGACCGGTGAGGAATCCGGGCGGCGCGGGCGCCGCTCAGCGCTTGAACCCGAGCACCAGCACGCCGGCGCCCACCAGAGCGATGCCGGCCCACTCGCGCAGGCTGGGGCGTTCGCCGAGGAAGATCACGGCGAACACCGCCACCAGCAGCAGGCTGAGCTTGTCCACCGGCGCCACCTTCGAGGCATCGCCGATCTTCAGTGCCCGGAAGTAGCACACCCAGGAGGCGCCGGTGGCCAGTCCCGACAGGACCAGGAAGATCCAGGTCCGGGGCGGCAGCGCGAGCGGGTTGCTCCACTTGCCCGTCAGCACCACGAAGATGCTCAGCACCACGATGATCACCGCGGTGCGCACCAGGGTGGCGAGGTCGGAATTAATGCCCTCAAGCCCGATCTTGGCAAAGATCGCCGTCAGCGCGGCGAAAACAGCCGACAGCAATGCCCAATGAAACCAACCGGTGGAAGAAGCCATGGCGTTGCGTGTGAGGTGTTTGGCGGCCGCCTTGCGCCACTCAGGTGCGCCGGCGCTCCATGGCCACCAGCGAAGGCACGAAGCCTAGCTGGCCGAAGAAGGCCGCCTCGGACGAGCGTCCGGCGCGTAGCACCCAGGTGATGTCGGGATCGTTGCCGACGATCTGGCGCACCAGGGCGCGCCCGATGCCGCGCCGGCGATGGCTCGGTGCCACCGCGACCATCGACAGATAGCCGTTGGAGATGTCGTCGCACAAGGCACGCGCGAAACCTACGACTTCACCGTTATCCACCGCCACCACCACCCGTTGCGAGTTGGCGATCAGGCGGGCGAAGCGTTCCGTATTGGCGACCCGGTGTGCCCACCCGTTGGCCGCAAGGAGTTGTCTGGCTGCCTCGGTTTCTTCTGGCAGCAGATTGCGGATTTCCATCAGGGCTCCCCATGCAAGCACATACTGCAACTCGGCGCTGCCCTTCTTGTGGGGGGGCGTCTCGAGGCGAGTGCGGCCCGAGGCCGCGAAAGACTGCTGGCAGTGTAGCGAGCGCGCGCAGGCCCGTCAATTTGCGACAGGCCATGTTGCTACCATGCTGTGGCGGGGTATCATGGACACCATGAATGCCTCGATCTTCTCTTCCGCCCATCCGGCCGATCAGCTGGCCGAGTTCAGCGATGCCGATGCCGCGCTGGCCCGCATCCGTGAAATCTACGATGCCTCGGTCGGCGCCATCCGCGCGCGCTTCGATGCCTTTGCCAAGGGACAGCCACTGCCGTCAGCGGCACATGCCTGTTACCCCTACCTCGGCATCTCGGTCAATCTCGAAACCATGGTCACCGACAGCCGCCCATCCTGGGGCACGGTCGCCTACCCCGGCGTGTACGGCACCACGGTCACCCGGCCCGAACTGCTGGCGGACTACTACCGGGACCAGATCGAGCGCCTGATACGCTACCACCGCGTGCCCGTGGTGGTCGGCGTGAGCCGGCGCCCGATCCCGCTGCCCTTCGTCATCGAAGCCTCCACCACGGACATCAGCTACACCCAGGCGCGCGAGCTGGAAGCCTCCTTCGTGCTGCCCGAGCTGAGCCGCATCGACGATGCCATCGCCAACGGTACCTATGAGCCGGTGGCGGGCGAGGCCTGGCCGCTCTCGATGTTCCCCGGCGAGCGCGTGGACCTGGCGCTGCAGCGTCTCTACCACTACACCGGCACCGCGCCACAGCACTTCCAGCGCTTCGTGCTGTTCACCAACTACCAGCGCTACGTCGATGAATTCATCGCGCTCGGCCGCTCGCTGATGGGGGCCGAAGATGCGCAGGGCGCCGATGGCTACGTGCGCTTCGTCGAACCCGGCGACGTGATCCAGGAGCGCGGCGCGGCCGAGCCCGACGACGCCCAGCGTCCGCGCGCGCTGCCGCAGATGCCCGCCTATCACCTGGTGCGCGAGGACAAGCTCGGTGTCACGCTGGTCAATATCGGCGTGGGCCCGTCCAACGCCAAGACCATGACCGACCACCTTGCCGTGCTGCGTCCGCACTGCTGGCTGATGGTCGGCCACTGCGGCGGCCTGCGCCGCTCGCAGCAACTGGGCGACTACGTGCTGGCGCACGCCTATGTGCGCGACGATCACGTGCTCGATCATGACCTGCCGCCGTGGGTACCGGTACCTCCCATCGCCGAAATCCAGGTCGCGCTGCAGGAGGCCGTGGTGCGAGTGACGGGCTTGTCCGGCAATGAAATGAAAACCCGCATGCGCACCGGCACGGTGGTTTCCACCGACGACCGCAACTGGGAGCTGAAGTCCAAGGCGCTGTACGCCCGCTTCAACCAGTCACGTGCCATCGCCATCGACATGGAGAGCGCCACGGTCGCGGCCAACGGCTTCCGCCTGCGGGTGCCATACGGCACGCTGCTGTGCGTGTCCGACAAGCCGCTGCACGGTGAGCTCAAGCTGCGGGGCATGGCGAATGCGTTCTACCGGCAGCGGGTGAGCCAGCATATGTCGATCGGGCTGGAAGCGATTCGTATCCTGCGCGAAGGTGGTGCCGAACAATTGCACTCGCGCAAGCTGCGTAGCTTCGACGAACCGGCGTTCCGCTAGGCGGGCTTCTTCGGGAAAGCTGCAATGCAAGGGGGCCCCGTGATGCGGGGCCTTTCTTCTTGTGCCGCGCTCTCATCGACGTGCGAGCTGGCGTACGTTCGCACTGGCGGTCCATCGCATTCCCTGTTCCCGCTCACCGCGCCGTTGGCCCGCCACGCGTGTTTCACCGGATCCCTGGCGATAACCGGCTATTGCCTATTGGCGATATGCCAGTCCAGGCATAGAATCTCGCGCTTTGCCAGATGCCATTCGCCGTCATGCGGCGAATGCCGCGATTGCCCGGCATGGCATCCACCTGGCCATGCCGGTGCCGTTGCGATCTGCACCACTTCAGAACTATGACTACGAACCACCATGCGGTCGTCACGCTGGCCAGCCTGACGCTGGCAGGCTGCTTGCGTTATCCGCATGCCTCTGGCCATCTGGTTCGCACCGCGACGATTGCGGCCGGCCTTGCGGAAATGGTCGGACTGCGTGCCGAGGAGTGCGAGCGCATTCGGCTCGCCACGCCGGCGCACGACGTCGGCAAGCTCGCCATCCCGGACGCCGTGCTGCTCAAGCCCGGCAAGTTGCTTCCCGAAGAGAGACAGGTGATCGAGCGCCACGCCGAGATCGGCGCGAACCTACTTGCGGGTAGTTCGAATGCCCTGATGCGGCTCGCATCGCAGGTCGCGCATCACCACCATGAGCGCTTTGACGGCACGGGCTATCCGTGTGGGCTGGCCGGCCAGGAGATCCCGCTGGCAGCTCGCATCGTGGCGGTTGCCGATGCCTTTGACGCGATGACCGAGGCGCGTTGCTATCGCCCCTGCATGACGGACGACGATGCGCTATCCATCGTCTCGGCTGGGTCAGGCACGCAATTCGACCCGGAGGTGACGAGCGTCTTCCTCGCCAACATCCCGCAGGTCTTGCACCGCCGGCGGTCGGCGCAAGCGCTGCTCAGCGCCGGCTCCGAGATGGCCGTGGTCGCGCGCTTCTACGGCTTGAATCGCGATGCATTGCGGCAGATCCCCCGTCAGGCGAGGGCCTGACGGGGGATCTGCCGCGCGCGCCTGGAAGCCCGGTTAAAGCGTCCGAGGCGTCCGAGGCGTCCGAAGGGCTCGATGTGTTCGATGTGTTCGAGGTGTTTAGAAGCGGTAGCCCACACCCATGCTGAACAGCCACGGATCCAGGCTCACGTTCGAGACCTTGACGCCGGCCGCCTTGACGTCGCTCGACAGCCACACCTTCTTGATGTCGGCATTGAGGAACCAGTTCTTGGTGAGCTTGTAGTCCATGCCGATCTGCAAGGCAGGCGCCACGCTCCAGCTGTCGAGCGATAGCGAGTTGTTGGCAATGTCGGCGCCCCAGATCCGCGTGAAGTTCAGGCCCGCGCCCACATAGGGGCGGAAGGTACCGTTGGGGATGAAGTGATATTGCACCAGCAGCGTCGGCGGCAGGTGGGTGAAGGAACCGATCTTGTTGCCATCGAGGTAGACGTTCTGCTTCTGCGGCACGGTCAGCACCAGTTCCGCGGCGATGTGTGGTGTGAAGAAGTAGGTGACGTCGAGTTCCGGGATCCACTTGTTGTTGACGGTGATGCGGTCCGATGCGCCAACGCCGCCGATCGGGTCCGACTTGTCGGCCATGTCCAGATAGGTGGCGCGCAGGCGCACCATCCAGTTGCCCTGGGTTTCGTCGGACGCTGCCATGGCGGGCGCCGCGGCAACGCTGCCGAGCAGGGCGATGGCAGCAACAACGGTTGTGGAAAGGCGGGTGGACAGACGCTTCTTCATGATGGTTGGCTCGTGTAGTAGGGAAACTTCACGCTCAGTGTGGCGTAGGGTTCCCAGCCAAGCCTTGACCGAAAGCAAGAAGCACTGCATCGGCGGCGCGCGTGTGCATGTGCGTCGCAGCGTCGCCACAGCCGCTGTCTGGTTGTCAGGCGGGATCGTGGGCAAGCCGCCGGACTTTCGCATTTCCAATCGCGCTCCGGGGTTCTAAGGACATGCGCAAATATTCGTGGCAACCGGCACCGGCGCCCCTTACGCTGTGCACACAGTCAAGCAACGAGCATGTCGTGGGCGTCCCGCCAAGGGCGTCTTTCCGGGTGTGCCCCGTGGGGGCGGGGCACACCGGTTTTTCCTCGGTGGACCTCAGCCGGCCAGGGCTTCCTCGCGTTGCGACTGACTGGTGGCGCGCAGGTGGCGGTTCACGCCGGACACCACAGCCTTGAGCGACGCCGTGACAATATTGGCATCGATGCCGGCGCCGAAGCCGGTGGCGGAATCGCCAACACGCACTTCCACATAGCAAGCCGCGGCGGCATTAGCGCCGGACGACAGCGCGTGCTCGTGGTAATCCATCACACGTACCGGCGCATCGAGCGCGCCGGCGAAGGCGCCGACGAACGCATCGATCGGGCCGTTACCCCGGCCGCGCACGCTGACGGACTCGCCGTCGCGCAGCAATGCCACTTCGATCTCCACCTGGCCTTCGCTATCGGACACCATCTGGTGGCCCACATAGCGCAACGGCGCGGCGTGTTCGAGATACTCGCGCTGGAACAAGCCGTAGAGGTCGTCGGCGCTGGCTTCGAGCCCGCTTTCGTCGGTCATTGCCTGCACCGCGCGGCTGAACTCGATCTGCAGGCGCCGCGGCATATAGATGCCATGCACCTGTTCCAGCAGGTAGGCCATGCCGCCCTTGCCGGACTGGCTGTTGACGCGGATCACCGCGTCGTAGCTGCGGCCAAGGTCGGCCGGGTCGATCGGCAGGTAGGGCACTTCCCAGATCTCGTCAGGCTTTTGCTGGGCGAAGCCTTTGCGGATCGCGTCCTGGTGCGAGCCCGAGAACGCGGTGAAGACGAGGTCGCCCACATAGGGGTGCCGCGGATGCACCGGGAGCTGGTTGCAATGCTCCACGCAGTGGCGCACTTCGTCGATATCGGAAAAATCGAGCGCAGGGTCCACGCCCTGCGTGTAGAGATTCAGCGCCAGCGTGACCAGGTCCACATTGCCGGTACGCTCGCCGTTGCCAAACAGGCAACCTTCCACGCGATCCGCGCCGGCCATCACGGCCAGCTCGGCGGCAGCCACGGCGGTACCGCGGTCATTGTGCGGATGGACCGACAGCACGATGTCAGCGCGCCTTGCGAGATGGCGGTGCATCCATTCGACCTGGTCGGCGAAGATATTGGGCGTGCTGCATTCCACCGTGGTCGGCAGGTTCAGGATCAGGGGGCGCGCAGCGCTCGGTTGCCAGATCGCGGACACCGCATCGCAGACCTCGAGCGAGAAATCCAGTTCGGTCATGCTGAAGGTTTCCGGCGAGTATTCGTAGCTCCATGCCGTCTCGGGCATGGCATCGGTCAACGCCTTGATCAGCCGCGTGCCCTCCAGGGCGATCTCCTTGACCTCCTCGCGGCTGGCACCGAACACGATGCGGCGAAACGCGGGAGCGATGGGATTGTAGAGATGCACCACGGCGCGAGCCGCGCCGCGCACGGAATCGATGGTACGGCGGATCAGGTCCTCGCGCGCCTGCGTCAGCACCACGATGGTCACGTCATCCGGAATGCGGTCTTCCTCGATCAGCATTCGCACGAAATCGAAATCGGTCTGCGATGCCGAGGGGAACGCCACCTCGATCTGCTTCAGGCCGATCTTCACCAGTTGCTCGAAGAAACGGAGCTTGCGCTGCGGGTTCATCGGCTCGATCAGGGCCTGGTTGCCATCGCGCAGATCGGTGCTCATCCAGATCGGCGCGCGCGTGATGCGCTGGTCGGGCCAGGTGCGGTCGGCGATTTCGACGGCGATGGCGGGGCGGTACTTGGCGGCGGGGTTGCACAACATCATGACGGTTCTCCTTCCTCGCGGGAAGATGCAAGACACAATAGGCCAGAGCGCTAAAGCGCAATGGCGGAAAAAGGGTGGCGCGAGGCTGCCGAACTGCCACGAGGCACTAGGCCCGGCAACCGATCGGTAGGTCTAGCAGTAGCGAGGAGGAGAGATGCGGCGCCGATAGCGCCGGAGCGGTGCCCGGCACACGGCCTGCTGCCGGCACGCGCACGGCTGCGGCGATGCTGGAAGCATCGGCGGCCTGGCGGTGGGAGCAGGTGGCTTGGTGCATTGCGTGCGGTGCGGGAAGCGGTCCGGATGGCGCGGCTTCCGTGGTTGCGCTGATCACTTGCGTTGCATGCCTGTCGCCAGCGAAGCGGCAAGCATCTGGCAAGAGTAGTCGAGTTGACGCGCGGGCGTCAAGGGCGCCGCCGCGTCGTCTTCGGGCCTGAGCCGCAAAGGTGCGCGTTTCGCATTTCACCCTGACGGATGGCGGCGCGGGGATGAGCGCTGCCGCACATAAGCCTCGAACCCTCAACCGTATGGCTGGTACAGCAGTCCGCGCATCCTGACTAGTCTGGTAAGCGACGTGACCAGAGATTCCGCCATTTTCCCAGCTGGCGCGTCCGGAAAACGAGATTCGGCACCTGCGCCTTTGCCTTGTTCGGCATGGCCCGCGGACAGGACGCCATACGGGGGAGACATCATGACAAACACCAAGAGGTGGCCAGCATGGCTGGCCTGTGGCGCCATGGCATTGCTGGTGGCGGGTTGCGGTGGCGGGGGCGGCGGCGGAAATTCAGCCGCGCCCAGCACGGCGAGCACCGCGGCCGATACGACACCGCTGAAATACTCGGTAACGCTCACGATGACCTCGGGACAGGTGGGCGTGGGACGCAGCATTTCGATGTCAGCCTCGGTGGTGGACAGCAAGGGCACGGACGTGACCTCGTCCACCGCCTTTGCCTGGACTTCGTCAGTCGATACAGTGGCCACCGTGGTCCCTGCCGCCGCTGCAAGCGGCAGCGCCACCGTGACGGGCGTGGCGGTGGGTACGGCCACCATCCAGGTGGTCGCCAGCGTCAAGGCGGCCGACAACACCACCACGCAGTTGCCCGCACAGACCGCGACGGTGACCGTGGAGCCGGGCACCGTCAGCTACAACCTGGCGTTGTCGAATCCGGTCCTGTCGCTGGTCGACGGCCAGGTGCAGCCAGTCACGGCGAAGCTGGTCGATGGCAACGGCAACGACGTCAGCGCGGCCGTGCATGACTGGGCCTGGGCCAGTTCGATTTCCAACGTGCAAGTCAGTGCCACGCAGAACTCGGCTTCGCTCAAGGGGGTCAACAGCTCTGATACGACCGAAGCGGTCGGCACGGTCACCGTGTCGGTCACCGCGCCCAACGGCAGTCCTGTCAGCGGGCAAATGCTGGTGACGGTGCAGAAGAACACCAGCTACACGTACCAGCTCGAACTGTCGCAGGGGGGGACGCCGATCAGTACGCTGACCGTGCTCAATGGCTATCCGCAGACCTTTGGCGCCCGCGTGATCCGCAGCGACTCACATGATTCCACCGCGGACTTCGACGGCACCTGGAGCTATGCGATCGCTTCCCCGACACTGTCCGTCTCCGCGACTCCGGCCACGCGGCAAGCCGTGGTGAGCAGCAATATCGTGATTGGCAAGCCCACCGTGCAGAGCCAGTTGCTGGTGACGGCTGCAAGTTCCAAGATATCCAGTACGCCCAAGGCCAGCCTGACGGTGACGGAGCAGCCGAAATGGGCGCTGGTGTATAGCGGGCCGCAGCCCCTGAAGCTGCTGCTGTCGCTGCCGGTGCCCATTCCAGTCAGCGCCAAGCTGATGTTCTTCGGTGCGGCAAGCCCGTCCCTCAACTGCACCGGCTGGAGCTGGACCAGCAGCGCAAACGTGACGTTCGGGCCTGGCGTCGATGCCGCGCAGATCGTAGTGACGCCCCTGGCGCTTGGCGACTTCTCCGTGACGGCAACCTGCACGGCAGGCCCCGAGTTGCAGCCGATCTCAATCACGATTCCGGGAACGGTGATCTGATACGAGGGCCAGGTCTTCCTGTACGCCTTCTCGGCTTTGACGCGGCGCCCGGCATGCTTATCTGCCGGGCGTCGTTGTCATTGCCGGCGCACTGCACAAGCAAGCAGAGGTTGGCCTGGCATTCGGGAAAATACCGTAACGCGGTGGGAATCCGGCAACTGCTCGTGCATGAGAGCCTGGACCTTGGCGCAACATCGTGGAGACTGCCTGGCCCAGGCTTCCTGGCGGGTAGAGAAAGACGGCGCAGGGGGAGGGGGAAAGGAGGCGGGAAAAGCCGGGATTCAGCCCCGGCGAACCCAGGGCGTACCCGTTTCTGCGTGGACCGGCAAGAGGGTTCGCGATGGGTCTTGAGGGTATTTCAGCGCTTGGCCACGAAACGGATGACCTGCTCGCCGGCCTGTTTGCCGGGCGCCGGATGCTCGCCCTGCGCCGTGCTGGAGTCGCAGGTATTGCACCCGCCGCTGTCGCAGCCGCTGGCGCAGCCGGCCGCGGCCTGCGGTGCCAGCCATGCCACGGCGCGCTGGCGCCAGCCGTTGGCGGCGCTGCCGCCCAGGCTCGCCGCCAGCCACGCCTTGACCCGCTCGCGCGTGCGCGGCGCGTAGCGCGCCAGCACGGAGAGCGCGCAGACCAGCACGATCAACGGTACGAGCAGGGTTTCGGCGGCGTGGTAGAGGTTCATGACTGGGTGCTGCTGGTTAGCTGAACATCAGGGCGATGCGGTATGTGGCAAAGGCTGCCACGTAGCCCAGCCCCGCCAGGTAGGCGGTCGAGGCCGCCATTACCTTCCAGGAGCCGGTCTCGCGCCGGATCACCGCCAGCGTGGAGATGCACTGCGGCGCGAACACGAACCACGCCAGCAGCGACAGCGCGGTGGCGAGCGACCATTGCGCGGCGATCATCGGCGCCAGCTGGCTGGCCATGGCGTCCTCGCTGCCCGACAGGGCATAGACGGTGGCCAGCGCGCCCACGGCGACTTCGCGCGCGGCCAGGCCGGGTACCAGCGCAATGCAGATCTGCCAGTTGAAGCCCACCGGCGCGAAGACATGCTCCAGCCCGCGGCCGATCATGCCGGCGAAGCTGTAGTCGATGGCCGGGGCGGTGGCGCCGTCCGGCGGCGACGGGAAGGTGGCCAGGAACCACAGCAGCACCGTCAGCGTCAGGATCACCTTGCCCACGCGGGACAGGAAGATACGGGCACGCTCCCACAGGCCGATCGCCACGTCGCGCGCATTGGGGATGCGGTACGAGGGCAGCTCCATCAGCAGCGGGTGGTCGGTGCGGTCGCGGCGGAAATACTTCAGCACATAGGCCACCACCAGCGCGCTCACGATGCCCGCCACATAGAGCGCAAACAGCACCAGTCCCTGCAGGTTGAACAGCCCCATCACCGTGCGCGCCGGGATGAAGGCGCCTATCAGCAGCGCGTATACGGGCAGGCGCGCGGAGCAGGTCATCAGCGGCGCCACCAGGATGGTCGCGAGGCGGTCGCGCGGGTCCTGGATGGTGCGCGTGGCCATGATGCCGGGAATCGCGCAGGCAAAGCTCGACAGCAGCGGGATAAAGGAACGGCCGGACAAGCCCGCGCCCATCATCAGCCGGTCGAGCAGGAAGGCTGCGCGCGGCAGGTAGCCGGATTCTTCCAGCGTCAGGATAAAGAGGAACAGGATCAGGATCTGCGGCAGGAACACGATGACGGCGCCCAGGCCGGCAATCAGGCCATCCACCAGCAGGCTGCGCAGCATGCCTTCTGGCAGGTGGCTGCCGACGATCTCGCCGAACCAGTGCACGCCGCCCTCGAGGCCGTCCATCAGCGGCGTGGCCCATGAGAACACCGCCTGGAACATCAGGAACAGCAGCACGGCCAGGATCAGCAGCCCGAACACCGGATGCAGCAGGATGCGGTCGAGCCGGTCGTCCATGGCGGCGGTGCGCGCCGGCATCGTGACGGACGCATCCAGCAGGCGCTTGACCTCCTGGTGGACGTCCAGGTCGGAAGCGCTTTCGGCGGCGGCCTGCGGCGCCGCGGGCAGGGCGGCGTCGAGGGCGGCCAGCAGGTTGGCGGCGCCATCGCGCCTGACGGCCACCGTCGCCACCACCGGCACGCCGAGCGCGGCGGACAGCTTGTCGCGATCGATGTGGATGCCGCGCTTGGCCGCGGCGTCGCTCATATTGAGCACCAGCACCATCGGCAGGCCGAGGCGGCGCAGCTCCAGCACGAAGCGCAGGTGCAGGCGCAGGTTGGTGGCATCCACCACCGACACCAGCAGGTCGGGGCGCGGCTCGCCCGGGCGCTGCCCCAGGCAGATATCGCGCGTGATGGCTTCGTCCAGGCTGGCCGCGTGCAGGCTGTATGCGCCCGGCAGGTCGAGCACCCGCACCTGGCGCCCGGCCGGCGAAACGAAATGGCCTTCCTTGCGCTCGACGGTGACGCCCGCATAGTTGGCCACCTTCTGGCGGCTGCCGGTCAGGCGATTGAACAGGGCGGTCTTGCCGCAGTTGGGATTGCCCACCAGCGCAACGCGCAAAGCGGGACGCTGGGAAGCGGAAGTCGGGGAGGCGACAGACATATTCTTGGCAGGTGCCCGGTCAGGCAGCGGAGCGTTTGACGGCGGGCGCGTCGGGCTGCGCTGCCGGCGTGATGCTGGAGACGGAAGCGCTGACCGCTTCCACGGTAATGCGGGCCGCTTCGGCGCGGCGCAATGCAAACCGGGTAAAGCCAACCTGGGCGACAAGGGGATCCATGCCGAACGGTCCCAGTGCAATGACCTGTACAGCTTCGCCCGGCACAAAGCCGAGTTCGCGCAGGCGGCGAGCTACCGGATCGTTAGGAGAGTTGTCATCGACAGACACGATGACAGCGGCAGTGCGCCGCGCAAGGTCAGACAACCGCATGTGGCTTCCAGTCCGTTGGCGCGAGGCACGGCACGCGGTCGGCAAACTCACACCAGGGTTGGTAAATGAAAATCGTTCCTATTGTAGCCGATTTGCATGCCTGTGTTCGGCTTTCGGGCCGTTGCCATGTTGCTGCCGCAAATCTTCCGCTGGTAACGGGCATTTGCGGTTGTGGAAGCGGACATTGCCGGGGGACGGACGGCGTTGCGCGACGGGATGTTGCCCCCTGTCATAGAATGCGAGTCGGCACACACCCGGCGCTGGCCCAGGGCGGCCAAGCCACGCTAACAGGGAGCACAAGACATGATTTTCGAAATAGCGCAGTTCCAGATCAAGCCGGGTTCCGAATCGGCGTTCGAGGCGGGTGTGGCGAAGGCGGCGCCGCTCTTCAAGCGCGCCCGCGGCTGTCACGCCATGCGCTTGCTCAGGTCGATCGAGAATCCCTCGCACTACACCCTCGAAGTGAAGTGGGAGACGGTCGAGAACCATATGGTCGATTTCCGCGAATCCGAGGATTTCACCGAGTGGCGCAAGCTGGTTGGCGAATACTTCGCGGCGGCGCCCAATGTCGGGCATGCGAGCGTCGCGGTCGAAGGGTTCTGAGGCCGGCGGCAGCCGGGGATGCCCGGGCTGCCGGCGCTTTTCCCCTGCTGCAGTCCCCTGCTTCGGGAGGGGGGCGAATAACGCAATTGCGTTATTGGTGGGGGCATGGCCAGGGGGTAAGCTGTTTGCACGCTGAACACCCCGTTCCACGCGTATTTGACGTGCCACCTGCCGGTAAAGCAGGTGGCATTTTCTTCTTGTGCCGGGGCTTTCGCCATAGGGGCGCTGCGATGCCCATTCAAACCCGAAAGCACCCTGCGTGAACTGCCGCGCTGTCCTCCTGCCTCATCCCCTCACCATTTCCAGGAACCGGTCCCTCGCCGGATCATCCGGCCCGGCCTTCCACACGCAATACACCTCCGACGGCACTGTCGCCTGCGCCAGCGGCAGGAACACCGCCCCGGCCATCGCCGAGTGCTGCAATGCCGCCGGCACCACGGCAACCCCGGTGCCTTGCGACACCAGCGACACCACCGACAGCCAGTGCCGCACCTCATGCCGGATCTGCGGATAAAAGCCCTGCGCCGCGCACATCTCGAAGATCCGGTTGTAATAGTCGGGCGAAGCCTTGCGCGAGAACAGTACGAAAGGCTCGCCACGCAACTCGCCAAGCGCTACGGAGGCTTGGTTGGCCAGCGGATGGTCGTCGGGCACGCAGCACAGGAACGGCTCGCTGTGCACTAGCGAGGTGGCGAGCTCGTCCGGGACGCGGTTGGTATGGATGAAGCCGGCGTCCAGCGCATCGTGCAGCAGCGCGTCGATCTGCTCCTGCGAGTTGAGTTCGGTCAGCGCCACCTGGATGCCGGGGTAGCTGGTCTGGAACGCACGCAGGCGCTGGGGCAGGCCGCGGTACAACATTGAGCCAACGAAGCCGATGCGCAGCCGTCCCACCGCGCCGGCCTCGATCTCGCGCGCCAGCAGGCGGGCTTCCTCGGCCTGCGCAAGCAGCGCGCTGGCCGATTCCCGGAAGGCCCGGCCGGCGGCGGTCAGGCGCACGCCGCGGCTGTCGCGCTCGAACAGGCGGGCGCCCACCGAAGCTTCCAACTGCTGGATATTGAGCGACAACGGCGGCTGGGAGATCGACAGCCGGCGAGCGGCACGGCCGAAATGCAGCTCCTCGGCGAGCACAAGGAAGTAGCGCAGGTGACGGAATTCCATAGCGATACAGAAATTATATGGATCAAGCCAATTTTAGAATTAGACACGAATCGCCGGGCTTTGAATAATGCAGACAGAGCATCCGTCCGCCGCCCCGCGCGCGATGCCACGGCCCAGGGGCCACGCAGATGCCCTGCCCGCTAAAAACGGCCGGTAAAAGCACAAAACTAACAGCAAGAGACAGCAAAACCACCACACCGCGCAAGAACCGCCCGCCAGCAGCCTGGAGCGTCCGCCCAGGGGCCGGTCTGGCTTTGGACCCGGCGTCACGCGCCGGCAAACTCAGGAGACACCTCATGCAGACCAGCGCAGCGCGCCAAACTGCCACTTCCGCCACCACCGCACCCGCCGCCACGGCCACGCCAGCCCATCCGGTGCCGGACCAGCAGGGCGTCAACCTGTTTGCCAGCGATCCGGATCTTCGCGCGCTGTTGCCGCTGTATCTCCCGGCGGACCTGTTCGCCCACCTGCTGCCCCACCTCGATCGCATGGGCGCGCTGGCCGGCGGCGTGCTGGACGAACTCGCGCATATCGCCGACCAGAACAAGCCCACCTTGTCGCACCGGACCCGCACCGGCATCGATGCGCAACGCATCGACAAGCATCCCGCTTACGTGGAGCTTGAGAAGGTAGCGTTCTCCGAGTTCGGCCTGGCGGCGGCATCGCACCGCGGCGGCGTGCTCGGCTGGGACAAGCCGATGCCCGCCGCGGCCAAGTATGCGCTGACCTACCTGTTCGTGCAGGCCGAGTTCGGCCTGTGCTGCCCGCTGTCGATGACCGATTCGCTCACCCGCACGCTGCGCAAGTTCGGCGATCCGGCGGTGGTCGAGCGCTTCCTGCCCAATCTCACTACCCAGGTCTTCGAGGACCTGTACCAGGGCGCCATGTTCATGACCGAGCAGGGCGCCGGATCCGACGTGGCCGCGACCACCACGCGCGCCGCCCGCGACGCGCAGGCCGAAGGCGGCTGGCGCCTGTCGGGCGACAAGTGGTTCTGCTCCAACCCGGACGCCGCGCTGGCGATGGTGCTGGCCCGCGTCGAAGACGAGAACGGCGAGGCCGCTCCCGGCATCAAGGGCGTGTCGCTGTTCCTGCTGCCGCGCACACTGGCCGACGGCAGCGCCAATCACTATCGCATCATCCGCCTGAAGGACAAGCTCGGCACGCGCTCCATGGCCAGCGGCGAGATTCGCCTCGAAGGCGCCCATGCCTACCTGGTGGGCGAACTGGGCCGGGGCTTCGTGCAGATGGCCGACATGATCAACAACTCGCGCCTGTCCAACGGCGTGCGCGCGGCCGGGCTGATGCGCCGCGCCCTGTCCGAGGGCCAGTTCATCGCGCGCGAGCGCCGCGCCTTCGGCAAGCGCCTGCTGGACATGCCGCTGATGCGCCGCCAGCTGCTCAAGCTCGTGCTGCCCACCGAGCAGGCCCGCACCATGGTGTTCCAGACCGCCGAGGCACTGCGCCGCGCCGATGCCGGCGAGGCCGATGCTTATCCGCTGATGCGCGTGCTGACGCCGCTGATCAAGTTCCGCGCCTGCCGCGATGCGCGCAAGGTCACCGGCGACGCCATGGAAATGCGCGGCGGCTGCGGCTATATCGAGGAATGGAGCGATCCGCGCCTGGTGCGCGACGCGCATCTTGGTTCGATCTGGGAAGGCACCAGCAATATCGTCGCCCTGGATGTGCTGCGCGCGATCCGCCGCGAAGGCGCGTTGCCGGTGCTCGAAGCCCACCTGGCAGGCCTGCTGCAAGCCACGCCGATGCATTCCACGGCGCGCGCTGCGTTCACCAGGGCCGTCGCTCGTGCCAGCACGCTGGCCGACCGCGCAGCCGAAGCCGGCGCCGATGGCGATGTGCTGGCCCGCCAGGCCGCCTCGGCGCTGTACCACGTGACCAGCGCGGTCGCCATGGCCTGGGAAGCCGGCCGCATCGGCTCGGTACGGCGCATGCGCCTGGCCCAGCTGGTGCTGCTCCATCGCGTGCTGCCCCAGGATCCTCTGGCCGGCGAGGCCGAACCCTACTGGCTGGCCGACACCGTCGCGCCGCCCGACGACGGCGCCGTGAGCGCTACCGGCGAGGTGGACCAAGTCAACCTCTTCTGACGCAGTACCGCAAAACCGTAAACCGACAAGCCCCCGCGGCGCCCACCGGCGCCGCGCACGCCGCCGCAGCATCGGCTGCCCGGCGGAAGAAGACCTAAACCAGGAGACAAGCATGACCCTCTGGCAACGCATCGCGGCCATCGCCGCCTGCACCCTCTGCGTAGGCGTGGCCCCCGCGCAGGCGCAGAAGGAATTCCCGTCCAAGCCGATCATGATGATCGTGACCTACCCGCCCGGCGGCCCCACCGACGTGATGGCGCGCACCCTGGCGTCCGCGCTCAAGGGCAGCCTCGGCCAGACCGTGGTGGTGGAAAACCGCGCCGGTGCCGGCGGCAATATCGGCGCCGAAGCGGTGGCGCGTGCCGAGCCGGATGGCTACACGCTGATGTTCGGTACCTCGGCCCCGCTGGCGATCAATGTCAGCCTGTACCGCAAGATCAACTACGACCCGGTAAAGAGCTTTGCGCCGGTGATCCAGATCGGGCAGTTGCCTAACGTGCTGGTGGTCAACCCATCCGTGCCCGCCAAGAACGTGAGCGAACTGATCGCGTACGGCAAGGCGCATCCCGGCAATCTCACCTATGCCTCCTCCGGCAACGGCGCGTCCTCGCATCTCGCAGGCGTGCTGTTCAACAACATGGCCGGCACCGACTTCCGCCATATCCCCTACAAGGGCACCGGTCCCGCGCTCAACGACCTGCTTGGCGGGCAGGTCAGCATGGCGTTCACCGATGTGCTCACCGCGCTGCCCTTTATCAAGAGCGGCAAGGTGCGCGTGCTGGGCGTGACCACCAAGGGCCGTTCGCAAGCGCTGCCCGATGTGCCCACCGTGGCCGAGCAGGGCGTGCCCGGCTTCGACGTCTCGGTATTCTTCGGCGTGGTCGCGCCGGCCGGCACGCCGCCGGCGGTCATCACCCGGCTCAATCGTGCCTTTGCCGAAGCGCTGCAACAGCCCGAAGTACGCAAGACCTTGCTCGCGCAGGGTCTGGAACTCGCGCCGTCGACGACGCCGGAGCAGCTCGGCAGCTTCGTCAAGGCGGAGGTGACCAAATGGCGCGGCGTGGTGCAGAAATCGGGCGCGCAGCTGGACTGAGCAAACGGCGCCGGGGCGGCCGCGCCGCCGCCCCGGCGGTGACGCTGGCCAGGCAAGGCTATGAACGATGGCCGGTTCGGCTGTAGTATCGTTGTTTGCGAACGAGCGTGCGTTTCTGCGCACCTCATGGCATGAAGCCTGTTCGTGGGCACAACAAAGCAGCGGTGCCCGCTCCGGACTTCATGACCGTCCCTCGTTCCCGCGTTTCCTGACCGCCCCCAACCGACCCCGCCTTATATGACCGATTTATCCAAGCCCACGCCCGTCAACGAATTCGCCGGTGAGGCGCCTGGCCTGCTGTTCGCCCTGCCGATGCCGATGGCCCGCGTCTTCGGGCTGACCGGCGTGCACATCGACGCCAAAGAAGCGCGCGTGCGCATGCCCTATCACCCGGACCACACCAACAGCCGCGGCGACGTGCATGGCGGCGCGCTGGCCACCCTGCTCGACTGCACGCTGGCCTGCGTCGCGCGCGGCCACGATCCCCGGCGCTATGGCGTGGCGACGATCGACCTGTCGGTGCATTTCACGGCGCCCGGACGCGGCGAGCTGACCGCCACCGCCTGGTGCGAGCGGCGTGGCCGCTCCCTGTGCTTCGCGCGCGGCGAGATCCGCGACGAGCAGGGCGAGTTGCTGGCGCTGGCTACCGGCACCTTCAAGCTGCTCGAGCGCGCCCCCGCGGCTGCCTGAGCAGCAAACGCCAATCGTCAACCGTCAACCACCGCCAACCGCCGCCAACCACCGCAGCTACGGAAACCCATCTCATGAGCAAACTCCCTGCATCCCCCGGCGCCCTCGCCGGCATCCGCGTGGTCGATCTCTCCCGCATCCTGGGTGGCCCGTTCTGCGGCCAGATCCTCGGCGACCATGGTGCCGACGTGCTCAAGATCGAACCGCCCCAGGGCGACGACACGCGCACCTGGGGGCCTCCGTTCAAGGATGGCGTGGCCTCGTACTACTTCGGGCTCAATCGCAACAAGCGCGTGATGCGCCTGGACCTCACCACCGATGCAGACCGCGAAGTGCTGCTCGCCTTGCTGGCGGATGCCGACGTGCTGGTCGAGAACTTCAAGACCGGCACGCTGGAAAAGTGGGGCCTGGGCTTTGACGCGCTGTCGGCGCGCTTCCCGCGCCTGGTGCACTGCCGGGTCTCGGGCTTTGGCGCCGATGGCCCGCTGGGCGGCTTGCCCGGCTACGACGCGGCGATCCAGGCCATGGCTGGCATCATGAGCATCAACGGCGAAGCCGGCGGCGATCCGCTGCGCGTGGGTTTGCCGGTGGTGGATATGGTGACCGGGCTGAATGCCGCGCTGGGCGTGCTGCTGGCGCTGCAGGAGCGCGAGCGCAGCGGACGCGGCCAGTTCGTCGAGGCGGCGCTGTACGACTCGGGACTGTCGCTGCTGCACCCGCATGCCGCGAACTGGTTCATGAACGGCAAGGAGCCCACCCGCACCGGGAACGCACACCCGAATATCTATCCCTACGACACCGTCGCCACCGCCACCGATCCGATCTTCCTCGCGGTCGGCAACGACCGGCAGTTCCGCATCCTGTGCGAGTACCTGGACCTGGCCGCGCTGGCCGACGACGAACGCTACGCCACGGCAGGCGCGCGTTCGGTCAACCGTGCCTTGCTGAAGGTGGAGCTGGAAGCCCGCATGGGCAAGCTGGATGGGAAGGTGCTGGCCGATACGCTGGTGGCTGCCGGCGTGCCGTGCGCGCCGGTGCTGTCGGTGGCCGACGCCTTGCAGCATCCGCACACCGCTCACCGCGAGATGGTGGTGGAGATGGCGGATGGTTACAAGGGACTGGGCGCGCCCATCAAGCTGAGCCGCACGCCGGCCACCTACCGCTACGCGCCGCTGGCCGAGGGCGATCAGTTCCTGCCGCGCGACGCCGCCAACGATAGCGAGTAACGTCGCCGCGCCCGCCGCGCATTGCACGCGGCAGGCGCCGGTGCCCGCTCAGTGCGGCACCATGCCCGTGAACACGTAAGCCTGCAGCACGGTGATGATGCCCACGATCACCGCGAACAGCAGGCTGTGCTTCACGGTGAAGCGGAACAACTCCGATTCCTTGCCCACCAGCCCGGTCGCCGCGCAAGCCACCGCGATCGATTGCGGCGAGATCATCTTGCCGGTCACGCCGCCGGTGGTGTTGGCCGCCACCAGCAGCGTGTCGGACACGCCGATCTGGTGCGCGGTGGTGCTCTGCAGCGAGCAGAACAGCGCATTGGACGACGTATCCGAACCGGTCAGGAACACGCCCAGCCAGCCCAGGAAGGGCGAGAAGAACGGAAAGGCCGCGCCGGTGCCGGCCAGCAGCAACGCCAGCGTCGACGACATGCCCGAGTAGTTCGCGACGAACGCAAACGCCAGCACCAGCCCGATCGACAGGATCGGGCGGCGCAGTTCCGCCAGCGTCTCGCCGAAGGTGGCCAGCGCATCGCGCGGCTTCATGCGCAGCAGCACGGCGGAGATCAGCGCGGTCAGCAGGATGGCAGTGCCCACCGCCGATACCAGGTCCAGCTTGAGCACTGCCTCGTAGGCCTTGGGCTGCGCCACGATCGGCGCGGCCTTGATCACCAGCTGGTCCAGCGCCGGCACATGGAACTTCAGCACCCATCCGGCCAGCGCGCCGTTGCCGGCGAACAGCGCCTTGAACGGTTGCAGGCTCCACACGGTAACGATGGCGGTGAGGATGCCGAACGGCGCCCAGGCGCGCACGGTCTGCGCCACGGTATAGGGCGAGGCGCGGCGATTGTCGCCCGCACCGTTGCCGACGGCACCGGCGCCAGCGGCGAGCCCGCTGCCCATGCGCGCCAGCGCGGCGGCACCGCCGCTGCCGGTCGCCACCGCGCCGCCGGCACGCTGGCTTGCGCGCTTCGGCTGCCACACCTTCAGGAACAGCGTCAGCGACACCAGGCTTACCAGCGCCGAGGTGATGTCAGGCAACTCGGGCCCGATGTGGTTCGAGGTGAAATACTGCGTCACCGAAAAGCTGGCGCCGGTCACCAGCGCTGCCGGCCACGTCTCTTTCACGCCGCGCTTGCCGTCCATGATGAATACCAGCCAGAACGGCACCGCCAGCGACAGCAGCGGCAATTGCCGGCCCGCCATCGCGCCGATGTGCATGGCGTCGATGCCGGTCACCTGGCCCGCCACGATGATGGGAATGCCCATGGCGCCGAAGGCCACCGGGGCCGTATTGGCGATCAGGCACAGGCCCGCCGCATAGAGCGGGTTGAAGCCCAGCCCCACCAGCAGCGCCGCGGTGATCGCCACCGGCGCGCCGAATCCCGCGGCGCCTTCCAGGAAGGCGCCGAAGGCGAAGCCGATCAGCAGCATCTGCAGGCGCTGGTCATCGGTGATGGCCAGCACGGATGCGCGGATGATGTCGAACTGCCCGGTCTTTACCACGATCTTGTAGAGGAACACCGCGGTCACGATGATCCACGCGATTGGCCACAGGCCGTAGGCAAAGCCGAAGCCCGCGGCGGCCAGCGCTTGCGGCACGGGCATGCCGTAGGCGAAGATCGCCACGCCTAGCGCGAGCAGTAGCGTGATGGCTGCCGCCACGTGGCCCTTCATGCGGAGCACCGCAAGGGCGAGGAAGAAGAAGAGGATGGGTAGCGCGGCTGCTAGCGCGGACAGCCATAGGCTGCCTAGCGGTGTGTAGATCTGGGTCCAGGGTTGCACGGTGGGTCTCCTCCGGGGATTGCGTTTGGATGAATTTGCTTTGGGGCGTTTTGGTGCTTGCGTTTGTTTTTTGTTGGCTTGGGGCATCACTGACATCTTCTGCAACTGACTGACTGCCTGACTGGCAAGGTCAAAGGCTTAAAGTCAAAAGCAGTTTCACCCCCCTGCGGGGGGCGACCTACTTTCTTGTCTTGCCAAGAAAGTAGGCAAAGAAGGCGCCCCATACGGCCTGGTACACCTTCACGGCTCGCTTCGCATCGCGCTGGGGTGTGGCCCGCGGGCGGGCCTACACATCGAATCCGCGCGCTTTCGTTGTGTTTGTTCCCGGTGCCGGCCTACTCTGCCTGTCCACGCTCGCGCAGCAAGTCCGACAGACTGCGCGGCGCTGGCGTAAGCGGCGCGCGGTGCCGTGTCCAGCCAAGCTGGCGCGAAGGCGTAAGCGCACGCAGCCGCGTTGCGGCCCAGCGGAACAGTCGGTAGGTGAAGGGATGTGCGAAGGCTCCGCTCCAGAAGCGCCAGACCAGGTGTTCGCTGCGGCTGAATTTCGCCCCCTGGCCTCGCAGCGGATGCGCTACCTGTTCGTCCGGATCGCGGTTGGCTTCGGTGCGCAGGCGGACCAGTAATTGCGGGATGGGGATGCGCACCGGGCACACTTCGCCGCAGGCGCCGCACAGGCTGGAGGCGGTGGCGAGATCGGCGGTGGCGTCGAGCCCGAGCAGGTGCGGCGAGATGATCTTGCCGATCGGGCCGGGGTAGGTGGTGCCGTAGGCATGGCCGCCAATGCGCGTGTACACCGGGCAGTGGTTCATGCACGCGCCGCAGCGGATGCATTGCAGCGTGGCGCGCAGTTGCTCGTCGGCGTAGGCCTGGCTGCGGCCATTGTCGAGCAGCACCAGGTGTACCTCGCGCGGGCCGTCGCGCTCGCCGGCGCGGCGCGGGCCGGAGATCAGGTTGAAGTAGGTGGTGATGGCCTGGCCGGTGGCCGAGCGCGTCAGCAGGCTGGCCAGCGGCACGATGTGCTCCAGGCGGGCCACCACCTTCTCCATGCCCATGATGGCGATATGCACGTCGGGCACGGTGGTGGAGAGGCGGCCATTGCCTTCGTTCTCCACCAGCCACAGCGTGCCGGTGTCGGCCGCGGCGAAGTTCACGCCGGACAGGCCGATATCGGCGTTGACAAATTCCTGCCGCAGCGCGCGCCGGCCGGTCTGGATCAGTTCGTCCACGTCCTCGGTGTAAGGCGTGCCGGGGATGTGCCGCTCGAACAGTTCGGCGATGTCGCCGCGCGTCTTGTGGATGGCGGGCATCACGATGTGCGACGGCTTCTCGCCGGCGAGCTGCACGATGTACTCGCCCATGTCGGACTCGATGCAGTCGATGCCGCGCTCGGCCAGGTAATGGTTCAGCTCGATTTCCTCGCTGGCCATCGACTTGCCCTTGATCACCCGCCGCGCCTGGCGTGCCTGCGCGATGCGGTGCACGATGGCGTTGGCTTCATCCGCGGTCTCGGCCCAGTGCACCTGCACGCCGGCTGCCGTGAGCTTGTCTTCGAGCTGCACCAGCAGGTCGGGCAGGCGCGACAGGGCGTGCTGGCGCACCGCTTCGCCCAGGTCGCGCAACTGTTCGAGTTCGTCGCCGTCGGGGAACTGCACCGAGCGCTTGGCCTGCAGGAAATCCATGGCGCCACGGAAGCTGCTGCGCAGCTTGGGGTCATCCAGCGCGGCGCGCGAGCGCGCCTTGAAGTCGGCGGCGGGGACGAAATGCAGGGGCGCGGCGCCTGCGGTGCCGGAGGTGTTCGGCGTACTCATTGGGCGGCTCCCGTTGCATCGCTGCGAGTGACGATGATCACCCACAGTTCGCGCGGACCATGCGCGCCGTAGGCCAGCGTCTGCTGGATATCGGAGGTTTTGGATGGTCCGGACACCAGCACCAGGTTGGTTGGCATCCCAGCGCTCCAGCGTTCGGCACGCGCGGCGGCATGCAGGTCGGGATGCAGGGTGTCGGCGTAGACCAGCGCGATATGCAGCGGCGGTACCAGCGAGACGGTGCGCGGCGTTTGCGCGTCGGGCGCCAGGATCAGCGTGCCGGTGCCGGCAATGCCGGAACGCGCGACGGTAAAGCCCGCGTCCACGGAGTCGAAGAGCTCGGATTTCCAGGCTTCGATGGGGCGGTCGTAGGCGATGGCCGCCACCGGGGCGTGCAGGGCACGCACAAGCGCTGCGCCTTCCGCGCCAGCAGGGTCCAGTAGCAGGCGCCGCACGCCGGCTGCGGCGAGCTTGTCTGCAAGTTGCGCGGGCCAGGCGTCGGCACTCGCGCACCAGGCTTGCGCGTGCGAAGCGCCCAGCGCGGCCTGCATGGCTTGCGCCAGTTCGATCGGGGTGGCAGGCACGGCGGATGCCGCCTCGCGGCGCGCCTGATAGTGCGCGTCGATGCTTGCGTCCAGCATGCTGGCATCGCTCGCGGCGGCCGGCGCTGCCGCGCGCAGCCTGCCCAGCATGCGCTCACGGGCATTCAGTGCGTTCATGCTTGGCCCCCGGTACGCCGCCACAGGAAGGTAGCGAGATGTTCCACCGGGAGCGCCGCGCCCTGGTGCCGGGCCGCATGCCCGATATTGAGCAGGCAGCCGCAGTCGGCGGAAACCAGCCGGTCGCAGCCGGTGGCGCAGGCCGAGGCGATCTTGTCCTGCACCATGGCACCGGAGATATCGGGATGCTTGAGCGAGAAGGTGCCGCCAAAGCCGCAGCATTCGGATTCGCGCTGGTGCTCGGCGCGCGTTACGCCGGGCAGGGCGTCGACCAGGGCTACGCCATGCTCGCGCGTACCCATTTCTCGACGCGCGGCGCAGGAGGTGTGCAGCACCACTGTTTCGGGCGGTTGCCCGGCCACGCCACTGACATCGAAGCGTACCTTCAGCACGTGCAGCAGGAATTCGCTTAGTTCGAACACGCGCTCGGCCAGTTCGCGCGCCTTGGGGCCCGCCACCGGGTCATGCTCGAACAGTTGGGGCCAGTGGTGCCGCATCATCCCGGCGCATGAGCCCGAGGGCACGATGACCGGCCACGGTTCGGCGAAGAGGTCCAACTGGGCCAGCGCTACCGTGTGCGCCTGCTCCGGGTTGCCGCTGCTGTATGCCGGCTGGCCGCAGCAGCTCTGGCCGCGCGGGAAGTGCACGGTCAGCCCTTCGCGCTCCATCAGGCGCACCGCATCCAGCCCGGCTTGGGGCACGAACAGGTCAACCAGGCAGGTGGCGAACAGGTAGACCTGTGCCGGGGCAGGGGGGTAGCGCCTTTGCTTCATGTCTCGCTCCGTGGGGCGGCTGCCTTGCTGTCAGGTCGGCCGGTGTTTGGGCGCATAATTCCGCGAGACGCGCGCCAGTTCAAATTGGTTGGACCAGGTGGATGCGCAGGGCGATTTCGGAGCTGGGGATGGCGGCGGGCATGCAGGCGCGGGGGCGCGTGGAAGAGGTCATGCGGAAACTGGAAACGGCCATGCTGGACGGCACCTGGCCGGCTGGCGCGCGCCTGCCCGCGGAGCGCCTGCTGGCGGCGCAGTACGGCGTGGCCCGCAACACCATCCGCGAGGCGATCCAGCGCCTGGCCGCGCGCGGGCTGCTGCAGAGCCGGCAGGGCGCCGGCGTGTTCGTCACCGACCAGTTGCGTACCGGGATGGCCTCGCCGTGGCGCCAGCTGGTGGCCGACCACCCCGTGCTGCGCGACGATATCCTGGAGTTCCGGCGCGTGCTGGAGGGCGCCACGGCCTATTTTGCCGCGCTGCGCGCCGATGCCGCCGATCTCAAGCGCATCCGCGGCCTGCTGCGCGCGCTGGAAACCTCCCGCGAGCAGGACGACAAGGCCGCCGAGGCCGAGGCGGATGCCAGGCTGCACGAGGCCATTGCCCAGGCCTCGCACAACACCATGTTCCTGCACCTGCATACCAGCGTGATCGGCATGCTGCGCGAACACATCACCATCAATGGCACCGGCCTGCGCGTGCAGGACGAGGACGCCTCGGCGCTATTGCTGCTGCAGCACCGCACGCTGTGCGAGGCGATCTGCGCGCGCCGGCCCGAGGAGGCGCGCACCGCCATGCAGACGCATATCGATTTTGTGCGCAGCCGGGTGGAAGAGGGTGGGGGTGGGGTCTAGGGTGGATTGGTCCAACCAGGGTGGGGAGCCTGGCGACTTGCGCCCTACTCGGCGCATCTTCGGCACGCGAGACAGCGCCGCGCGGCCCTCCCGATTTACCCTAGGTCTTCGGGACATCGGGGCGGCGGCGCGGCGCGAGCCGGCCAGGCCGCCGGCTCAGACCAGTCCCGCGTTGGACAGCTCGCGCTTCAGGTAGGCGTAGTAGATCGGCCCGGCAATCACGCCGGGGATGCCGTACAGCGATTCCATCAGCAGCATCACCGTCAGTAGCTCCCAGGCGGCGGCATTGATGCGCGCGCCGATGATGCGCGCGTTCAGGAAGTATTCGAACTTGTGGATCACCACCAGGTAGAACAGCGAAGCGATCGCCATCGGCAGCGAGATCGACAGCGAGGCCACCACGATGAAGGTGTTCGATATCAAATTGCCCAGCACCGGCAGCAGCCCGACCAGGAAGGTGAGCGCCACCAGCGTCTTGGTCAGCGGCAGGTGCACGCCGAACAGCGGCAACACCACCAGCAGGTAGACCGCCGTCAGCACGGTGTTGATCAGCGAGATCTGCACCTGGGCGAAGATGAACTGCGAGAAGGCCAGTTGCAGGTTGCGGGCGCGTTCCACCAGCGCCGTGGCCAGCGGCCTGCGGTTGGGCTTGGAGATGGCGCGGTACAGGGCGACCATGGCGCCGATCACGAAGCCGATCAGGATGTGCGCCAGGGTGCGCAGCACTTCGGCGCCCAGCTTTTGAGCCATCTGCGCGTGCTCGCGCAGCCAGTCGATCAGTGTGTTGGCGAGTTCGTCCACCCCGCGCGGCAGCGCGTCGCTGACCCATACCGGCAACTGGGCCCGGGACTTGTCGATGATGTCGGCGGTGCGGATCAGCAGGGTGTCCAGGGTATTGCCGTCGCCGCTGACGAAGCGTACGACTGCCCAGCCTCCCAGCGTCAGTCCCAGCAAGGTGACCGCCGACAGGATAGCCACTGCCAGGGCGTCGTGACGCTGGTGCAGGCGCACCAGCTTGGGGGCCAGCACGTCCACCAGGGAGTACAGCAGCAGGCCGGCCAGCAGGGCTGCCACCAGGTTGGCCTGCATCACTGTCCAGAGCGCCAGGGCGGTCAGGATATAGGCGGCCGTGCCGATGCTGAACCACTTTGCTTCCGGCAGGCGGGGCAAGTGTGGCGGATCGGGTTGATTCATAGGTCTCCTGCTTGGGGGGGGCCGTGGGACGGCCGGGCGTCTGTGGATTGTACGGCGCTTGATTGGGGGGTGGGGGATTGGGGTGTTGCTGGGGGGAGTATTGAGGGGCGTTGGGGGCTGGCTGCGGGCGCCTTGGTCAAAGGCTTGAAACCTTAAAGTCAAAGGCGGTTTCACCCCCCTGCGGGGGGCGACCTACTTTTTTGTCTTGGCCTTAAGGCGATACTCAAACATGGCCCCCTCTTTTCCGCTCTTTTTGCCTGCCGACGAGGCGCCCCATACGGCCTGGTACACCTTCACGGCTCGCTTCGCATCGCGTGGGGGGCTCGCTTCGCATTGCCTGGGGGCTTGCGGTCGGCGTTGTCTAGTTCGGGCGGCTTTGCCCGGTTGGTCCGCGCAGGGCCGCCGATGGCAGTTCGCCGAACATGCGGCGGTAGTCCTGGGCGAACTGCGACAGGTGATGGAAGCCCCAGGCTCCAGCTATGTCGGAAACGGTGCGGTGGCCGTTGCCGGACTTGAGGTCGCGGCGTACGCCGTTCAGGCGCAGGGCGCGCAGGTAGGCGGCGGGTGACATGCCGGCTACGTCTTCAAAGCAGTATTGCAGCGCGCGCCGGCTCAGGTGGAAATGCCGGCACAGGTCCGGCACGGTGATGGGGTCCGCGGCATGGGCCAGCAGGTAGTCGCGGATGCGCTGTACGGTGCGTTGGCGGTTGACGTGCGTGACGGTGGCGCGTTGCGCGCTGTCGCTGGATGCCATCAGCAGGGTCACCAGGCTGCCCAGCAGCCGTTCCTGCAGGTCGCGGCAGAACAGCGCCGGGTCGGCCCGGTCGGCTACATCCATCGCGTGGTGGCCCGCAGCTTCGGAAAGAATCTCCATCAGCGCGCGGCACAGCCGTGCGCGTGCCCACGGCTGGACCGACAGCACCTCGCGCTGGCCGAGCACGCTGGCCGGGTCGCGATGCTCTACTTCCTCCATGTAGCGGGCGAACTCGGCGGTCTCCACCACGATGCCGAAGATGCCGAAATCCTCCGGCGTGCGCAGTTCGAACTCGGTGCCTCCGGGCCGCACGGCAATGGCCGTGGGCGCGATGGCAATCCCGCCCACCGTGGCCGGGGCCTGGACCGAGGGCAGCGGCACGCCGAACCACATCGCGTCGGGCCAGGCCATGCACGACTGCCGCAGGCTGCGGTTGGTGCGCTCGATAAATACCTGCGCATGCGGCAGCCATAGCTCACGGACCTCGCCGGCGAAGTGGCCGGGAGAGAGCTGGTCGTAGGTCTGGGTCCAGCGCGACAGGTTGCTGGCGTGCTCGTCGGCATCGTGCGCGGCGGTGACGCGGAAGATGCCGTGGCGGCCGGCGCTAGTGTTGCTGTCGGTGCTGCGATCGAACGTAGCGCTCATGGCGAAGATGGGGGCATTCGGTGCAAAGCGTCTCTCCCGCAAGTTTCATTCCAGCGTCGGGATGCAGCATCCGTTGCGCCGGCGCCCTTGCCTGCTGTCTTTGCACGGGTCCAAGGCAATGCTGCCAATTTTCGATAACGCTGCCCGCACGGTTTTGGCGATGATGCCGGAAATGCCACCGCCAAGGCAATGCACCGCGGTGGCAAACCGCCCCGGAGAAACCCTAGCCATGTCCAGCCAGCCCCACGCATCGCCGCTCTCGTCCTCCCCTTCGTCCGGTGGCGCCAAGACCCTGACGCAGACGCTGGGCACCGTACAGCTCTGGGGCATCGCCGTGGGGCTGGTGATCTCGGGCGAGTACTTCGGCTGGAGCTTCGGCTGGGCCAGCGCCGGCACGCTCGGCTTCATGGTCACGGCGGTGGCGGTGGCGACCATGTACGCCACCTTCATCTTCAGCTTCACCGAGCTGATCACCAGCATCCCGCATGCCGGCGGGCCTTTCGCCTATGCGTATCGCGCGTTCGGGCCTGGCGCGGGCTATCTCGCGGGGCTGGCTACGCTGATCGAGTTCGTGTTCGCGCCGCCGGCCATTTCGCTGGCCATCGGCGCCTACCTCAATGTGCAGTTTCCGGGGCTCGATCCCAAGATGGCCGCGGTGGGCGCCTATATTGTGTTCATGGGACTCAATATCATCGGTGTGCGCATTGCGGCCACCTTCGAGCTGGTGGTGACGCTGTTTGCCATCTTCGAGCTGCTGGTCTTCATGGGCGTGCGGGCCGTGGGCTATGCGCACTACCACTGGCGCGGGCGGCACCAGGGCGCGCACTGCGACCTGGCCCGCAGCGGGCCGCAGGTGCCGGCTCCCGTGGCCGCCCCCGCCGACTGAGACGCACTATGGCCTTCACCCACACCGTTGCCTCGCGGCGCCATCTCTTCGCCGATCTCAAGGCCCTGCTCGCCAAGGCCAGCCCCGCACGCTCGGGCGACTACCTGGCGGGGCTGGCGGCCGCCAGCGAGGAAGAACGCATGGCCGCGCGCATGGCGCTGGCCGAGGTGCCGCTGGCGCATTTCCTGAACGAAGCGCTGGTGCCATACGAAGAGGACGAAGTCACGCGCCTGATCGTCGACCGCCATGACGCGCACGCCTTCCGCGAGATCGCGTCCCTCACCGTAGGCGACTTCCGCAACTGGCTGTTGCTGCACGAGACCGATTCCGCCGTGCTGGCCCGCGTGGCGCCGGGCGTTACGCCCGAGATGGCCGCCGCCGTGAGCAAGCTGATGCGCAACCAGGACCTGGTCGCGGTGGCGCGCAAGTGTCGCGTGGTCACGCGTTTCCGCAACACCATCGGCCTGCCCGGCAGGCTCTCGGTGCGGTTGCAGCCCAATCATCCCACCGACGATGCCCGCGGCATTGCCGCATCGATGATCGATGGCCTGCTGTATGGCTGCGGCGATGCCACCATCGGCATCAACCCGGCTACCGACAATCTCGGTGCCATCGTCACCCTCATGCGCCTGATCGACGACCTGCGCCGCCGCTACGACGTGCCCACGCAGTCATGCGTGCTGACCCACGTCACCAATACCTTGCGCGCCATCGAGCAGGGCGCCCCGGTGGACCTGGTGTTCCAGTCGGTGGCCGGCAGCGAGCGTGCCAACGCGGGCTTCGGCATCAGCCTGGCGCTGCTGGCCGAGGCGCATGACGCCGCGCAGAGCCTGGGGCGCGGCACGGTGGGCAACAACGTGATGTACTTCGAGACCGGCCAGGGCAGCGCGCTATCCGCCAACGCGCATCACGGCGTGGACCAGCAGACCATGGAAACCCGCGCCTATGCGGTGGCGCGCGAGTTCTCGCCGCTGCTGGTGAATACGGTGGTGGGCTTTATCGGCCCGGAATATCTCTACGACGGCAAGCAGATCATCCGCGCCGGGCTGGAGGACCACTTCTGCGGCAAGCTGCTCGGCGTGCCGATGGGCTGCGACGTCTGCTACACCAACCATGCCGAGGCCGACCAGGATGACATGGACACGCTGCTGACGCTGTTCGGCGTGGCGGGCATCAACTTCATCATGGGCGTGCCCGGCGCCGACGACATCATGCTGAACTACCAGAGCACCTCCTTCCACGACGCGCTCTACCTGCGCGACACGCTGGGCCTGCGGCCCGCGCCGGAGTTCGAGGCCTGGCTGCAGGCGATGGGCATCTTCGGCGAGGACGGGCGGCTGCTTGAACTCGCCGAGCGCCAGCCGCTGCTGCAGCTTGCCCACGGTTTGTGAGACATCGCCAGCCATGAGCCGCAAACTGATCCAGGACAACCCGTGGCAGCGCCTGCGCCAGTTCACTGCCGCGCGCATCGCGCTGGGCCGTGCCGGCCACAGCCAGACCACGGAGGCCGTGCTCGCCTTCGGGCTGGCGCACGCGCAGGCGCGCGACGCCGTGCATCTGCCGCTGGCGCGCGCGGCCATCGAGCAGGCCCTGCGCGACGCGGGTCTTGGCTGCGTGCCTGTGCACAGTGCCGCGCCAGACCGTCAGCACTACCTGCGCCGCCCCGACCTGGGCAGGCAGCTTGATGACGACAGCCGCACACGGCTGGCGCAGGCCAGGCCCGCCGAAAAGCCTGACGTGGTGTTCGTGATCGCCGACGGCCTTTCCGCGCTGGCCGCCGAGCGCCACGGCGTGGCCCTGTTGCTGGCCGTGCGCGAACGCCTGCCGGACTGGCGCATCGGGCCGGTGGTGGTGGCCGAGCAATCGCGCGTGGCGTTGGGCGACGAGGCCGGGCACCTGCTCGGCGCGCGCCAGGTGGTGATGCTGATCGGCGAGCGGCCCGGGCTGAGTTCGCCGGACAGTCTCGGCATCTATCTCACGCATGACCCGCGGCCCGGGCGCAGCGACGCCGAGCGCAACTGCATCTCCAATGTGCGGCCGGAAGGGCTGCCCTACGCACAGGCCGCCGACAAGCTCGCCTTCCTGCTGCGCGGCGCGCTGGCGCTGGGGCGCAGCGGCGTGGACCTGAAGGACGACAGCGAGCACGCGGCGTTGCCCGAGGCAGCGCCGGGCACGCTGCCTGCGTCCGGCGCAAAGACTGACTGAGGCCGTGGTGAGCGCAGTCGGCACCGCGCTCACCGGACAGCCTCGCCATCCGGCCTGTCTGCGGCCGAACCTTCACCTTTTACGCCGGTCCTATGGCAACCCGGCCAGCCGAGCGCTCGCGACCGCGCATTCGACGGTAATACGCAGGGGGCCTGATCCAATCCCTGCCAGGCACGGCCCCGCGCCTGCTTGCTCCGATCTCCTGGTCGTTTATCGCGAGGAGTTTCTCGCGCCTCTGGGCATGAGCGCCAATGCGCTCGCCGTGGCACTGCATGTGACCGCAGCCCGCATCAACGACATCGTGCGCGAGCTTCGGGGGATTACGCCGGACACCGCTCTCCGGCTGGTGCGCCACTTCGGCGGCGACGCTGAATCCCGTTTGGCGACATTGCGCCTTCCTCAATCCGGATCAAACACCCGCCCTGGGCTGAGGATGTTGTGTGGATCCAGCGAGCGCTTGAGCAGGCGCATCAATCCCAGTTCCTCCGGCGTGCGCGAGCAGTGCAGGTAGGGCTTCTTGTGAAAGCCGATGCCGTGCTCGGCAGAGACGCTGCCCTTGAACTCCCGCACCACGCCGTACATCACGTCGGAGATCTCGTGCTCCGGGAAGTCTGCGTCGGTAGCGCCCGGCAGGTACACGCTGACGTGCAGGTTGCTGTCGCCCACGTGACCGAAATTGACCAGTTCCGCATGCGGCCACACGGCCAGCATGCGTGCGCGCAGCGTGTCGGCGAATTCGCCGATGCGGCCGATCGGCAGGCTCACGTCGTAGGCGGCATTGGGCGCCCACATCACCGGGAATTCGGCGACCGCGTCGCGCAGTTGCCAGAAGCTCTCCGCTTCCTTGTTGCTGGAGGCCACCGCCGCGTCCCGGATCAGGCCGGCTTCCATGGCGGACTCCAGCATGCCTTCGAAGGCCGCGGCATCCTGCGCGTCGTCATTGCCCTGCAGGTCGAGCAACACATAGAAGGGATGGCCTTCGGGCAGCGGCGCGCGCACGCCGGCCACGCGCGTGGTCACGAGGTTGTAGAAGTCCGCCCACATCGCCTCGAAGGCGGATAGCCGGCCCGAGAGCTTGCGCTGCGCATGGCGCAGCAGGCGCACCACGTCGTCGTAGCTTTCGAGCGCGCACAGCGCCGTCTGCGTGGCCGCCGGCAGCGGCGCCAGCCGCAGCACGGCACGCGTGATCACGCCCAGCGTGCCTTCGCTGCCCACGAAGAGCTGGCGCACGTCATAGCCCGCATTGTTCTTCTGCATCTTGTTGAGCGACGAGACCACCGTGCCATCGGCCAGCACCGCTTCCAGCCCCAGCACCTGGTCGCGCATCATGCCGTAGCGGATCACGCGGTTGCCGCCCGCGTTGGTGGCGATATTGCCGCCGATCTGGCAACTGCCACGCGCGCCCAGATCCACGGCCAGCAGCCAGCCGGCCGCGCGCGCGGCTTCCTGCGCGGCCTGCAGCGTGGTGCCCGCCATCACCGTCATGGTGCCGGCTTGCGCGTCGATCTCTTCCACGCCGCGCATGCGCTCCAGCGACAGCACCACCTCGCCGCCCTCTGGCGTGGCGGCGCCCGCCAGCCCGGTCAGTCCGCCTTGCGGCACCACAGGCTGATGCAGCCGGTTGCACAGCGCCAGCACGGCCGCTACCTCCTCCGTATTGCGCGGGCGCACCACCGCCAACGGCGGCACCGCGCCGAGCGGTGCGTACCAGTCCTTGCGGAAACGGGTTTCGATGGCGTCGCCCGTCTGCAGGCCGGCGGCGTCGAGCAGGCCGGCAAGTTCGGTGAGCAGGGTGGCGGACTGGGCTGGCGCGTTGCTTGGCATAGGGGGGAGGCGGTGAAGGGGAAGAACAAGGACGCTAATGCTATGGAAGGATCGGCCTTGCGTTAAGGGCCAATCCAGCGGGAGGCGATGGCACCATCGCACGGCGCCGCGCGCATGGCAAGCCGCGCACGCGCCATCACGCGCCGCTCCACGCCTCCCGGTTGATGGCCGCCGCAGGCGCGCGGCGCGGTGCCTGCGTGCGTGCCAGGTGCTCCAGCGCGGGTTCGATCACCTCCGCCAGCTTGTTGAATGCAGGCGCGATCTCGGCTTCCGGCACGCAGGCATAGCCCAGCAGCAGGCCCTGCTGCGTCGCCTGCGCGGGATCGGAGAAATAGCGCGACAGCGGCCGCGTGGACAGGCCCTGGGTACGCGCCGCCATGCTGATGCCGAGATCGTCGGCGCCCGGCGGCAGGTGGAGCACCATGTGCAGGCCGGCCTCGTGCGTGGACGTGGGCCAGGCCGCGCCGAGGCGCGCCGCGATGGACTCGCGCAGCAGGCCCTGGCGTTGTGCGTAGCGCTGACGCATGCGCCGGATATGCGTGGCGTAATGCCCTTCCTCGATAAAGTCGGCGAGCACCGCCTGCTGTACCAGTTGTCCCTCGCGGAACAACTCCGAAAGCCCTGTGGCGAAGTGCGGCGCGAGCGGCTTGGGCAGCACCATGAAGCCCATGCGCAAGCCGGGGAACAGCGTCTTGGAGAACGTGCCCATGTAGATCACGCGGTCGTGTTCGTCCAGCCCTTGCAGCGAGGCCAGCGGCCGGCCTTCGAAACGGAATTCGCTGTCGTAGTCGTCCTCCACGATCCAGGCGCCGCGCTGGCGTGCGTATTCCAGCAGCATGCGCCGGCGCGACAGGCTCATCACCATGCCCAGCGGATACTGGTGCGAGGGCGTGGCAAAGATAAAGCGCGGCGGATTCTGCAAAGTAGCCGCATCCGGGGCGAGCCCCTCGCTGTCCACGGGGACCGGAATGGTCTCGATGCCCGCGCTGTTCAGCAGGCTGCGGGTGCCCCAGTAGCCCGGGTCTTCCATCCACGCCTTGTCGCCGACGTCGCCCAGAAGGCGGGCGATCAGGTCGATGGCCTGGTGGATGCCGGTGGTCAGGATGATCTGCTCGGGCTCGCAGCGCACCGAGCGCACCAGCCGCAGGTGCTCGGCCAGCACGCGGCGCAGCGGCATGTAGCCGCCGTTATGGGCATAGGTCAGCAGTTCGGGGCGCGGCGCGCGCCAGTGCTTGTTCAGCAGGCGTGCCCACACGGCGTGCGGAAACAGCGACACGTCGGGTACGCCCGCAACGAATGCGCCCCATTGCCGATCCGATGCACCGGAGTGCGATATCAGGTGCTGGCCGCGGCGCGAAAGCGTGAACCGGTTCGGGTTCTGCTGCATCGCAGGCACTGCCATGGTGCCACTTTGCGCCCTGTGGTTGTGCAATGCACTATGGTCGGGAAAACTTTGCGACACGAAGGTGCCACTTCCGCTCGCCGCTGTGACATAGCCTTCCGCGAGCAACTGCTCATAAGCGTAAAGCACGGTATTGCGGGAAACCCCTACCTCTTTCGACAGCAGGCGCGAGGCGGGCAGCTTGGTGCCCGCAACCAATGATCCGGCAAGGATTTCCTGGCGAATGATCTCGTAGAGCTGGCGGTTCATGTGCGCGCCATTCTTGTCCGTCGCGCCGTCCGCAGGCCGCTCCAGACGCTGCAACAGCAGCTCGGACAGAATCGTCTCTTTCAAAGCGGCCCCTAGTGAAAAGAAAAATATGGATCTATGTATGGTACCAATGATCCGCTAAGTTTCCACCCATCATATTTCGAGCGTCGTTTTCCTGAACGGCGTTTTGCCGATCCGGCCTATCCGGCCGAGTTGCCCTCTCCGGACACACGCCCGCTGCGTGCACCGGACCCCCGTGGAGCCACTTATGCATCGTCCTGCAGGCAGTTCCGGTTTGTCCTCCATTGCTACCCCCACGCTTTCCACCGACGACATCGCCGCCGCAGTGCGCGCGCTGGAGCCGTACATGGTGCGCACGCTGTCGGAGTTCGTGGCGGCGCCCAGTCCCTCCGGACAGGAACAGCCGGCCGTGGCGTTCATGGAAGGCGCGCTGCGCGAACTTGGCCTGGAGCCCGAGCGCATCTACCTGCGCAGCGAGACGCTCAAGGACCTGCCGCTGTTCTCGCCGCCGTGCTGTCCGGACGGCGGCCGCTACAACCTGCTGGCCACGCACAGGCCGGTGGCCAAGGGCGGCCGTTCCGTGTTGTTCAACGGCCATCTGGATGTGGTGCCCACCGGACCGGAATCGATGTGGCGCCAGTCGCCCTATGCGCCCTTCGTCGAGGACGGCTGGCTGTTCGGCCGCGGCGCGGGCGATATGAAGGCCGGCATCATCTGCACGCTCGCCGCCTACAAGGCGCTGAAGGACCTCGGCGTGCAGCCCGCCGGCGCGGTCGGTTTCAACTCCGTGCTCGAAGAAGAGAACACCGGCAATGGCGCGCTCGCCACCGTGGCTGCGCTGCGCAGCGCGGTGGGCGCCGGCAAGCTGGCTTCCTTCGACACCGTGGTGATTCCCGAGCCGCTGGGCGAGAGCCTGATGAGCGCGCAGATGGGCGTGTTCTGGATGTTCGTGGAACTGACCGGGCGGCCCGCGCACGCGGCCTACATGACCAGCGGCGTGAACCCGGTGGAAGCCGGCATCGAAGTGATGGCCGGCCTGCGCAAGCTCGAGGCCGAGTGGAACCTGCCCGAGAACCGTCCCGCAGCCTATCGCGACCACGCCCACCCGATCAACTTCAACCTTGGCCAGATCCAGGGCGGCGAGTGGAATTCGTCGGTGCCCTGCACCTGCACGCTGGGGATCCGCATCGGCTTCTACCCGACCATGAGCGTGACCGATGCCAAGGCGCGGGTCGCGGCCTGCGTGCAAGCCACGCTGGATCGCCTGGCCAGCAACCTGACACTCAATATCCGCTACGAAGGTTTCCACGCGCCCGGTTGCGAGTTCGATCTCGATGTGCCCAGCATGCAGGCGCTGGGCGAGGCGCACCGCAAGGTCAATGGCGAGGCAGTGCGGCGCGAGGCCACCACCGCCACCACCGATGCGCGGCATTTCCGCCTGATGCTGGAAACGCCGGTGACCTGCTACGGACCGCAGGCCCGCAACATCCACGGCATCGACGAGTCGGTTTCCATCGAAAGCATGGTGCGCGTCGCCACCACGCTCGCGCAGTTCATGCATGACTGGTGCGGTGTCGAGCCGGTCGCTACCTGAGTCAACGCGTCAATGCGTCAATGCGTCGGCGCGTCCGCATGGCGGCGCGCGGCACTCGCGCGGCTTGACGGGGCTGCATGAGGTGCCATGGACCCAGGCAATCGAAGTTAGTCGTCTTCCGTATCCGCAGATCACGATCACCACCACAGGAAACTGACCGATGAAACACCTCACCCAACACCTGAAAAAGAGCTTTGGCAAAAGCCTGGTGTCGATGGCGCTGGCCACCGCCGGCCTGGCCCTGGCACCGGTACTATTGCCCGCGGGCAACGCTGCCGCGCAGACCGCCGGCGGCACATTGTCCGGCATCGTGCAACCCGAACCGCCGATCCTGATCAGCGCGATGAACTCGCAGGCGCCCACGCAATACATCGCCGGCAAGATCTACCAGGGCCTGCTGACCTACGGCCCCGACCTGAAGCCGCGCCCGGAACTGGCCAAGTCGTGGAAGATCTCGCCCGATGGCCTGACCTACACGTTCGAGTTGCAGAGCGGCGTGAAGTGGCATGACGGCAAGCCCTTCACCTCCGCCGACGTGGTGTTCTCGATCGACAAGATGCTGCGCGAAGTCCACGTGCGTACCCGCGCGGTGCTCAACAAGTACGTGGAGTCGATCCGCGCGGTGAACGACAGCACGGTCGAGATCAAGCTCAAGGAAGCCTTCCCGCCGTTTATCTCGATGTTCGAGACCGGCACCATGCCGATGATGCCCAAGCACATCTACGACGGCACCGATTACCGCAACAACCCCGCCAACCAGAAGCCCGTCGGCACCGGCCCCTTCGTGTTCAAGGAGTGGAAGAAGGGCGCCTATATCAAGCTGGCCAAGAACCCCAACTACTGGAAGAAGGGCAAGCCCTACCTGGATGAGCTGGTCTTCTACGTGATCCCGGATTCGGCCTCGCGCGCGGTCGCCTTCGAGAAGGGCGACGTGCAGGTGCTGCGCGGCGGCGACGTCGACAACGTGGACGTCAAGCGCCTGCGCACGCTGCCCAATGTGGAATACACCACCAAGGGCTGGGAGCTGTTCTCGCCCATGTCGAACCTGCTGATGAACACGCGCAAGCCGCCGTTCAACAACGTCAAGGTGCGCCAGGCGGTGATGCACGCGCTCAATCGCAAGATGATCGTGGACAACATCTTCTTCGGCATGGGCAAGCCGGCGATCAGCCCGTTCGCCTCGGCCACGCTGTTCTTCGACAAGAACACGCCGGCCTATGATTTCAACCTGAAGAAGGCGCGCGAGCTGATCAAGGAGTCCGGCGTCAACGTGGGCCAGTACCCGGTCAAGATCCTGTCCACGTCCTACGGCGCCAACTGGGACCGCCTTGACGAGTACATGAAGCAGATGCTGGAACAGCTCGGCTTCAAGGTCAGCATCGAGTCCGCCGATGCCGGCACCTGGTCGGCCCGCGTCAGCAACTGGGACTTCGACCTGACCGCCACCTACACCTACCAGTACGGCGATCCGGCGCTGGGCGTGGAACGGCTCTACGTGACCAAAAACATCGTCAAGGGTACGCCGTTCGCCAATGTACAGGGCTACAGCAATCCGCAATCGGATGAACTGTGGGCCAAGGCCAGCATCACCATGGACCCGGCGGAGCGCCAGAAGCTCTACACCGAGGTGCAGAAGATCCTGATGACGGAAGTGGCCGCGGGCAACCTGTTCGAGCTGGAGTTCCCCACGCTGTACCGCAAGAACGCCAAGAACCTCGTGACCACCGCCATCGGCCTGAACGAGTCGTTTGACAACGTCTCCATCGAGAAGAACTGAGTACGCGAGTACGAAGCCGCCAGTAAGTTCGCGCGCCGGGCAACCCGCCCGGCGCGCGCGAGATGGTGCCGGCCAAGCCCGTCGCCGCCGCGCTCCGCCAGGACTGCGGTGATGGCGCGGCCGGCCCGGGCCCAGCGTTTGCCCGTGTGGAGCATGCCGTGAATTTTCTCTCTTTCCTGCTATCCCGGCTGTGGAAGGCCCTCGTGGTCGTCCTCGGCGTGGTCATCATCAACTTCTTCCTGATCCGCATGGCGCCGGGAGACCCAGCCACCGTGCTGGCGGGCGAGGCCGGCGCGGGCGATGCCGCCTTCGTGGGCCAGTTGCGCCAGCAGTTCGGGCTCGACCAGCCGGTGCTGACGCAGCTTGGCATCTACCTGAAAGGCGTGGCCACGCTCGATCTCGGCTACTCCTATCGCAATCACCTGCCGGTGCTCGACCTGATCCTGGACCGGCTGCCCGCCACCATCGTGCTGATGAGCGGCGCCTTCGTCTTCTCCCTCGTGCTCGGCGTGTTCCTGGGCGTGGTCTCGGCGCGCACGCGCTATGAGAACAAGCGGCGCTGGATCGACAGCGCGGTGATGTCCGGCGCGCTGCTGCTGTACGCCACACCGCTGTTCTGGCTGTCGCTGATGGCCATCATCCTGTTTTCGGTGGTGCTGGGCTGGCTGCCCGCCTTCGGCATGGAAACCATCGGCGCCGGCTATACCGGCATGGCGCGCGTGCAGGACGTGGCGCTGCACATGATCCTGCCCACCATCTCGCTGGGCTGCTTTTTCATGGCGGTGTATGTGCGCCTGACGCGGGCGTCGATGCTGGAAGTGATGGGTATGGACTTTGTCAAGACCGCGCGCGCCAAAGGCGTGCCCTCCGGGCGCGTGATCCGCGTGCATGTGCTGCGCAACGCATTGTTGCCGGTGATCACCTTTGCCGGTATCCAGCTTGGCCAGATGGCGGGCGGCGCGGTGCTGACCGAAACCGTCTTCTCCTGGCCGGGCATCGGCCGGCTGATGTTCGATGCCCTGCTGCAGCGTGACTACCAGCTGCTGCTCGGCATCTTCTTCGTCACCTCGGCGCTGGTGGTGTTCTTTAACCTGGTGACGGACATCGTCTACCGCTTTATCGACCCGCGCATCTCGGTGGGCGGCAAGGGAGCCACGGCATGAAAGCCTTCGCACAACGTTATTGCCGCAACTACGGCGCGGTGATCGGCCTGGTCGTGCTGCTGCTGGTGGTGGCCGTGGCGCTGCTGGCGCCGGTGCTGTACGAGGAGTCGCCCTGGCTGATGGTGGGCGATCCGCTGGTGCGCCCGTTTGCCGAAGCGGCCTTTCCCTTCGGCACCGACATGCTCGGGCGCGACATCACCGCCGGCATGCTGTACGGCGCGCGCGTCTCGTTGCTGGTGGGCGTGATCTCCACCGGCGTGGCGCTGGTGTTCGGCATCCTGATCGGCTCGGTGGCCGGCTATTGCGGCGGCCGCATCGACGACGCGCTGATGCGCTTCACCGAGTTCTTCCAGACCATTCCGCAACTGGCGATGGCAGTGGTGATCGTGGCGATCTTCAATCCCACTATCTACTCCATCGTGGCCGCCATCTCGGTGGTGTCGTGGCCGCCGGTCGCGCGGCTGGTGCGCGGCGAGTTCCTCACCCTCAAGCAGCGCGAATTCGTGCAGGCCGCGGTGGTGATCGGGCAGAAGCCGCTGAGGATCATCCTCACGCAGATCCTGCCGAACGCCATGTCGCCCATCATCGTGTCGGCCTCCTTCATGGTGGCGACCGCGATCCTGACCGAGTCGGCGCTGTCCTTCCTGGGCCTGGGCGACCGCAACATGATGAGCTGGGGCTTCATGATCGGCGCGGCCCGCACCATGATCCGCGAAGCCTGGTGGATGAGCGTGTGGCCCGGCGTGGCCATCCTGCTGACGGTGCTCTCCATCAACCTGATCGGCGAAGGCCTGAACGACGCCATGAACCCGCAACTGCGCCGCCGAGGCGAGTAAGCACAAGGAATACGCACCATGCAAGCACCAGACAAGCTACCGCTGCTATCCGTGCGCGACCTCACCATCGCGCTGCCCGCCGGCGGCGACCGCGCGCACGCGGTGAAGGACGTGAGCTACGACCTGCACGCCGGAGAGATCCTCTGCATCGTCGGCGAGTCCGGCTCGGGCAAGTCGATGAGCGCCAACGCCATCATGGGCCTGCTGCCGCCCTACCTGAAGCCGCGGGGCGGCCAGATCCTGTTCCAGGGCAAGGACCTGCTGGCACAGGACGAGCAGACCCTGCTGTCCATGCGGGGCAAGGAAATGGCGATGGTGTTCCAGGAGCCGCTATCGGCCCTGAACCCCGTGATGACGGTAGGCGACCAGATCGCCGAGGTCATGCGCGTGCACGACGCCTGTCCGGGCGAGGCGCGTACCCGGCGTGTACTGGAGTTGCTGGCGTTCGTGGGCCTGCCCGATCCCGCTACGTTGATCCACAGCTATCCGTTCCGCCTGTCCGGCGGGCAGCGGCAGCGCGTAGTGATCGCCATGGCGCTCGCGCTGGAGCCGGCGCTGCTGATCGCCGACGAACCCACCACGGCGCTCGACGTCACCACGCAGGCCCAGATCCTGGCGCTGATCAAGCGCATCCAGGCGGAGAAGGGTATGGGCGTGATGTTCGTCACGCATGACTTTGGCGTGGTGGCGGAGATCGCCGACCGCGTCGCGGTGATGGAGAAGGGCGTGCTGGTGGAAGTCGGGACGGTGCAGCAAGTGCTCAACCACCCGCAGCATCCCTATACCCGCCGCCTGATCGGCGCGGTGCCGCACGGACGCGCCAAGGCGCGCGACCAGCAGGCGGCCGAGATCGTGCTGGATGTGCGCGGGCTGCGCAAGACGTACTCTTCCGGCGGCGGTCTGTTCAGCAAGAAGCGCGTGGTCAACGCCGTGGACGGCGTGAGCTTCAGCGTGCGGCGCGGCCAGACGCTGGGCATCGTCGGCGAATCCGGTTCGGGCAAGTCCACCATCGGCAAATGCCTGCTGAAGCTGACCGATATCGACGGCGGCGAGCTGCTGTTCGACGGGCAGGATATCGCGCGCCTGTCCGAGCGCCAGTTCCGTCCGCTGCGCAGCGACGTGCAGATGATTTTCCAGGACCCGTTCGCCTCGCTCAACCCGCGTCATACGGTGGGGCGCATCATCACCGACGGCCCGGTGGCCAACGGCGTGCCGCTGGCCAGGGCGCAGACCCGCGGCCGCGAACTGCTGCAGCTGGTAGGGCTGGAGGCGTCCGCCTTCGACCGCTATCCCAACCAGTTCTCCGGCGGCCAGCGCCAGCGTATCGGCATCGCGCGTGCGCTGGCGCTGGAGCCGAAGCTGCTGGTGGCCGACGAATCCGTCTCCGCGCTCGATGTCTCGGTGCAGGCGCAGGTGCTGCAACTGCTGAGCGACCTGCAGAAGCGGCTCGATATCGGCCTGATCTTCATTACCCACGACTTGCGTGTTGCCGCCCAGATCTGCCACCACGTGATCGTGATGCACAAGGGCAAGGTGGTGGAGTCCGGACCGCCCGGCCAGATCTTCGACGCGCCGCTGCACGATTACACGCAGCGGCTGATTGCCGCGATTCCTGGCAAGGAGTGGGACCCGACGCTGATCCGCGCCGCTGCCTGAAGCCGCGCGCGCCATGCGGCCCGCGAGCGCGCCCAGGTGCTGCGCGCCAGGTACGAACTGATGCTGGCCAACGCCCGCGACCTCGCCGGGCGGGGTGGACCGCTAAGCCGCCAGGCCTTTGCCACAACACATATCGCTTTCAGGAGCATCCGCCATGAGCAGACCCCAGGCCGTCCCCACCGTGCAGGTCGACAACGACCGCGTGGTCGTCACCGAGTGGCGCTTCGCGCCGGGCGCGGAGACCGGCCATCATCGCCATGGCTACGACTACGTGGTGGTGCCGATGACCACCGGCGCGCTGCGGCTGGAGACGCCGGCCGGCGAGGTCGTCAGCCAGCTCGTGGCGGGCCGCGCCTACTACCGCGGCGCGGGCGTGGAGCACAACGTGATCAACGCGCATGACGGCGAATGCGTGTTCGTGGAAATCGAAATCAAGCAAACCGCCGCGCAGCCGCCCGCCACGGGCGACTGAGTGGCAAGGGGTCCAGGCCGGCGATAACGACAACGCGCAAGCTCAGGCGACGTGGTGCCAGGGGCGCCACCCGGCGGCCCGGAAACCGTGAGTCTCACCTTTACAAAAACCATCATGCGCGCCTTCTTCTCGGATGACCAACTGCTGCACCAGCCCCGCCAGTTCATGCGCGCGGGCCGCTTGTGCGAACCTACCGACGTGCCCGCCCGCGCCCACGCGCTGCAACGTGCGCTGGCCGGGCGCGGCATTGCGCTGGCCGAGCCGGCGGACTTCGGCCGCGCGCCGCTGGAGGCGGTGCACAGCCCGGCATATCTCGATTTCCTCGGCTACGCTTACGAACGCTGGATGGCGCTGGCGCGCCCCGGCTTCGAGCCGGGCATCGAAGTGCTGCCAAATCTCTCCCCGTACTACAACGGCCGCGTAGACCAGCCGCGCCGCGTGCCGTGCCCGACCGATTCCATCATCGCGCAGGCTGGTTACTACCTCGGCGACCTGAGCGCGCCGCTCGGGCCGCATAGCTGGCGTTCCATCCTGCGCTCCGCGCACAGCGCCGTGGCCGCGGCCGGGTACGTCTGCGAGCAGCAGGACCGGCAGGGTGTCGCGTACTCGCTGTCGCGCCCGTCCGGCCACCATGCGCACAGCGACCGCGCGGTGGGCTTCTGCTATGTCAACAACTCGGCCATCGCCGCCGAGACGCTGCTCAAGCGGTTCGACAAGGTAGCGGTGCTCGACGTGGACGCCCACCACGGCGATGGCACCCAGCAGATCTTCTACCAGCGCTCCGACGTGATGACGATCTCGCTGCACGCCGACCCCAGCGCGTATTACCCCTTCTATACCGGCTACGCCAACGAGCGCGGCTATGGCGCGGGCTACGGCTACAACCTGAACTTCCCGCTGCCGCACGACACCGGGGATGCCGGCTTCCTGGGCGCGCTCGACAACGCGCTCGACGCGCTGCGCGACTACCGGCCGCAGGCGCTGGTACTGGCGCTGGGCTTCGACACCTATATCCACGATCCCATCAGCGTATTGCGCGTCGGGCTGGACGCGTACCGTGGCATCGGTGAGCGCATCAATGCGCTGGGCGTGCCCACGGTGGTGGTGCAGGAGGGCGGCTACGAGGTGGAGGCGATCGGTCCCGCGCTCGACGCTTTCCTGTCTGGCCTTGTCCCTGCGATGGCCGGGGTATGAGCGATCCGGGGCACGCAGGCGCGGCGGGCTGGTGGCGCGGTGGCCTGATCTTTCTCTGCGCGGTGGCGTTGTTCGCCACCGTGGATGCCACCGCCAAGCATCTGGTGGGGCGCTATCCCGCGCCTTTCCTCAATGCTGTGCGCTATGCCATTACCGCCACCGTGGCCATCGCCATGCTGGCGGGCTCGGGACGCCTGCGCTTCTGGCGCACGCCCCACCGCGGGATGCTGGCGCTGCGCGGCGTGATGCTGGCGCTGGTGGGCACCTGCTTCATGACCGCGCTGCTGTGGATGCCGCTGGCCGAGGCCACGGCGATCTACTTCATGTCGCCGCTGGTCATCGTCGCGCTCTCGCCGTGGCTGCTGGGCGAGCGCGTGGGGCCGCGCAAGTGGGTGGCGGTGGCGGCGGGCTTCGCGGGCATGCTGCTGATCGTGCGGCCCGGCGGGGAACTGTCGGCAGTGGGCACGGTGCTGATGGTCGCCGCGGCGGTGGCGTATGCCCTGCTGCAGCTGCTGACGCGGCGCCTTGCCGGGAAGGTGGAGGCGGGCGTGCAGTACGGTTTCGCGGCGGTGATCTGCATGATTGCCACAGGGTTGCCGGCGCCGTTCTTCCTGCCCGCGGCATGGCCTGGCATGGCAGACTGGCTGGCCATTCTCGCCATGGGATTCATGAGCGCGATCGCACAGGTGCTGCTGATCCTCGCTCTGCAGCGCGCGCCGGCATCCACCGTGGCGCCGCTCAATTATTGCCATTTGCTGCTGGCGCTGGTGTACAGCGCGCTGTGGTTCGGCCGCTGGCCGGATGGTCCCGCCATGGCGGGTATCGCGCTGATCATCGCAGCCGGGCTGTCGCTGACGTTGCCGCAGCGGGCCGGGGCCGATGCGGGAAATCGCCTTCGTTCCACTTCCATCGCGGAATCATCATGAGTGATTTGCGCGCGCCCAAACCGGTGCGCCGCGCAGGCAATATGCACTAACGGCGGAAGGCCGGATACCCAACACGGTGCGCCAGCATCTCAAAGCGATGGTAGCGATGGGGGCGGCTTGGTCGCGCCCTGAAAATGCCGGAGTTTACTGCGAGCCGGATGGCACGGGGCTTGCTGCTGATGCGTATCCGCCGTCCTTTGGATCACGACGGTTCACTACCAGAAGCCAGGAATCCCATGACCTTCCCTTTGCTCCAAAGCCGCACCGTCGCCGCGCTGGCCGCCATGCTTGCCACCAGCCTCATTGCCGCCGCCCCTGCCTCTGCCCAGGCCCGGCATGACTGGCCCACTCAGCCGGTGCGCATTGTCGTCCCCTTCCAGGCTGGCTCCGCCACCGACCTGATCACACGCCAGCTCGGTATGGGCCTGGGCCGCGAATATGGCCAGACCTTCGTGGTCGAGAACCGTCCCGGCGCCGCCGCCATGATCGGCAGCGAGGCCGCCGCGCGCGCGCCCGGCGATGGCTACACGCTGCTGATGTCCGGTCCCGCCTCCATGGTGACCAACCGCTTTCTGTACAAGAAGCTCAGCTACGATCCCGATGCTTTCGAGAAGGTCGCGGTGGTGGCCTTCACGCCGAATATTTTGCTGGCCAGTCCTGACCAGCCCTTCAAGACGCTGCCGGAAATGATCGCCTATGCCAAGGCCAATCCGGGCAAGCTGACCTACGCCTCGTTCGGCGCCGGTACCACCTCGCATATGGCGGGCGAGATGCTCAAGGCGCTGGCCGGAATCGATATCGTGCACGTGCCGTACAAGGGGGCGGGGGAGGCGATTCCCGCACTGCTTTCGGGACAGGTATCGATGTATTTCGATACGATCATGACGGGCCTGCCTTATGTGAAGGCGGGCAAGTTGCGGGCGCTGGGCGTGTCGAACAGCAAGCGTTCGGCGATGGCGCCGGAGATTCCTACGATTGCCGAGCAGGGGTATCCGGGGTTCGATATTGCGCCCTGGTATGGGATCGTTGCGCCCAAGGGCACGCCGGCGGAGGTGGTTGCCAAGTTGAATGCATCGATCAACAAGCTGCTTAAGGATCCAGGCTTTCGGGAGAAGCTGGCGGCTACTGGTGCCGAGCCGCGAGGGGGCTCGGTGGCGGATTTTGGGGCGATGGTTGGGGCGGAGATTCCGCGGACGGAGAAGTTGGTCAGGCAGGCCGGGGTTAGTTTGCAGTAGGGTGGTTTGGTGAATTGCAGTGTTGGAGGCTTTGACGTCAAAGGCCTTACTTCAAAAGCTTAAAGTCAAAGGCAGTTTCACCACCCCTGCGCGGCCTGGTAGGTAAACCTTCACGGCTCGCTTTGCATCGTGCTGTGTGTGGCCCGCTCGCGGGCCACACACTTCGGTTTGCTACATCATGCGGCGCGAGAAATGCCCTTGTTCTGCTCCTGCCATCAGGTCTGCGAACTGGTCGCCGCTCATGTGGACGAGTTGCTGGTGGTCGCCTGCCTCGAAGAATACTTCCGGCTGGGCCAGCAGGCTGTCATCGAGATAGGTGTGCATGCCGTAGGCCATGGCGACTGGCGGAATGGCGCCGAGATCGCAATCCTTGAAGACTTCGCGGATTTCGTCTTCATGCGCCAGTACCAGCGTGCGCCCGGTTTGCGCGCAGATGGCGGCGAGGTTGAGGTGGTGGCTGGACGGGATCACCGCGGCTACGTAGCCGATGTCATCCTCCAGCAACAGGGTCTTGGCCAGGCGATCTCCGGGAACGTGCGCAGCCTCTGCAGTGGCCATGCTGCTGAGGGTGTAGGGATGGCGGATGGTGTCGAAACGGCTGTTCCTGCTGTTGAGGCAATTTGCCAGGGTGGTAGCCAAGGCCATGATGCGTCTCCTTCGCTGTACGTGCGGCGGCCACGGGGGCGGGCCCCTGCGTTTCCTACTATAGTCCGTGCCCCCGCCGGCTGCGCTGCTATCCGCCTTGCCCGCGTTGCCTCGCGTCGCCGTCATGCCTCGTCGTCCGCTTGCGCGGGGGCGGCCTGGCGCGGCTGGGGCCACAAAGCCTGCAATTCGGTCTTGAGGAAGTTCAGCAGGTAACGCGTGGCCATGGTCTGGTAGCGGTTCGGCATGGTCAGCATATAGAGACGGCTACCGAATACGCTGATCTGGTAGTCCGCCAGCACGGGCAGCAAGGCGCCCGTGTCGAGCTCCGCGCCGACAGCGTAGAGCGGGAAGATGCCCAGGCCGAGATCGCCCATCACGCCATCCTTCAGGAAGGCGAAGTTCTCGGAACTCAGCGTGGGCTCCAGCGACACTTGCTCGCGTGCGGCGCCGCTGCCATTGCCGCGCGTGCCGAAGGCCTTGAGCTTCTGGCCGATGGGCGAGGCGCAGACGATGGCGTGGTCCTTGAGATCGGCCAGCTCGCGCGGAGGCGGCTGCGTGGCCAGGTAGCCTGGCGATCCGCACACCACCCATTCGACCACGCCGATCTCGGTCGCTACCACTGAATCCGGTGGCGTGGAGATGATGCGCAGCGCCACTTCCACATCCTCGGACACCAGGTTGTGGATGCGGTTGTCGAACACCACGTCGAGCGTGATGTCGGGATAGCGGTGCTTGAACTTCACCAGCAGCGGCGACAGCATCGAATGCCCCAGCCCGGTGGGTACCGACAGGCGTACGTGGCCTTGCAGGCTCTTGCCCATGCTGTTGATCAGCGCGTTGGCCGCCGCCACTTCGCCCAGGATGTTGCGGCCGTGCTCGTACAGCCCCGCGCCCACTGGCGTGGGTTCGACATGGCGGGTGGTACGGCGCAGCAATTGCACGCCCAGTTCTTCTTCAAGGGCCTTCAGGTGGTAGCTCACGTTGGCGCGGGTCATCTTGAGCTTGCGCGCGGCAGCCGAGAGGTTGCCGGCGTCGACGATGTCCACGAAAAGGCGCAGGGCGTTCAGGTCCATGTGGCGGGTTGGTTCCTTCGGGTGAAAACGTGCCGGCAGGCGCCGGCACGGCAGACAGTGTAGCTTTTGCGGCGGGCGGCGCCGTGCGCGGCCTCTGGCGCTATAGCGACTGCGCGACCTCCTTGAACGACTGCACGAGCTGGCTCAGCCCAGGGCTCTCCGCATTCCTGTTCCACAGCATCCCGAGCGCGCTGAAGGCGACTTCCGGCGTCATCCGCACGCATTCCAGCAGGCCCATCGCGGCATAGTGAGCGGCGACCGACCCGGACAGCACGGTCAGGTATGGCGACTCGCGCAGCAGCATCTGGATGGTGATGATGGAAGCGGTCTCGATGCGCGGCATCGGCACCGGGGTGGCGGCGTGCATGAACGCATCTTCCAGCCGCGTGCGCATCAGGGTGCCGGCCGGCGGCATGATCCAGTCGTAGGCCGCCGCCTGCGCCCAGGTCGGCTTGCGCTTGCGCGCCATCGCATGGCCCGGGCTTGCCACCACCTTCACGGTGTCTTCCATCAGCAACTCGCTGGCGAAGCCGGACTTATGAGCGCGGATGTCGAGCGGGCCCAGTATCAGGTCCAGTTCGCGGCGCCCCAGCCGCTCCAGCAAAGTCTCCAGCGTGGCCTCGACCACATGGATGAAGATGCCCGGCATCTGGCGCTGCAGCCGCGCAATGCCCTTGGGCAGGATCACCGGCGCGGCGGAGAGGATGGAGCCCACATGCAGGCGCCCCACCAGACCGGTGCGGATCGTGCCGAGTTCATCGTTTACGCGGCGCACATCGCCCAGCATGCGCAGCGCGTGACGCCGCAGCACTTCCCCGGCCGGCGTCAGTTGCAATTGTCGTCCGCGGACAAATAGCGCGGTGCCCACCACATCTTCGAGGTCCTTCAGCCAGTGAGAGACCGCGGGCTGCGTCATGTGCATCGCCTCGGCGGCCGCAGTGATGCCGCCGGATTCCACCAGCGTGAGGAAAACCTCCAGGTGGCGCAGCTTCATCCGGCGTGCCCAGAGGATGTCGTCAAGGTTCCATGTCATGCACGAATGCTAATGGAAGTCTCAAGTTATTTCATTATTAATTCATGAATAGGCTATGCATAATCGGTCGTGGATTTCACTTCGATGACACGCCCGGCGCGGGCTGGGACGACAACCGGGAGTGCAGCGTGAGGACATGGAAAAGCAGGGCGGTGGCAGGCGCGCTCGTGATGGGCGCCATAGCCGGTTTGCAGTTTGGCGCGGCATCCGCGCACGCCGATGCGGTGTACCCGGCCAAGCCGGTGCGCCTGGTGGTGCCGCAAGCGCCGGGCGGCGGCACCGATGTGGTCGGGCGGCTGTGGGCCGATTACATGTCGCGCCATCTCGGGGCGCCGGTGGTGGTGGAAAACCGGGCCGGCGCGAACGGCGTGGTGGCGGCCAGCTTCGTCGCCAAGCAGGCGCCGGATGGCTATACGGTAATGGTGGCGGGCATTTCCTATCTCGCTTTCAACCCGTATATGTACAAGGCATTGCCCTATGACCCGCAGAAGGATTTCGACGGCGTCAGCCTGCTGGTCAATACGCCATTCCTGCTGGTGGCCAGCCCGTCCACAGGGATCAAGTCGCTGGAGGATCTGGCGAGAGCGGCAAAGGCGAAGCCGGCGGAATTGAATTTTGCCTCGGCGGGGAAAGGCAACTCGACCCACCTCGTCGTTGAAATGCTGGAGCAGCGCCTGGGCCTGCAACTGACCCACGTGCCATACAACGGCGCGGCGGCCGGACTGACGAGCGTAATGGGAAACCAGACGCAATTGATGGCAGATGTGCTGAACACCGCCGCGGTGCAGGCGAATGGCGGCAAGGTGCAACCGCTGGCAGTTATCGGTACGCGGCGCGCATCGAGCGTACCCAATGTGCCCACGCTGGCCGAACTCGGCATCAAGGATTTTCCTTTGCCGGGCTGGTACGCGCTGGTAGTGCCGGCTGGCACGCCAAGGATAATCATTGACCGGCTGAATGCGGAAACCCGGAAGTTCTTTGCCGATGCTTCGGTGAAAGCCAGGCTCGATGCGCTTCAGCTCGAGCCGCTGCCATCCAGCCCGGAAGCGGTAAAGGAATGGATGCAGCGCGATAGCAGGATATGGGGTCCCCTGATCAGGCAACTCGGCCTGAGCAACGACTAGATTAGACAGCCAAAGGAAATACTGCCGTGCCAATACTTACCAAAGCCGTCTGGGACAGCCGCTATCGCAAGATGCTCGCCTTGATGGACGACATCCATGCCGATGCGATCATCTTCACCAGCAGCGACTTCTTTCAGTTCGCGACCAATTTCCACACCGATGTATTGCCCTGGGAGCGGCCGGTCTTTGCCGTGGTGCCACGCAATGGCACGCCGTTCCTGGTGATGAACGAGTTGTCCACCAACCATATGCGGTTCTCCCAGGAGCGGGAGAAAGTCTGGATTACCGATATCAGCTATTACGCCGAGCATCCCAGGCTGAGCCACCGCCTGCCCTTGCTCGGGCAAGTGCCGGAATTGCTCGCCGAGCGCCTTAAAGGGGCTGGCCTGGCGCGCTCGCGCATTGCTGTCGAAGGCGGCAGTGCCGCGCTGGCCGCCGCTGCCCGGCTGCTGCCCGAGCTGACGCTGCAGCCCGCCACGGCGGAATGCCGCAGCCTGCGCTGGCAAAAGCATGCGGAGGAACTCGCGGTGATGGCGGCCATCGGATCGATTTCCGACTGGGTCCAGGATCGCTACCGGGAAAATATCCGCCCCGGCAGGCTGGTGCAGGAACTGGATTTCGCCATGGCCTCGCTGTTCGTGCAGGAGGCGGCTGAGCGCTTTCCCGGCGAGCATTTCGAGGTGATCCGCTGCTGGACCCTGAGCGGTCCGGCATCGGCTTCGCCCCATGGCGACGGGGCCTCCTGCGGCGCGCGCATCAAGGAGGGCGACGTGCTGGTCAATATCGTGATACCGCGCCTCAACGGCCTGGCCATCGAAAACGAGCGGACATGGTTCTGCGGCCGGCCGGGCGACGAGCAGGTCAGGCTATGGACCGCGGCCCGGAACGCCAACGAAGCCGCCATTGCCGCGGCCCGCACCGGCAACCCGGTGAGTGCCATCGATGCCGCCGCACAGGCACAGATCGAGCAGGCGGGCTTTGGCGACTATATTCGCCATCGCACCGGCCATGCGATCGGCATCATCCATCACGAGTATCCGGAGGATATGGCCTTCTGCCACCGGCCTCTGCTCGATGACGAAGTGTATTCGGCTGAGCCGGGCATCTATGCCTATGGCATTGGTGGATTCAGGCTGGACGACACGGTCGTGGTCGGGCAGACGCCGCGCACGCTGACCTCCACGCCCAAGACGCTGGAATACGCGACCGTGCTTTAAAGCAATGCCATGGGCAGTGATTCAAGCCGTCACCGGCAAGCCAAGGACCAAGGACAACGCTGGCTACAACTCTTCCTGCAGCGGCAGCAGCCGCAGCAGGCCCTGGCCGAAATGCTGGAAGACACTCATGTCGGGTTCACTGTCGTAGGTCCGCAGTAGCCCGTTGTCGCGCGTTACCCAGACCAGCTTCGGCTCCCCGCCGGCGGGGTCTGGTTCCAGCATTACCTTGTAGGCCACATCAAGCAGCTTTTCGTCCAGCGCCGCGCCAAGCTGCGTGCACAGCGTCGCGTTGTCGACCACCACGCCCATCTCGGTATTGAGCCGGGCCGAGCGCGGGTCCAGGTTGAGCGAGCCGACGAACAGCAAGCGGCGGTCGACCATATAGCTTTTGGCGTGCAGGCTTGCACGGCTCTTGCTGATCAGGCTGCGGTGCCCTTCGTGCGCCATCTCCGCATAGGCCGACGGTTTGAGCTCGTAAAGCTGGATGCCTGCCGCCAGCAGCGCCTTGCGCGTGGGCGCATAGCCGGCGTGCACGGCGCTCACGTCGGTGGCCGCGAAGGAGTTGGTCAGGATACTGACGCGCACCCCGCGGCGCGCCATGCCGGCAAGCCAATCGACCGCTGATGCGTTCGGCACGAAATACGGCGAAACCAGTGACAGCTCCCGCCGGGCGCTATCCAACAGGTGCACCAGCTTGGGGATGGCGTGGCTGCTGTTGTCTTCGGGCGGAAGCGTGACCTTGACAGCCTGGTCCGCAATCACGGAGCCCTGCCCCCAGTAAGCGGGCAACTTGCCGCCTTCCAGCGCCTGCGCCATGCCGGAATCGAGCAATTCCCGCGCATAATCGCCGCCCCTGGCCTCGGCCGCATGTTCGTCCAGGTATGTGCGCAGGGCCTGCACCTCGGCTTGCGCATCGGCAGGGGCCGGCATCAGGCTGGCCACGGGATAGCTCGCCGCGCCATTCCAATAGTCATCGAACACGGCCGATACCTGCGGCACCACCGGGCCGCCGGCGAGCACATCGAAGTCGCTAAAGTCCGTTGCCGTACTGGCGGAGAAATAGGGGTCGCCGATATTGCGCCCGCCCACCACCGTCAGCTGGTTATCGGCGGTCATTGATTTGTTGTGCATGCGCCGGTCCAGACGCCGGAAATCAGTGGCGAACTCCAGCCAGCGCGCGCTGCGGTTGGCGAAGGGATTGAACAGCCGCACCTCGATATTCGGATGGGCGTCGATTGCCGCCAACTCGCGGTCCTGCCCGCTCAGGTGCAGGTCGTCGAGCAGCAGGCGCACCCGCACGCCGCGGTCGGCCGCGGCAACCACCGCCGCCAGCAAGGTCTTGCCGGTGAGGTCGCCGTCGAAGATGTAGTACTGCAGGTCCAGGCTGCGCTCGGCGCCGCGCGCCAGCGCCAGGCGTGCCACCAGCGCATCCGGCCCGGACGAAAGCGGGTAGAAGACCGATTGGCCAGGGTGCTGCGCCTGGCCGGGGGCGAGCGCCCTGCCCAGGCGCGTGCCGGCGGTGTCGGCAAGGGCTCGCGATGGCGTCCGGCTGGCCGGCTCGGGCAGGCTGGCGCAGGCCGTCAGCAGGGCGGCTGCCATTGCGCTGCCGGCAAACAGGCCGAAGCGGCGGAGCCAGCGTCCTTGCGCTTTCCCGGCGGCCACTACCTGCGCCTCATGGATTTCCTCCAGGCAATGCGACATGGTGTTTTCCCCAAATTGGCTGTGCCAATGCCCCAAGGGGGCGGCGCGTTTTGCAAGGTACCACCAGTCCGGTTGGCATGGAACTGAAAGATTTCTGGCCAGCCAGATCTCGTGGCACGCGCGCTGCTTTTTGGAAAGGCGCGGGCGCCAGAATCCATAAGCCGGAACGCTGCCTATCAAACGCCGCAGGCGTTCCAGGCTAAAACGCAATCAACCCGGAATTGGGCAAATGCCGGGTAAAAAAAGTCGCCACAGATGCATAAGCGAGGCTTCGGCAGCGCCGATTTGCTAGTGTTTCTGGCGCGCGGATTGCCCGGCATTTCTTGCTTTGACGATCATCGATCGCCAGCTTTCCGCGCGGTTCCAGGGTGGGATTGACGGCGAGGCACGGCCCGAATTGGATGGGAAAGTGGATACTGCTTAGCATCGTGGCCGAACCCTATGCCTTTGCCTGGCAATTTCCGGAAACCCGTGCTCGCCGGTTCAGCCTTCCTTATCACATTGGCATGGCCTGCACAATGTCCGCACATCGCTCGGATTAGTCGGGCATCGCGTTTGCCAACGACTTGCAAGACCGTCCTTTCAAAGACCTTTCGGACAGAGTTGTCTTATTGCATCTTAGTGCCGGCGGGTGATTGCGGCGCCGTGGCGCACGTCAATGCCGTTAGCAGCGTGCGGGAGCAAATTGTTGAGCCGCCTTTGCCGCGCAAGCTATTACTTGAATCCGGCAATGCGCACAGGTATTCGTCTGCTTCGACGGGGCATTCCGGCTGCCGATCCTGGGTGCAATGTGGGTGTCCGCCGGGCTTTTCAATTCGCTACAATTCGGGGCGGATGTATCATCTTCTTACGCGATTGGATTTTCTTTAATCAAACGTGGTAGGCTGTGCCAGCAAAATTTCCCCTATCATTGAATTAACACCGCTCCAGGAGAATCAAAATGGCGACTTACAAGCAACTGATCGCAGAAAAGGAAGCGCTCGAAGCCAAGCTGGCGGAGATGCGTGCTAGTGAAGTGGCGGGCGTTATTGCCCAGATCCAGGGGCTCATGGCGGAATACGAACTGACGGCTGACGATATCGCCCCGAAGCGCCGCCGGGGCCGCCCGGCAGCCAGCGCGAACGGCGCCGCGGCCAAGCCCAAGTCCAGCCTGCCTCCCAAGTATCGCGATCCCAAGACAGGCGCCACCTGGACCGGCCGTGGCCGCGCACCGGCCTGGCTGGGTAAGAACCGTGCCCGCTTCCTGATCGCAGAAGCCTGATCACGCAATAGCAGACTGAAAGCGCTGGCTCCAGCCGGCGCTCGCTTGCCCACATTTGTCCGCTTGCCGGGCATGGTGGCAAGCCAATGGCCGCGCCTTGTGCGCGGCCATTGGCGTCCAGGAAACAATTCCCCCAAGATTCGATATGAAAAAAGCGCTGCTTTCAGCGTTGCTGCTTGCCGCGTCCTTTGCCGCGCATGCTGACGAAAAACTGTTGTCGAAACAGTACGGGGCCTGCATGGAGCGCCCGGATGTCACTACTGCCGGCATGCACGAGTGCATTGCGGCGGAGACCGCACGGCAGGACAAGACCCTGAATACCATTTATAAGCGTCTGCAGCAGGCGATTTCGCCCGCCAGGAAGCCCAGGCTGCTTGATGCGCAGCGTGCATGGCTGAAGTTCAGGGATGCCAACTGCGATTTCCAGGCCGATCCCGACGGCGGCACGCTTGCTGGCGTCAATGCGTCCGCCTGTGTGATGCAGATGACGGCGGACCGGGCCAAGGAACTGGCCGACCTCGCCGTCGAAGCGGGAGCGCGCTGACCAGTCGGATCGGCCATGCGGCGAGGAATGCGCCGTTTTGGCCATATTCCACCGTTGTCAAAATTTGTTATCCATTCTGTTCAAGACCGGGGGGATTGTCAAAGCCAGGTGACGGCGTACCATGTGGGCCACATCGTTGTTTGCTTTGACCGGAGACCCCCATGAGCCTGGATGCAGAATCCTTTTCGCTGCTGCGCGCGTCGGTGCAGCGTTTCATCGACGAACGCCTGAAGCCGGCGGAAGACACGCTCGAGGAAACCGACGACGTACCAGCCGATATCGTTGCCGACATGAAGGAGATGGGCCTGTTCGGGATCTCCATTCCGGAAAACTACGGCGGCATCGGTTTGTCGATGGCGCAGGAATGCGACGTGGTGTATGACCTCGGTCATACCGCTTTCGCTTTCCGCTCGGTATTCGGCACCAATGTGGGCATCGGCTCGCAGGGCATCCTGATGGACGGCACCGAAGCGCAGAAGCAGGAATATCTGCCCAAGATCGCCAGCGGCGAGCTGGTCATCTCGTTCGCGCTGACGGAGCCGAACGCGGGTTCCGACGCGGCTTCGCTGCAGACCAAGGCAGAGCTCGACGGCGATCACTACATCATCAACGGCACCAAGCGCTTCATCACCAACGCCCCGCGTGCCGGCGCCTTTACGCTGATGGCACGCACCGGCGGCGCCGGGGCATCGGGCATTTCCTCGTTCATCGTGCCGGCGAATACGCCGGGCATCTCGCTTGGCAAGCCGGACAAGAAGATGGGCCAGCGAGGCACCAAGACCTGCGACGTGGTGCTGGAAAACGTGCGCGTGCCTGCCGCCAACATCATCGGCGGCGTGCCCGGCGTGGGCTTCAAGACCGCCATGAAGGTGCTCGACCGGGGCCGCCTGCATATCTCCGCGCTGGCCTGCGGCATGGCGCACCGCCTGATTACCGATGCCGTGGCCTATGCCAAGGAGCGCAAGCAGTTCGGTCAGCCGATCGGCGATTTCCAGCTGATCCAGGCCATGCTGGCCGATAGCCAGACCGAGCTGTATGCCGGCTTGTCGATGGTGCGCGACTGCGCCCAGCGCTACGATGCCAAGACGCCTGGCAAGAGCGATCCGGAAGTCAGCATGCTGGCCTCCTGCACCAAGATGTTCTGTACCGAGATGGTGGGCCGCGTGGCCGACCGCGCCGTGCAGATCCATGGCGGCGCGGGCTATATCGCCGAGTACAAGGCCGAGCGCTTCTATCGCGATGTGCGCCTGCTGCGCCTCTACGAGGGCACCACGCAGATCCAGCAACTGATCATCGCCAAGCAGCTGCTGCGCGACTGACCGGAAGACGCGAAGCGAGGCGGGCGCAAGGCCAGCCTTGCCGTTAGCGTGCGGACCCCCGGCCCGCGGCGCGCCGGCCGGTGTCCGCGCCGGGTCCGGGCAGTGTTCGTGCCGCGATGGCGCTGCGCCCGCGGGCTAACCGAAGCGCGCACGCGATGTCCTGTTGTATTCAACGGAGGCCGCCCCGATGGCAATTGCCGCTTTCAATTTTCCCGTTCCCAGTACTGACCACCTGCGCCGGCCGCACTCGTCCGGCAACGGCACGTGGACCGATGGCGCACCGTGCTACCCGATTATCGAAGCCCTGATGGCCGGCGCCGCGCGTGGGTCAGGCGCGCCGCTGGACTGTATCCGCCTGGCGCTGGACGCGGCCGGCGCGCTGGGCCGTGCCGATCCGGTGACCTCGGTCCAGCCGGCTCGCCTGCAAAGCTTCGACGGCGCGCTCTACCGCACCGGCACCGGCGCGTGGACCATCCTCCACAGCGATCGCCTGGCAGCGTCGGATGTGCGTTTCATGATCGCTTACCTGCTGGGCCGCCAGCTTCTTGGCGGCAGCGAGATGGACTACGTGGAGTGCGCGAACGCCGACGTGATGGTCATGCCGGAAGATGACTCCGCTGGCGGCCTGGCCTACGCCTTTGCGAGCCGGTTGCTGATGCCGCTCAATGCCTTCCGCCTGGCATTGCCCGGCGCGGTGGACCTGGATGTGCTGGCCGGGCTGGCCGAACGTCTCTGCCTGCCGGTGCATCATGTGGCGCGGCGCTGGTTGTCCTATACCTCCCGCAGGGCCCGGCTGACCTTGCGGCGCGACGGTATCACGCTCGGCACCTGGGCCAGCGAGACGGCATTCGGGCTGTGGGGCGAGGGCCTCGACGGCGCGAAGGGCTTGCGCGCGGCGCCACAGACGTTGCGGCTCGACGACGGCGCCAGCATCGAGCTGGCCGTGGGCCCCAGGCATCTTGCTGCGCGGACCGGCGCGTACCAGTGCGCAGCCTTTCCCCGCTAACCCAGGCCACCCCCGGCCGGGCGCCGGCGTCAGTGTTCGTGATGCAGGTACTTGGCCTGCCGCGGCAGGCGGAAGCTGACCATGAACACGATCACCATCATCACCGTCACGTACCAGTAGAAGCTCGATTCGTGGCCCAGGGATTTCAGGTCCAGCGCGACGTATTCGGCGGAGCCGCCGAAGACCGCGTTCGCCACGGCATAGGCCAGGCCCACGCCCAGCGCCCGGATCTCCGTCGGGAACATCTCGGCCTTGACGATGCCGCTGATGGACGTGTACAGGCTGACGATGGCCAGCGCCAGGGAAATCAGCACGAAGGCGACGAAGGGACTGTGGACGCCGCCCAGCGCCGTGAGGATCGGTACGGTAGCCAGCGCTCCCAGCGCGCCGAACAGCAGCATATTGTTGCGCCGCCCGATGCGGTCGGAGAGCGCGCCGAACAACGGCTGCATGCACATGTAGAAAAACAGGCAGCCGGTCATCACGTAGCTGGCGGTCTTGATCGACATGCCGGCGCTGTTCACCAGGTACTTCTGCATATACGTGGTGAACGTGTAGAAGATCAGCGAGCCGCCCGCGGTGTAGCCGAGCACCGTGAAGAAGGCCGCCTTGTGATTGCGGAACAGCTCGGTCAGGGTGCCGGCCTCCTTGCTCGCGCGGGTGGCGGCAGAGGTGGTTTCGTGCAGGGTGCGGCGCAGGAAGAGCGCCACCACTGCCGTGACGGCGCCGATCACGAACGGAATGCGCCAGCCCCAGGCCTTGAGTTCCTGCTCGTCGAGAAACTGCTGCAGCACCACCACCACGAGCACCGCCAGCAACTGGCCGCCGATCAGCGTGACGTACTGGAACGACGAGAAAAAACCGCGCTGGCCCTTGAGCGCCACCTCGCTCATATATGTGGCGGTGGTCCCGTACTCGCCGCCCACCGAGAGCCCCTGCAACAGCCGTGCCATCAGCAGGAGCGCGGGCGCCCAGGCTCCGATGCTGTTGTAGGTGGGCAGGCTGGCGATCATCAGCGAGCCGCAGCACATCATCGTCACCGAGATCAGCAGCGAGTTCTTGCGGCCATGCCTGTCCGCGATACGGCCAAAAAGCCACCCGCCGATCGGCCGCATCAGGAAACCCGCGGCAAACACGCCCGCGGTATTCAGCAGCTGCGCCGTCGGGTCGGATTTGGGGAAGAAGGATCCCGCGAAATAAATGGCGCAGAACGCGTAGACGTAGAAGTCGAACCACTCGACGAGATTGCCGGATGAGGCGGCGACGATGGCGTAAATGCGCTTGCGCTTTTCCTCGGCGCTCGGCGGTGCGTCGAGAAGGGGGGCGGACAGGTCAGTCATGATTTGTCTCTTCCTTTCGGCATGCCGCCCCACGTGAAGAGCCGTGGTGCGAGATCGGCACGCAGGATTCCAGTGTAGTGCGCTTGCGCCGAACTGCCGGGCCGCCGTCAGGCCGGGAACTGCGTGGTGGACAGCACCTGCCTGAGCATCAGGAAGTCAAAGACCTGCCGCACGCTGGGCAGTTACACCAATTGCCTGGCGTGCAGGCGGTTGAAGCTTTCGCTGGCCCGAGTGCGCAGCAACCCAGTCCGTGACGGCCGATCCGCAACCGGCCTGGGGCCAAGCGTGGAGGGAGCCGGGGGAGGGGTGCGATGCCTGTGAAGAACGGCGTATCGCCTGGATTGGACCGGGAGGCGTCCGGTGCGCGGGGAGCATCGCCGCACATAAACGATGCTGGCCGCATCGCGCGGCTGGGCAAGCGCCGCTAAGCCGCTTCAGTTGCGAGGCGCCTGGCCTGGACGGCTGTTTTCGACGTGGATAGCGCCTCTTGCTACCACTTGCCGCCTTATTGCGTGGGTTCTTGCGTTTCTTGTGCTTCTTGCGGCCAGACTCCGTCCACATCCCTTAGCAGATGACCTGCCAGGATGTAGTCGCCCAGTCGGGTCGCCTTGGCTTCGAGATCAAGCAGTTCATGATCGGCCAGCGTGCCGAGATCGAACTGGCAATACAGGTTGCGCTGCCGGAAGGTGGTCTTGGTTTTGGCCAGGCCCTCGATCAGGGCTTCGCGCGAATGGACAGCAATGCTTTCCTGTCCGCGGTATTGCACTTTGATGCCGCGCTTTTCTCCGAGCCGGCCGAGTTCGACGGCGTCCTGCCATCCGGTTTCATAGTCCAGCTCAAGCGCCAGCACATCTTTCGATGCGAGAAGCCGAAGCGCTTCTGCTTTGCTGCTAGCTCGCACTATTGACATCCACACCTCTTATATCGTCTTATACTGTACGAATATACAGTCAACGCGTCATTGCGGCAAGGGGTTGCCCCCCGGCCCTTTGGACTACTCTTGGGCTACCGCGCCGGCGGCGTCTTCCGCCGCCCCGCGGTACCGCTATTTTCCTCCAGTCTGGCCCTTTTAGGGGGCGGGTGTGGTCTCGGTGGCCGCACTATCCGCCTTTATGGTCGCTCCGGCATTTTGCGCTGCCGTGACAGAAAAATCGCCCGCATAGACATGCACCACCCGCGCCGGGTCCAGGTACCTGCGGATTACCGCGTTGACCTGTTCGACGGTCGCCGTGGCGATAGCTTGCTCATATTCCGTGACAAAGCGCATCGTGCGCCCCAGGAATAGCTGGTTGGCCAGCGCGCCGGCCAGTGCCGAATCGCTGGTGCGGGAAAGCGTGCCTAGCTGCAGCAGGCCGCTCCTGGCTTGCGCCAACTCCTCCGGCGTAATCCCGGTATCCGTAAGGCGGGACATTTCCTCTTCGACGCCGCGCTTGAGTCTATCCAGGTTCTGCGGCGCATAAAGCGCTTGCATGCCAAACCTGCCGTTGGTGTCGAGCGCGCCCACTTGCACGAAACTGCCGACACTGTAACTGATGCCGTCGCGTTGGCGTAGCCGATCCGCAAGCCGGCCCTTGAGCGCGTTGCCGCCGAACACGCGATTGGCAATGACCAGGGCCGGATAATCCGGGGAATTGCTGGTCAGCTCGATCGGCAGGGCGGCCAGGTAGATGGCATTGGCCTTACCAGGTGTCTCCCGGGTCAGGCGGGCGGGCGCGAGCGGTACGAAGGGGCGGTCGACACGCGCATAGGGCGCCTGCGCCTCCCAGTCGCCGAACAGGGTAGCCAGCTGCGCCTGAGCCGCCTCGCGGTCGAAGTCCCCGACCAGCACCGCCTGTCCGTGGCTGGCGCCATAGAAGCGCGTGTGAAAGTAGCGCAAGTCGGCCAGCCGCAGCTGTCTGAGTGCTGCAATATTCTCTTGCGTCGTGGGCACATAACGCGGGTCCCCCAGCTCGTAGGGATTGCTGTGGCGGCCGAGCGCATTCGATGCAACCGTTTCGGGCTGGCTCAGCCCGCTTTCGACGCCGGCAATGGCGTTGGCACGCAGCGTCTCGAACTCGGCGGCTGGCAGGCTGGGTTCGCGCAAGATCTCGCGCAGCAGCGCCAGCGTCTCGGCAAGTGTTTCCCGCCGCGCCTCGAAACGAACGTTGACCGATTCGGCGTCGCCCTGGATCGACACCACTGCCCTGAGCGCATTCAGCCGGTCGGCGATCTGCTGCCGTTCCAGGCGAAGGGTGCCGCGCATCAGCATGGCGGCGGTCAGGCTGCCGGCCGCGTCCAGGCCCTGCAGGCTGTTCACGTCGCCCATGCGCAGGATCAGCATGCCATTGACGGTCTGCCCGCGGCTGGGCTTGGGCAGCAAGGCGAACTGCATGCCGTTGGCCAGCTTGCCGCGCAGCGTATGGGCCTCGATATTGTCCGGGCTCGGGTCGAACGCCGGCACCGCGGCCTTGGCTGGCTTGGCCTGGTAGGCGGCCACCAGCGCGGCGATATCCGGAGCGGCGGGCACGCTGGCCGACGCAGGCGTCTCGGCTGGCTTGTCCCCGGGCATGTCGAGCGGCACGAAGCGTCCCAGCGTGCGGTTGCTGGCGCGCAGGTAGTTCTGCGCCACCCGCTGCAGGTCGGCCAGCGTCACGCGCTCGGCCTGCTGGCGCGCGATCAGCAGCAGGCGCCAGTCGCCCTTGGCAATCGCCTCGGACAGGGCCACGGCATAGCCGGAGGGGTTTTCCAGCAGGCGCTCGTAGCCGTTGAGCATGCGGGTGCGGGCACGCTCCAGTTCCACCTCGGTGACCGGCCGCTCGGCGAAGCCCTCGACCTGCGCCACCAGCGTCTGCCGCGCCACTTCGAGATCCTTCGACTTGCTCAGCCCGGCGCCGAACAGGACCGAGCCGGGATCCTTCATTGACGATACCGAGCCGAACTGCCAGCTGGCCTTGCCGCTTTCCACCAGCGCCTTGTACAGGCGGCCGCCGGAGCCATCCGAGAGGATGTCCGCCAGCAACTGCATGGCCACCGCATCCGGATGGGCGCCGGGGGCAATGTGGTACTGCACGGCCACCACTTGCGAGTCACCGACGCGGCGCAGCGTGATCTCGCGCGCGCCTTCCTGCGGCGGCTCCACGGTGTACTGCGCCGGCAGCGTGCGCGCCGGGCGCGGGATCGCGCCGAAGTGCGTGCCGATGCGCGCCAGCGTGGCGGCTACGTCGAACTTGCCGGCCACCACCAGCACCGCGTTGTCGGGCTGGTAATAGCGGCGGTAGAAGTCCTGCAGGTTGCCGATGGCGACATGCTCCACGTCGCTGCGCGCGCCGATCGGCGCCTTGCCATAGTTGTGCCAGCGATAGGCGGCCGAGCGCATCTGCTGCATCAGCACGCTGCCGGGGTTGTTCTCGGCGCGCTCCATCTCATTGCGCACCACCGTCATCTCGCTGTCGAGGGCCTCGCGGGCGACGAAGCTGTTGACCATGCGGTCCGCTTCCATCTTCAGCGCCCAGTCGAGATTCTCATCGCTGGCGGTGAAGCTCTCGTAGTAGTTGGTGCGGTCGAAGGCAGTCGTGCCGTTGAACTGCATGCCGCGGCGCGTGAGTTCCTGCGCGATGGTGTTGCCCGGCAGCGCTGGCGTGCCCTTGAACAGCAGGTGCTCGAGCAAGTGCGCCATGCCGGTCTCGCCATAGTTCTCATGGCGGCTGCCGACGAGGTAAGTCATGTTCACGGTGGTGACTGGCTGCGCCGCGTCGGGCGCCAGCAGTATGCGCAGGCCGTTGGGGAGCCGGTACTCGGTAATGCCCTCCACGCTGGCCACTTCGACCGGCGCGGCGGAAGACAGCCTGGCACCTGCTGCGGTCGCCGGGACTGCCGGGGCGGCGGCAGGTACGGGTACGCTGAAAGTCAGGGCCAGCAGGCAGGAAAGGCACTTGAACGTGAGACGCATGCGGAATTCGAGGTGTGGATTGGCTCCCTTGTCGCGGAGATCTGTGCGATTCTGCGGGGCGCGGCAAGGCAGCGGTAAGGTCGGCCCGATGGCTGATTCTAGCTCTTGCCAGGCCCGTAGCGGCATGGCGCAGCGCTTTTCAGCCGGTTCGCAGTGAATTTGGGAATATTCCGCATGCTTCAAGCCGCGGCAGGGCACCGGGTGTCCTGAATCAAAATTCGTTGAATTCAGGTTCAGGACATCAAGACAAGATGCCAGCGGATTGCTGCTCCGGCCGGTCCCCGTCAACAGACCGGCAGCGCACCGGCATCATCCATCGTCGCTCTCGCCCTCCTGCTCATCCAACGCGGCCAGTTCGCTCAACACCAGCGTTTCGTGCGCAAGCACGGTCACCAGCGAAAGCAGATGGCCCTGGGTCTCTTCGGTGAGGTTGCAGAAGGTGCCGCCCGCCGCGTTCTCGATGGCAACCGACAACAACGCATTGAGCTGCGCGGTCTTTTCGGCGGCGAGGCTTAGCGGGCTTTCGGATGGGGCATGCGCGGTCAGGAAGGTATCGCGGCCCGCGCGTTGGGCGGTGATGTTGTAGCGCGGGTAGTAGTTATGCATCGAGTGCCCTCCGTCGGGATGCGCGCAGGCGCTGGCAGATTAGGGGGAGCTTGGGGGATGCGATTTGCCCGGAACGGGCGAGCGAAGACTGGGGCATGGGAGTGCCTCCTCTGTCAGCGTATTTTGACTCCGCTCCCTGCTGCTAATCGGGGTGGGCGGGCGCAAGGCGAGGTTAGCAGACCGGGACAGAGATCCGGCGAGCCCGAAGGCTCCCCCGCCTAGGCCCGCCCATAAGGACGTGCAGAGGCACGACGGACGCAAAAACGCCGCCTGGTGGCGGCTGTCCGCCTCTGTCATCCGGGCTGCTAAACCCGGCCGCTGTGGTTGCAGCGACGAGCGAAGTATAGCGTGGGGCAATGCGGCCCAACCCGGCCGCAACAAAAAGTCACGCCCGCTACGCCATCAAACCACCACCGGCACCAGATCGATCCTGCCGGCCGTCCAGCCGAGCAAGCATGCTTTCCCGTCGGTGATGTGGGACTCAGCCCCGGCCAAGCGTTCTGCGCACCTTTTGAAGCATCGGCATTCCAGCACCTCAACCGGGCGCCTGAGGGCGCAGTGCCGTCGGTTCGATGCCGAACATGCGCTTGTGCGTGCGAGTAAGGTGAGCCGAGTCCGCAAATCCTGCCTCATGCGCAGCTTCGGTCCAGGATGCGCCCGACATGACCGCCTCGACGGCCAGATTGATGCGCAGCCATAGGAGATACGCTCTGAACGAGCTCCCGGTCCCGGCGACGAACAGATGCCGAAAACGACTCTCCGACAGGGCGACCACCGAGGCCACGTCATTTAATGAGAGGGGATTTCGAATGTTCGACCGGATATAGTCCAGGGCCCGGCTAAGGCGCGGGTCCATGTCCTTGTCCGGCCTCGTCGCGGTCCCACACAACTCTGCAACGGCCAACGTTGCTGCCTCGACCATGTCTTTGGCCAACTGGCTCGACTGCAAAGCCTCGGACAGCAACCTGGCAGCCGCGCGGGCACCTGCGGCCGGGAGTTCAGCGACGGCATTCGAACCGAAGCGTGCCGTGAGTGCGCGCCCGGCGCTGGTTTCGGGTTCCACGAAGAGATGGGCCATGGTAGCGGCGCCAACAACTTCGAACTGGTGCGTGCATTCACTGGGGACGATGGCGGCCTCGTAGTCAGTCCAGGCACCATCAGCCGTGGTGCGAAAGCGGAAGCTACCGCGCAACGCGATGACGAGTTGATGGGCATGGTGCCCATGCCATTGCGTTCTGCCCTGACCTTCGCCTATCCAGAGAATGCCGCCTTGCCATAAGTAGCTGCGACCCGTGGATGTGACGGCCGAGAAACGACCGTGCGCGATGGACGGTTGCGCGGAATCGCCCTGCAGTGCTGTCACGATGCGCCCCCCCTCAACTCAGCCGTTTCGTTCAAGTTCATTCCGTGCGCGGCCCCGACAATGGCTCGCATATTAGCAGCCCATCCCGGACACCCACGATGTACCGCTCTACCTTCGCCTTTCAAATTCGCCCCCACGTCCAGGCCGAGCTCGATGCCGCAGCGGCGCACGAAGCTCGGGGCGAGTCAATCTTGGCGTTCACGCATCTCGAGCGCGCCCACATCCTTGGGCAGGAATCCACTGTGGAACACGTGCGCACCCACTGTGCGATGTTCCGCTGGGCGCTCCGCCAGAACATTGCGGGCGAAGCTTTCGGCCAGACCTGGCGAATCGTTGCCGCGGCATTGAAAACCTGGCCGGGTTGGGTGCCCATCGGTAATACCGGCGGTGCCAAAGTCAGCGGCTTCAAGCCCATGCCGGTTCCGGCAGACCTGCAGCAGCTCATCGACGCCGCTCGCTCAGTGCACTAGCGGCCACGACGCGCCATCGACGGCGCCCCCGGATTCCCGACAACTTCTTTAGGTGCCTCATTAGGGCACCCGGACTTAGCTCATTCCATCGTCATCGGAAAAAAGGACCCAACCATGTTCAAACTCTCCGCGCCGACCGCGCTCGCAGCAGTCGCCTTCTCCCTTCTCACCGCCGCCTGCGGCACACCGCCGGCGAACCTTGACCTTTCCCTGCAGCATCCTAGTTCCCAAGGCCAGTTCGTTGTCCGCATGGACCCTCCGGCTTCGGGGCCAGCTATCAACCAGATGCACGCATGGCAGGTGCACCTGGAGACACCCGATGGAAAACCTGTGTCGCGAGCCGTGATTGGCTTCGACGGGGGCATGCCGCAGCACGGCCACGGCTTCCCTACCAAGCCTCGCATCACACGCGAGGTAGCGCCTGGCGTCTACGCACTCGAAGGCATGAAGTTCAGCATGACCGGCTGGTGGGACATGCGCCTGGCAATTCAGGCCGGGGATGTGACCGACGGAGCCGTGTTCAACGTCATCGTCGGGGACTCGGGGATTCAGCGCTAAGCGTCTTGGTCAGGGAGACAGTTTAATGAGCCAGCTCCACAAATCCAAGCTGCCTGCGTCACGGCAGGCGAGCAAGCGCGGAAGGCTGACGGGCGCACTCGCCGCTGTGGCCGTGGTCCTGGCCCCGCTTGCCTTGCTTACCGGCTTCGGACGTGCCGGCGACGCCATGGACGGCGCCGCCTCGTGGTCGCAGGAGGAACGGGCCGTCCTATCCTCAACGCGCCTTAACAAGCTTCCCGCACCGCCGCCCGACCCGTCGAACGCCGTGGCGGACAAGCCAGAAGCAGTCGCGCTCGGCAGGCGGCTGTTCGCGGATGCACGCCTATCTCGCAACGGGGCGGTGTCGTGCGCCAGTTGCCATGCGCCCGACCGCCAGTTCCAGGACGGACTGCCTCTCGGAAGGGGTATCGGAGTCGGGAAACGCCGGACCATGCCAATCGTGGCGACGGCGCACAGCCCGTTCTTGTTTTGGGACGGTCGCAAGGACAGCCAGTGGTCTCAAGCGTTGGGTCCCTTAGAGGATGCTGTTGAGCACGGCGGCAACCGCGTCCAGTTCGCCCGGGTCGTGCGGACGCACTACCAGCGGGAGTATGAGTCGCTGTTTGGCGCCCTCCCGAACCTGCAGGATCTGCCGGCCGACGCGAGCCCCCTGGGCGGCGCCGACGAGAAGCGCGCCTGGTCTCGGCTGACGAACGAGCAACGCGATGCCGTCAACCGCGTCTTCGCCAATCTCGGCAAAGCCATCGCGGCCTACGAACGGACAGTGACCTACGGTGAGTCCCGCTTCGACCGGTACGTTGACGCGGTTCTCATAGGTGACCGCGCGGGCCAGAAAACGTTATCGACCCAAGAGGTCAATGGCCTTCGTCTGTTCATCGGCAAGGCTCAATGCGCGACGTGCCACAACGGCCCGCTCCTGACGGACCAGGCCTTCCACAACACGGGCGTCCCGCCCAGAGAGCCAGCACGCCCGGACAGTGGCCGCGCTCCCGCCACAGCCAAGGTCTTGGCGGACGAGTTCAATTGCCTGAGCCGCTACAGCGACGCGCCACCGCAAGTCTGCCAAGAGCTGCGCTTCATGGCCACCGGCGAACCGGGCATGGAAGGCGCCTTCAAGACCCCGAGCTTGCGCAACGTGGCACTACGGGCTCCGTACATGCACGCGGGCCAGCTCGCGACCCTGGAAGAGGTAGTAAGGCACTACGTGCGTTCGCCGGCAGCGGCTGTCGGTCATTCCGAGCTGGCACATGGTGGCACGGGGCACGCCGAGCGCAAGCCCATCCGCTTGACGGAGGAGGAGATGCGCGATGTTGTCGCGTTCCTGCGGACCCTGTCGGGTCCCGTCATGGAGCGTTCTTCTCGCTAAGAACCGAGAGGGTTGCCCTATCATTTCAGCCGCGTTGCACTGGGGAAGATGGACGCAGGTTCACCCCTCAGCCATGGCGCGCGACCATACCCTCGCGGGCAACGCATTGATTTGCGTACTGATACAGGTACTCCTGGGCGAAGCGGAATGCGTCCATCGGCAGCGTGCTGGCTCCATGCCTGCGAACCGCTACCTTCGCCGCGCGCAGGGCATTGAGGCGGAGGTCACGAAATCCACGTTCCGTCGCGGCCACGTAAATGCGGCAAGTCGTCGCAACGGCGACGGCTGGAAAGAGTAGCTTGCGGACGAGCGGATTGGAATCGGACGAATCCGTATTTTGCTGCGGAATCTTCGCAAAAATATGCATTGCATTTTAGGACTTGTCTGATTGATTTCCATGAGGAATTACGTGCAAATGGAGGGCGAATTTGCGCACATAGCCCATCCTGACGGAGATCGTATGCAGGAAGACAAACAGCCCATCTGCAGTTGGGCGGCCCAACCATGAAGCGAAGCACTGCCTGCGTTGGCGACGCGCTGGAGCGCGGGGGGAAGACCCTGCCTGATGCAGGCCAGGCTTACTGCGAAGCTTGCAACAGCACCGGCACGATTGCCAGGTCCGGGCCGGGATCTTCGGGGAGGGTGCCTGATGCAGCCGATCAAGACAGTTAAGGTGCAACATGCGCCCGTCGAGGACCGGGCGCCGGCCAAGGTCGATTTGCCGCCGCCGCGCGGCACCCTGTATTGGGGCGGTGCCGGGCTGGACGGCGGATATGTTCAGCCGCTGCTCGATGCGTTCCGGAAGGCGGGGATTGCGCACTGCTTCGCTGGACTGACCCATACCGCCAGAGCGGCCATGCCAGATGGATACGAGTTCGCTGGCACGTTGCTTGATGCCATCCATTCGGGAATGCTGATCCGCTCACGCGACGACAGCGAGTGGACGATTACGGGGCGCATGGCGGCGGAGGCGCCGCAGTTCAACCTGATCGGTTACAGCTACGGCTCTCTCCTGGCCGCGCAAACCGCATGGTCATATGCCCGCGCCGGCCACGTGATCGACCATTTGGTATTGGTGGGCTCGCCGATTGAGGCGGGATTCCTTGCGCACCTGCGCAGCCACGAGAACATCCGCAAGATCGTGGTTATCGATTTGAAGCAGCTCGGAGACCCGATCTACGCCGGAATGCCCTGGCGCGCGCTGGTCGAATCGGCACCGATGCTAAATATGCAGATGCTCGCCGGCAAGGGCGAGGGGCACTTCTACTATGCCCATGTTGTGCGAGACAGCCCGAAACGATGGGCGGCACTTGCCGAGCGCGTTGCGGCGGAGGGCCTTGAATGACGACGCGCAAAAGGGCCGTGGTGCGCATCGTTGACTGCATCGCCGTGCTTCTCGCCCTGGATGGGTTCGCCTTTGCGGTGGCCACCATGCTGACACCGATAACTCGGCAGCAGGTGACTACGGGCGCCCTCGTCGTCTATGCCGCGGTGGCATTCCTTCTGGCTGCCGTGCCGCTGCTGGTGGGGTTGGTGTTTGTGCTGGTGGCTATGGTCCGGCGGTCCGCTGGCGCATTCTCAGTTCCTACTGCATCGGGTTCGCGCTGTTCGGCGGGGGGGAGTCTTCGTGTCGGAGTGGATCGCCGCGCGTCTCCCATAGTGAACAAAGCCATTCTTGGCCGAGGATGGTTCGCGCTCCGCCGCCAACTCGATTGCAAGCTGGCATGGAATGGTCGATACCTGATTCCTTCAAAATGAAAGCGAAGATGCTAACCTTGATTGCCGCGATGCCGGCACTGATGTCGATACTGTATGTTGTGTATCGAGTTTAGAACCGCCATGCACCGGAAGTCATGTTGACCTGTGGATTGATTCTTGGCTGACCAGCAACAATACTCCCGCCCTGTTTCAACAGCGCGACATAGCAAGCGATATTTTTCCATTTCACCGAGGCCCCTCCGAGCCAGCGCCACCTCACGCCTGATCCACATCGCTTGAGGCGCGGCAGGTCAATACACGCCGTCCAGGCAAATGTCCGAATCCAGCTAGTACCGCCCTCGCAACGGAGTAGCATGCTGGCTATGAAACTCGATCCGGACACCTGCTACAAGGCCGTTGCCTCGCACGACCGCCGCTTCGACGGGCGCTTTTTCGTGGGCGTGTCGTCCACCGGCGTCTACTGCCGGCCGGTGTGCGCCGTGCGTACACCCAAGCGCGAGAACTGCTCCTTCTACGAAACCGCGGCGGCCGCCGAGAAGCAGGGCTTTCGCCCCTGCCTGCGCTGCCGTCCCGAACTGGCGCCGGGGCACGGTCTGGCTGATCTGTCGGGACGGCTGGCCCAGGCGGCGGCCACGCTGATCGACGATGGCTTCATGGCCGATGCCGGCGTCGCCGCCCTGGCCGCGCGCATCGGCGTCACCGAGCGCCACCTGCGCCGGCTGTTCGATGCGCAGTTCGGCGTCTCGGTGCTGGAGTACGCACAGACCCAGCGGTTGCTGCTGGCCAAGCGCCTGCTGACGGATACCGCGCTGACGGTGACCGATGTGGCGCACGCCGCCGGGTTTGGCAGCGTGCGGCGCTTCAACGACGTGCTCAAGACGCGTTACGGGCTCACGCCGCTGGCGATGCGCAAGCGCGCCGCCGACAGCGTGGCCGAGGAACTCGTGTTCGAGCTGGGATACCGCCCGCCGATGGCCTGGGCGGCCTTCCTGCAGTTCCTGGGGGTGCGGGCGGTGGACGGCATCGAGCAGCTTGCCGATGGCAGCTATGCGCGCACGCTGGCGATCGACAGCGGGGGCCGCACGCATCTCGGCTGGCTGCGGCTGGCGCATGTGGAGCGCCGCCATGTGATCAGGGTCACCTTGTCGGGCTCGCTGGCGCACGTGATTCCGCAGGCGCTGGGGCGCGTGCGGCGTTTGTGCGACCTGGGTTGCCGGCCCGATGTGGTCGATCAGCACCTGGGGCCCCTGGCGGCCGGGGTGCCCGGCATGCGCCTGCCCGGCGCGGTGGATGGTTTCGAGATCGCCGTGCGCGCGGTGGTGGGTCAGGTGATTTCGGCGAAGCATGCCCGCACCCTGCTGGCGCGGCTGGCCGAGCGCCATGGCCGCGTGCTGGCGCAGCCGGCGCCTGCCCTGCGCCTTGCCTTTCCCGACGCCGCCACGCTTGCCGCGGTGACGCCGGAGAGCCTGCGCGAGATCGGCATCCCGCTGGGCAAGGGCCGGGCCATCCACGCCATCGCCAGCCGCGTGGCGACTGGCGAGCTCAAGCTGGAACCCAGCGCCGCGCCGGAAGACACGCTGGCGCGCCTGCGTGCGATCGACGGCGTGGGCGACTGGACCGCGCAGTACGTGGCCATGCGCGCGCTCGGCTGGCCGGACGCCTTCCCGGGCACCGACTATGTCTTGCGCAAGGTGCTCGGCATCGCTACCGTGCGAGGCATGAGCCAGCACGCCGCGCAGTGGGCGCCGTGGCGTGCCTACGCAGCCATCCACCTGTGGCGGCGCCACGAAGACAGCAAGCCGGGACAAGAAGACAAGGAAAGGGGCGCACCATGATTGCATACCGTATCGTCGCCAGCCCGCTGGGCGAAGTCCTGCTGCGCGCCGATGGCGCGCGCTTGAGCGGCGTGTTCTTTGCCGGGCAGAAGTACTACCCGGCGGCGGCCACGCCGGATACCGATGTACCCGCCGCCGCGAAGCCGGTCTTCGAGCAGGCGGCCGACGAGCTGGCCGATTATTTTGCCGAACGCCTGCAGGCCTTCTCGGTGCCCATGATGCTGGCCGGCAGCCCCTTCCAGCGCAGCGTCTGGCAAGCGCTGTGCGAGATCCCGTTCGGCGAGACCACGTCCTATGGCGAACTCGCTGCCGGGCTCGGGCTCCCACCGACCCATGCGCGCGCGGTAGGCGGCGCGGTGGGGCGCAACCCCTTGTCGGTGATCGTGCCCTGCCACCGGGTGCTGGGCGCCAGCGGCGACCTGACCGGATACGCCGGCGGCACTGACCGCAAGCGCGCGCTGCTCAGGCTGGAGGGCACGGCCGCGGCAATGGCGCTGCCCATCCTGCGCCAGTCAGCGTTGGCGTTTGCGTGAGCGGGCACGGCGCAGGCGCCGCCGCGCAAGTTGGCGAGAGGATACCGATGGCACGCCTGTTCGTGGCAATCGAAGTCCCGCAGGCGCTCGCCGGCGCGCTGCTCGCGCGCGTGCCCCGCGTGGCGGGTATCCGGCCGGCGACGCTGAACCAGATCCACCTCACGCTGCATTTCCTCGGCGAGCAGGACGAAGCCGCGGCGATGCGCATCGAGCAGGCGCTGGGGACGGTGTCATGCGCGGCCTTTGCGCTCACTGTGAAAGAGGCAGGCTATTTTCGCGGCCGGCGCGCGAGCGTGCTGTGGGCGGGGTTGGAGTCCAACGCGGCGCTGGATGATCTGTACGCGGGCGTGGAGCGGGCGCTCGCCGGGAACGGTATCGACACGGGTATCGGGCACGATGAGAACAACGCGTTGCCGGACTCTGGCTCAAGGCCTCAGGCGCGCTTCCATCCGCATATCACGCTGGCCCGTTGCGCGCCCGCCGTGGCGCACGCCACGCTGCAGGCATGGCGCGGCTCGCAGTCCGGGCTGGTGTGCGAACCGTTCCACGTCGATCGCTTCATCCTGTATCAAAGCCATCTCCTTCCCGGTGGCGCGCAGCATGTGTGCCGGCGCGCCTATGCGCTGAATGCGAGCGAGGATCCGCCGGCAGGCTGATGGCGCATTCGGCTCAAGCCGTCACGCCAGGTTGCTCAGGCCAAGCGCAAGGCCAAGCCCAAGCAGCGCCGAGCCAATCACGCGGTCCAGCACACGCTGTCGCTTCAGCATCGCGGTGCGCAGCGCGGGCGTGGTGAAGCAGCACGCAATCAGCCCGAACCAGACCAGGTGCGCCAGCGACATGAACAAGCCATAGCCGAACTGCACGGACAGCGGCGTTTGCGTGTTCACCACCTGCGTATAGGTGCTGACGACGAACAGCGTGGTCTTGGGATTGAGCGCATTGGTGAGAAAACCCATCTTGAGCGCGCCGGACGAGGTCAGGGCAGCAATGCCCCCATCCGCCGCGAGCGGCGCCGCGCTGGCGTCCGGCACGCGCTTGCGCAAGGTCTGGATGCCAATCCAGATCAGGTAGGCGGCGCCGAGGATCTTGACCACGGTCAGCAGGCCATGCGCGTGCTCCATCAGCAGCGCCACGCCGAACATCGTGTAGAAGACGTGCACTTGCACGCCCAGCGCGATGCCGAGCGCGCAAAGCAGCCCGGCCCTGCGGCCATGCAGATAGCTGTTGCGCATCACCATGGCGAAGTCGGGGCCGGGGCTGATGACGGCCAGCACGGTGATGGTGGCGACGGCCAGGAGTTCGGTGAGGGGATGCATATCGTGTGAGTATCTCTGACGGAGATGGGCGGGGAATCTTGCGGCCCATGTTTGAAACCAGGATGGGAATGTCGCTATTTTCAGAGTCCACGCGGTGCGCCACAACCGATTTATACTCGTGCAAATCGGTGAGTAAAACTGATACATCAAGGCAATCATGCACTGGCTGGGCGGGATACGTTTTTTCGAGGCGGCGGCGCGGCACCAGAGCTTCATGCGGGCAGCCGACGAACTGCACCTGACCCACGGGGCGGTCAGCCGCCAGATTCGCCAGCTGGAGGAGGCGCTCGGCGTGGCGTTGTTCGAGCGGCGCAACCGGGCCGTCTTCCTGACCGAGTCCGGACGCATCCTGCATGCCGCCGCCACGCAGTCGCTGGAAGTCCTGGCCACGGCGGCCGAGCGCATCCGCGCGCACGGGCAGCACAAGGCGCTGGTGCTGTCGTGCGAACCCACCATTGCCATGCGCTGGCTGATTCCCCGCCTGCCGCGCTTTGCCGAGGCGCATCCGGGCGTGACGCTGCATCTGATGGCCGCCGGGGGAGCGGTCGACTTCGCCCGCAGCGGCGTGGACCTTGCGCTGCGCCGCAACGATTTCCACTTCGGCACGCAGCTGCACGTGTGCAAGATTGCCGAGGAATGGGTGGGCGTGGTGTGCCGCGCCGGCACCCCGGCGGCGCGGGCGCCGGCCTTGAGTTCGCTCGCCCGCCTGCACACGCGCTCGCGTCCCGATGCCTGGCAGCGCTGGGCCCGAGCCACCGGCAGTACGCAGCGCTTTGGCGCGGATGCCTGGTACGAGCATTTCTACCTGACCATCCAGGCCGCCGCCGCCGGGCTTGGCTGCGCCATCGCCTCGCGCCTGATGGTGGCTGACGAGATGGCCGATGGCCGCATCGCCGCGCCGCGTGGGTTCGTGCGCGACGGCTCGTCCTACCACCTGCTCTCGCCGGTGGCGTTCGAGCGCGACGAGCGGCGCCGCGCAGTCCGCGACTGGCTGTGCCAGGAGGCGCAAGCGTCGCTCGGCGCGGACCCGGCCACGGCAGCCGTGCAGGCGGGCACGGCAAATGGCCGCCGCCGCGGCAAGAGCGCAACGGACCAGGGGCGGCGTGCAAAGGCATCCTAGATCACAGGCCGGCAAAGCCCGGCGAGTCCGCGCGGATCGCCGATGCGTAAACCCGCCCGGGCGGGCTACCCCACGGAAGTCTGTCTCAAGTTTTGCCACACTCCGCCGTTGTCCAAACAAGAGCTTGCACAGCGGCGGGCGCCGCGCTTAACATGCGGCGCTGGCCGCTCGCACCCCGGTTGTATTTCGATTGCAACCCGGTAAGCGGGCAGCCCGAATTCCCCGTCGCAAGCCAGTCTGGCGCGACGCAGGCCTCTCTCAGACGTTTGCGTGATTTTCATGAGTCTCCAAGATTCCCCGGAGCAATCCGAGCTTGACGCCGGCGCGTTGCCAGACGACCGCTATCGCCTTACCCATTCCTCGCAGATCGGCACGGTGCTGCGCGACCTTGCCTGGCAGAAGTGCAGCCTGAACGTGCGTGCGCGTACCGCCCACGAGATGGTCACCACCGTGCTGCATGTGGACCCGGCCAGCCGCACTTTTGTCTTCGACTGGTGCCGCACCGAGCCCGAGCGCGAAGCGTTGCTGGCTTCCAGCGAGAATGCCTTTTCGGCGTCCCTGCGCGGCGTGCCGGTGAACTTCATCATCGGTACCCCCGAAACCACCCAGTTCAAGGGCGGCCCGGCCTTCTCCGCGCCGTTCCCGGAGAAGCTCTACCACTTCCAGCGCCGCCGCCATTTCCGTGCGCGCACGCTGGTGACCAAGGGCTACGTCTGCACAATCAAGATGAGCGACGGCACTGTGCTCACGCTCGATATTGCCGATCTCTCGCTTTCGGGTGTCGGCCTGCGCTCCAAGACCGTGGATGCCACGAAGTTGCCGGTCGGCACCACGATCCCGGGCGTGCAGCTGGATTTCGGCGCGCTGGGCAAGCTCACCCTGAGCCTGCAAGTGGTGGGCCACTGGCTCGCCGGGCACAATGACAGCGCCATCCACCACTTCGGCTGTGCCTTCTCCAATCTCGATGGCCGCATGGAGAACTTCCTGCAGCGCCTGGTGTTCGCGCTGGAACTAGCCAGCCGGGGTTGAACGACGCTGGCCGCACGCAGCGCCGTTCGCTGACGGCGCGCGCCGGCCGGCCGGCTGCCTCGCCTCGCCATGCCGGCATTGCCCGCCGGCGTCTTCCCGATTCTTGTCTTTCCTTCCAGGCATGTCTCCGGCCCGGCAGCCTGGCTGCCAGGGTTCGCCGCTTTGCGCCGATTCGCTAAATTTTGCGTATCCGCAAAATTTGGGTTACGCTTGCCGACATCGGATCTGCCGCTGAGGGGCTTCCCGCAACGGCGCACGCATGGATGAAGGAGGGCTTCGATGACAGCATACGATTCCGCGGATTTCCTGGTGATCGGCGGCGGCATTGCCGGTGCCTCACTGGCCTACTGGCTGGCCCAGGCCGGGCGCGTGATCGTGCTCGAACGCGAGGCGCATCCCGGCTACCATTCCACCGGCCGTTCGGCCGCGCTGTTCATGGAGAGCTATGGCACGCCGCAGGTACGCGCGCTCACCATGGCCAGCCGCGCCTTTATGGACGCGCCGCCGGCCGGTTTTGCCGAGCATCCCGTCCTGAGCCCGCGCGGCGCCATGACAGTGGGCAAGCCGGGCGAGGCCGCCGAACTCGACCAGCATTTCGAGGCGCTGGCGGCGCTTGGCGCACGCGCGCAGCGCCTGGACCGTGACGCCACCTGCGCCCTGGTGCCGGTGCTGCGTGCCGGCAAGGTGCTCGGCGCCGTCCTGGAGCCCGATGCCGCCGACATGGACGTGCACAGCCTGCACCAGGGCTACCTGCGCGGCATGCGCCAGCGCGGCGGCACCCTGGTGTGCGATGCGGAGGTGACGGCGCTCGCGCGCAACCAGGGCTTGTGGGAAGTGCAGGCAGGCGGGCGCGCCTATCGCGCGCCGGTGGTGGTCAATGCGGCCGGCGCCTGGTGCGACGTGGTGGCCGCGCTGGCTGGCGTCAGGCCGCTGGGGCTCACGCCCAAGCGGCGCTCGGCCTTTGTCTTCGCACCGCCCGAGGGCGTGGAGATCGCGCACTGGCCCATGTTCGTCTGCTTCGACGAGACCTGGTACCTCAAGCCCGACGCCGGCATGCTGCTGGGCTCGCCCGCCAATGCCGATCCGGTGCCGCCGCACGATGTGCAGGCCGAGGAGATGGACATTGCCCTTGGCATCCATCACATCGAAGACATGACCACGCTCGCCATCCGCCGCCCGGCCCGCGTCTGGGCGGGCTTGCGCTCGTTCGTCGCCGACGGCGACCTGGTGGGCGGATTCGACGGCCAGGCCGAAGGTTTCTTCTGGGTGGCCGCGCAAGGCGGCTACGGCATCCAGACCTCGGCCGCCATGGGCGAGGCCTGCGCCGCGCTGGTACAGGGCAAGCCCTTGCCGCAGCGCATCGCGGATTTCGGGCTGACCGAAGCCATGCTCGGACCCGGCCGGCTGCGGCGCTGAATCGCTGAAGCACGCAGGCACTCAGGCGCGGCGGCAATCCAGCGCTCAGGCCGCGCTGATGCGGATCCGGTTGCGGCCGGCCCGCTTCGCTTCATAGAGCGCCCGGTCCGTTTGGGTCAGCCACTCCTGATGGCCTTGCATGCGTGTATCGAACGCGGCCACGCCCAGGCTGGCGGTGTGGCCCCGCAGCGCGGCGATCTCCGCGCTGGCGCCGGAGCCGGGTTGCAGCGCGCGCGACAGGCGCTCGGCCATCTCTACGGCCTGCGTCAGGCTCGCGCCGCTGAGCAGCACGCCGAATTCCTCGCCGCCGTAGCGCCCCACCAGGCATTGGCGCGGTTCGCCGCGGCCCGGGGGGTGAAGTTGCACAGTGTGCTGCACCACCAGCGCGGCGAATGCCTTGAGTGCTTCGTCGCCGGCCACGTGGCCGTGGGCGTCGTTGAGTTGCTTGAAATGATCGATATCCAGCAGCACCAGGCTGGCGGCCTGGCGGCGGCCGTTCTTGCAGGCCTGGAACTCCTCGGCCAGCTTGGCTTCCCAGTAGCCGCGGTTGAGCACGCCGGTGAGCCCGTCGAGACGGCTGCTGGCCTCGACCGCCTTGCCGTGCGCAGCCAGGCGGCGCGAGATGCTGTAGGTGGTGCGTCCCAGCGCCAGCGGGTAGAGCACCAGCATGGGCAGGCTGGCCACGATGGTGGTGAGGTCAGCCTCCGGATGCCAGGCCGCGCCGAAGGCCAGCACCCCGGCCAGCGCGCCTGCCAGGTGCCAGCCCAGGCCGCGCAGCAGCAGGCGGGTGCCGCCTGCCGCCACGTTGTTCATGCTCATCATCGACAGGATCAGCACGCTTGGCAGCAGGTTGAATTTCATGCATGCCGCCCACACCCCGCCCAGTGCCGCGTCAATCATCAAGTTGCGGATTTCCGCCAGGAAGGGTACCTCGCTGTGCCTGGACCACCATGCCGCCACGTGCGGCCAGACAAAGCCGTGCAGGAACACCGGCGCCAGCAGCCAGCGCGGCACTCCCGCTTCCAGCATGGCGGCCGCCACCGCGAAGAACCCGATGGCAAGGCCGACGACGCGCATGGCATAGACGCGCCGGACAAAGCGCATGCCCTTGCCCGCCTGCGGATTGGGGGTGCCTGGCGCCACGGCTCAGGCGGCGATCAGCTTGCCGATGGCCGCCGCGGCTTCACGCATCGGCGGCAACAGGCGGGAGATCATCTCGGCTTCCGATACCTGCGCCGCGCGCACGCTTACGCTGATGCCGGCCATCACGGTCCCCGAGATGCCGCGCACCGGCACCGCGATGGCGCGCAGGCCAGGTTCCAGTTCTTCGTCGATCACCACGTAGTCCAGCTCGCGCGCTTTCGCGAAACTGATTTCCAGCTCGGGGCGCGAGATCTTGGTCTGCAGCGTGCGCGGGCGCAGATCGACGTGGTCGAAGAAATCTTCCAGCGCCGGCTCGGCGAGGTGGGCCAGCAGCAGGCGGCCGATCGAGGTGCAGTAGGCCGGCAGGCGGCTGCCCATGCCGAGCGAATAAGTGAGCACGCGCTGCACTTCCGAGCGCACCAGGTAAAGGATGTCGGTGTCGTCCAGGATGGCGAGCGCCGAAGTCTGCTGGATGCGCGTGCTCAGGCTGTCGAGGATGGGCTGGGCCAGCGACACCAGGGAGGTCGACGAGAAATACGCGTGTCCCAGGTGCAGCACGCGGGGCCGCAGCGCGAACTGGCCGGCTTGCTGGCTGACGTAGCCAAGCTGTTCCAGCGTGTACAGGCAGCGCCTGACCGATGCCCGCGAAAGCTGGGTGCGTTGGGCCACCTGGGAGATGGTGAGCGGGCGCTTACGCTCCGAGAAGGCCTCCAGCACGCTCAGGCCGCGTGCCAGCGATAGCATGAAGTTCGGGTCGCCGGAGAAGCTGTTGAGCAGGTCTGCCTGGGGCCGGGCGACGCGGACAGTGGCGGCCGTTGCCTGGCCAGGGCTGGTAGGAGGGGGGGCGTCCATGTGTGCGGGTGCGCGCGGGTTGTTCGATAATCGCGCATCTTAAACCGGCTGGGCGCCTCGGGCCAGCGCTTTTGTCAGGCACGAGCCCGGGTTTGGTGCGAGAAGGGGGCCGGCGGGCAAAAAAAACGTCGCCGTCTAAAATTGGCGGCGACCGGAAGGGGTTCGTCATCAAGACGGGGGCCTTGGCGACGCTTCCAGCATAGGACGTGGCACACAGACATTAAATACAACTTCGGAGGGGATCGGTGTGCCGTCATGGCCGCGCCCGAGGCGGCTGGCGGGATGCCGCGCCCGCCCCCACGGCGGGACGGGTAAAATCGCGTCCTTGTTGCCGCCGCCGTCCCGTCCTCCCGCCGCCAGGCATTGCGTGGTCCGGGCGACGCCCGCAGTCCACCGCGCAGCCCCGAATTGAAGCCAGCCATGACCAATCAGCCCGAACTTTCGCCCGAAACCGATGACCACGACGCCGGCGGGGACAACGCAGACAAGATCCAGGAGCCGCGCCTGTGGCGCGCCGACGGATGGACCGCCCGCGTGATCAAGAACGAGGATGACGAGGGTTGGGCTGTTGCCATGATCAAGGATGGCGAGCCGGAGCCTGCTCTGGTGGGGCCGTGGACCATGGGGCGCGACAAGAAGAACCCCAAGCCGCTCGATGCCAATGCCTTTTCGACGCTGGTCAAGACGGCTTCCGAAGTGCTGCGGCGGCATGAGCAGCAGTTGCATGCCATGTTGCACAAGAGTGTGGTTGTGGATACGGATGCTGCGCGGATCAGTGTGACGCTGGATATCGTGCCGGATGAGGATAATCCTTATGCGGTGCTGAGTGCTGTTGATGAGAATGGGGATGAGTTGGCGCAGGTGCGGGTGTCGGCTGGATTTAAGTTGAGTAAGGCTAGTGCGGGGGATTGGATTGAGGATGAGTTTCGGAAGCCTCGGTAGGGGCTGATTGACTGCAGAGTCAACTTCAACTTCAACTTCAACTTCAACTGCAAAGGCTTAAAGTCAAAGGCAGTTTCACCCCCCTGCGGGGGGCGACCTACTTTCTTGTCTTGCCAAGAAAGTAGGCAAAGAAGGCGCGCCGGATGGGGCGACACCCCCTCGGGATCCGACGAAAAGAGCGGCCGGGACCCAAACTCGCATCGCCTTAAGGCGATACTCAAACATGGGTCCCTCTTTTCCGCTCTTTTCGCCGGATCCCGAGGCGCCCCATACGGCCTGGTACACCTTGACGGCTCGCTTCGCATCGCGGGTCGGTGTTTGCCGCCCCTCGGGCGGTAAACACGGCTACACCGAATCGTTGTTCGGCGGCTGCGCTGTTGTTTTGGCCATCGGATATCGAATGTTTGGCGCTCGCTATGCCGTTGTGCCGCAAGCTTCTGGCTTCGCCTTTCGTGGCGCTGACACGTATTTCGTATCCGGAATCCCGGAATGGCAAACCAAGGCAGTGAAGCCACTGCGCCCTAGCGCCGCGCAGCCGGCGCTAGCCGCGCGATCAGCGTGGCGTGCCGTGGGTGCGTTGCCAGCAGGCTGTCGGTGTCGGCCAGCTCGAACTCGCTGAACTCGAAGCCCGGCGCCACCGTGCAGCCTACCAGCGAGAATCCGGCCGGATCGCTGCGCTCGGCGGCGAACCAGCAGCCCGCCTTGACCACGGCCTGGAAAACCGCGTCGTCTTGCGCGAGCGCGTTGCCCAGCCGGTGCGTGGTAAGGCCGCCACCGTCCTCCAGCACGTGTACGTCGAGCGGGCTGCCCGCGTAGAAGTGCCACACTTCGTCGGAGCGGATGCGGTGCCAGGCGGAGTAAGCGTTGTCGCACAGCAGGTAGTAGATCGCAGTGGAAGCGGCATGGGTGGCGGGGCCGCCGATTGTGCCTTCGCGTGCCACGCGCGCCGCATCGCGGTGGGTCTCGCGGTAGTAGCCGCCTTCCGGATGCGGCTGCAAGCCAAAGCGTTGGATCAACTGGTCTTGCGAGGCAGGTGGGGCAGACATGCGGGGCTCCGGGTTAGGTAGGCGCCATGATGCCCGCACGCGGGTGCGACAGGCAACAGGCCGGAACGCATGGCGCCATCAGGCGGTTGCCACCCGCCAGCCAGATCAGGGCGCGGCAGGATTCGCCGCCGGGCGATCCATGCGCGGCGCGCACCGCTTCGTCGTTGCGCCGGTGCGCCGGATAGACCAGGTAGTGGCCATCGCCTTCGATGACCGGCGGCGACCGGCTGGCGGCCGCGTGATGCGGCGCATGGACGGCATGGCTGAAGCCGCCGGCGCGCGGCTTGCCTGACGTCCGCGCCCGCTACGTTCTTCTTTGCATCCACGCCGCGCTGCGCGGCGTATCTGGTCTAACCGCGCGATTCACGTGCGGCCGGAGCGGCGCGATGCGCTGCCTCCCCGCAAGCCAGCGGCGATCCGCCGATCGCCAGAAGGAGACCATCATGAAGAACCATTGCCTCAAGTTGTTGATGACGTCGGCCGCTCTTGCCGGATTTGCCGCCATGGCGGCTCCCGCACAAGCCACCGGCCCGAAGGACAGCCCCGTGGCGGCGGACCGCTATGGTTACGTTTTCCATGCCTCGCGCTTCAATGTGTACAGCGATGGCGCACGGCTCGACCCGGCCGCGTCCGGCGCCGACGCCAGCCGGACGCGCAAGCCCGATCCGTTCACGGACGGCGCGCGGAAGCTGTCCGGCCTGGACCGGACTGGCGTTTCCTCCGACCCGGCACGGAAGGTCGATCCCTTCCTGGACGGTGCGGAAAAGCTGGCCGGCATGGACCGCACCGGCGTTTCCTCGGATCCCGCGCGCAAGTTCGATACGTTCCAGGACGGCGCCCACGCCTGACGATTGGCGAGCTAGCCCAGCGCCCGGGGCATCGCCCGTTCGTTCAGGGTTTTTGATGTTGGCATGCAAGACAACGCACTGCACCGCGCCGCCTTGGTGGCACACTACTGCCTATGCCCGTCGGCGCGAGCGAGTCGCTCGCGCCGAATACCTTGAAGGGCCGGAAACAGCGCAGGCGCGCAAGCGCGGGAGATCGGTGTGGGTGAGTTGCAGTCCTTGCTGGAGAGCCACGGCGTCATGCTGGTGTTTCTCAATGTGCTGGCCGAGCAGGCCGGGCTGCCCGTGCCGGCCGTTCCCATGCTGTTCGTCGCCGGCGCGCTCGGCATGCGCGAGGGCGGCCCGGCGCTGGGCGCGGTGCTGGCGGCGGTCATCCTGGCCTGCCTGATTGCCGACACGGCCTGGTACTTCGCCGGCAAGCGCCTCGGGCAACCCATGCTGCGCACCATTTGCCGCGTGTCGATCTCTCCCGACAGTTGTATCCGCCAGACTCAGTCGCTGTACCTGCGGGTGGGTCCGCGCTCGCTGGTGTTCGCCAAGCTGCTGCCTGGCGCCGGCGCGCTGTCCACGGCCATGGCCGGCATGACGTCCACGCCTTTCCTCGTCTTCCTGTTTTATGACGCGCTCGGCGCGCTGGTGTGGGCCGGCGGTGCGTTGCTGGTGGGCGCGGTGTTCACCGATTTCGTCGAGGTCATCCTGAGCACGTTCAGCACGTATGGCCCGGTGGCCGTGATGGTGCTGGTGGCTGGGTTCGCGGCCTTCGTGGCGTGGAAGTTCTGGCGCCGCGTGCGCCTGCTGCGCCGCACGCGCCTCGTGCCCCGCATGTCGGTAAGCGAACTGGAGGCGCGTCGCCACGGCGATCGCTTTCCGCTGGTCCTGGATGTGCGCAGCGACGCGGACGAACGCATCCCCGGCGCCATGACCATTGACCTGAACGCACCGCTGGCCTTGCTCTCCGACCATCCACGCACGACCGACATCGTCATCTACTGCGCGTGTCCGAACGAGGTGTCGGCCGCAATCCTGGCAGAGCGGCTCAAGTCCGCCGGTTACGCCAATACCTGGGCGCTGGCCGGCGGCTTCGACGAGTGGAAGCGGTTGCATGGCGAAGTGACACCGGACCCTGCCGAAGATAGCACCGAGGCGGCGCTCACGCCACACGCGGGCGGTCCTGGCGCTTTGCGCTAGTCCGCCGCCAGGCCAGTTGGCCGACGGGTCAGCAGCCGACCCAGTAGGCGTAGCCCACCAGCCGCTCGCCGAGGAAGTACAGGCGGTACTGGTCGCCGTCGCCATCCAGCGTGTAGAGCGTGGTGTAGGCGAGCTGTTCGAGCGGGTCATCCTCATCGCGGTCGGCGGGGCTGCGCACCTTGCCCGGCGCTTCGGCCATCTTCCAGTGCGGGTTCTTGCGCAGGGCCGCGTTGATCTGCGAGAGCGTGGAGGCCGCGGTGATGTCATGGCCTTCGAGCTTGAGCGTCAGCCCGGCCGGAATGCCATGCAGTGCGCGGATCACGGCGTCGCCGCTGCGGCCCACTTCGATCAGCGCATCCGGATAGCGGTAGTCCATCAGCTGCTCTTCATCGAGCGCCGTACCGCATTCTTCCTGGTTGGGCGTGATGTCGGGTGGCTTGCCCCAGGCGGCCTGGACGTCCGCCATGCTGCTCAGGCCGCGCAGGGCCACCAGCGGGCGGGCCAGCGGCGCGGGGGCGAAGACGGGCGTGTCGTCCGGCTGGGCGGCGGCGTCGGCGCGAGCGGCCTGCGCATCCGAGGCAGTTGCCGCCGCGGGGGCGGCCGGCGCCGGTTCATTGCGCTCGCAGCCGGGCAGCGCGGCCAGCGCCGCACAGGCGGCGAGGGCGTACAGGCAGCGGGACAGCGCGTGGCTTTCGGGGTCGTTCAGGCGGAGCATGTTGCAAGAATAGCCGCTAGGGCGGGGACTGCGTCAGGTGCGCAACCATACACCGAAGCGCGTCCGCTGAAAATGCCCGCGTGTTGCCTGCCGCACATGGGAGCGCCGCCCCGCCGGGTCTCAGCGCGCGGTGCCGGCGCGCTGGAATACTGTCATGTCGGGATAGATCGCGCGGATCTTGTCCCATTCCACCGCGTTGAAGAACTGGCACTTGCCGTTGCCGAAGCGTTTGGCGACTTCCACGCAGAAGCGTACGGCCTCGGCAATGTCGATCTCGTGGTTGGCGCTGGTGGCGCTGCCAGAGACCACCGACCGCGCCGTCAAGGCTACGCCAACGACCGGCGCGCCGGTGGCCACGTGCGGCTGCATGATGCTGTTGAAGTGATAAAGGCCGTTATGGTAGGGCGTGATGTCCTGCTGCGAGATCGGGAAGGTGACCGCCGGGCAGCCGGTGGTGGACTCCATCGTTGCCACCAGGTCGGGGCTCACGCGCAGGATATAGCCCTGCATGGCCGTCGGCGAGATCGCAAAGCCGCGCTGCTTGATGATGCTGTTGCCCTTGGACGCATCGATCGACAGGATGGCGTCCATCTCCGGCAGCACCTGGTAATCGTTCATGGTGTCGGACGACACCGGCATGCCCATGAAGGGCACCGGATCGTGCGGCTGCATCGACACGTTGGTGGACAGGTGCGTGGTCACGATGACGTCGCCGGCGAGGTGGTCGCCCTTGTGCTTCATCTGCGCCAGCTTGAGCGCCACCGCCAGGCTGCCGATCGGTCCGTCCGCGTCGGATACCAGGCCGACCAGTTCCGGGCGGGCGCCGATGGCGCCGTTGCGGCCGATCACGCCGAGCGTAGGTGCTTTGCCGCCGTTACGCTTGCCGTTTTTGCCGGGGATGACGATGGTGATGAAGTCGGTGGTGTTCTCTGTGCTTTCCGGGGGGGCGTTGTTGACGGTGGCGACTTCCACTGTCACGCCAGTGGCGGTGTAGGCGTCGAACAGTTCGCGTATCACCGTGCCGTTGGCGGCGGGGCTATCGAGGGCTTCGTGGATGACCAGGGTTTGCTGCAGGGACATGGGGTTCTCCTTGATGGGGTTTGGTTGAAGCCAACTTCAACTTCAACTTCAACGTCAAAATTCAAAAATTAAAGGTCAAGGTCAACTTCAGGGGCTTGGAGGCAAAGGTGGTTTCACCCCCAGCCGGGGGAGAGGGCGGGCGCTCGCCATGCTTCGCCGTGCGCATCCGAACCTGCGCGACGCCCGCGCACCGCGCCTTTAAAACAAGTGACGCATCCCCAGCATCACCGTCGTCTGGTTGTTCCGTCCATCCAGCGTCTTGCCGCTGCCGCCGGTCCAGTTGGTCGTGCCGTTGCCAAACAGCCCCGACCAGTCGCCGCGCACCCAGTCGTACGCCAGCGCCAGGTAGACATCGGTGCGCTTACTGAAGGCGTAGTCCGCCACGCCGTAGGCGGTGGTGCGGCTGCCGCTGAAGGCGTCGGCGCGGGTGCGGTCGTGCATCGCGCTGGCGGTCAGGGTGACCGCGGGGGTGACCGCGTAGTTGGCGCCCACGGTGAAGAAATCATCGTGGCGGCTGCCGCCGAACACCGAGTTGAAGGCCGCGCGGTTGGTGGCCGTGGCGGCGGTCGACATGCTGGTGATGGTGGCGGTGTCGGTGCCGCCCTTGGAGGAGTCGAAGCCGGCGTCGCGGTCGCTGTGGATGTAGTTGGCGAACAGGCTGGCGCGGCCCGCCGAGGCTTTCAGCCCCGCCAGGTAGATGCGCGCGGCGCGGCTCATGTTGTCGCGGGTCTGCTGGAAATCGCCGACGGCCACGATCGGCCCCGATGCGTACTTCACGCCGAGCGAGATGGACGACATCGCCGAGCCCTTGCCGGCGGTCTCGCCCAGCGCGTACTCCGCAATTACCGACACCGGGCCGTAGTTGCCGGTGTAGCTGATCGCGTTGTCGTAGCGCTGGCCGGTCAGGTAGACCATCCACGCATTGGACGGCGCGGCGCCAACGCCAAGCGGGTCAACGTAGTACAGCATGGTGTTGGCCGTGGTGTATTGCCGGCCCAGTGCCAGTTCGCCGTAGCGCTTGCTGCCGATCCGCACATAGGCCTGGCGGCCGAACAGCTGGCCCTGCTGGTCGAATTTGCCGGTGTCGGCGAGAAAGCCGTTTTCCAGTACGAAGCCCGCCGACAGGTCGCCACCCAGGTCTTCATTGCCCTTGAAGCCGAAGCGGCTGCCGGACAGGAAGCCTTCGCCGCCCTGTTGCAGCCCGGTCTGCGCGTTGCCGCTGGGGTCCGAGTGTGTCTGGTAGGTGAGCGCGGTGTCGATGACGCCGTACAGCGTCAGCCCGTCCTGCGCCATCGCGGCGGCGGGCAGGCTCAGGGCGAGCGCACCCAGCCAGTGCTTGCTTGTCATGTTGTTCTTCTCCTCCAAGGGTAAAAGGGGGCCCGCGCAGGGGTCTGTCGCCCTGCGTCCGGTGCTATTGCGTGTGGGGTTTCGCGCCGCGCGGCGCGGGAGGTCAGGTCCGGAAGTCTTGCCAGCCGTCCATGCCGGCCGGTCCGGTGATGCGCGACAGCGGGAAGGTCTCGCCTTCGCGCAGCGTCTCTACCTGGCCCTCGGCCGTGAAGTGCAGCGCATGGCGCTCGCCCAGCACCTTGCCGTTGCTGCCATCGGAGAACAGGGCCGAACCTTCCGGCAGCGCGAAGACTTGCTCTGGCGCGTTGATGTGCAGGAACTCGGCGAGGCGCTCTTCGCGGCTTTCGCCATTGTGGCCGGCGGGTTTGCCGCTGATGAAGTGCGGGTTGACCTGGAATGGCACCAGGCGCAGCGCGCGCAGCGAGGGCGGCTGCACGATGGGCATGTCGTTGGTGGTGCGGATGGTCGGGCAAGCCACGTTGCTGCCGGCGCTCCAGCCGACGTAGGGCGTGCCGGCCCGCACCTTGGCGCGGATCGCCTCGACGATGTCGGCGTCGTACATGCGCTTGAGCAGGGCGAAGGTATTGCCGCCGCCCACCGCGATGGCTTCGGCCTGTTCCACCGCGCGGCGTGCGTCGGCGCTGTGATGGATGGACTCGAGCGCGTAGCCCAGGCGCTCGAACACCGGTTTGACCATGCCTTCATATGTGTCGAAGCTGAAGCTCACGCCGGCGAAGGGGACGAACAGGACCTTGCGTGGCTCGAGCTTCAACAAGGTGTGGATCTGCGCGTCGGCATGTTCCAGGTAGCCGAGGTTGTCCTTGCGTGAGCTGCTCATCAGCAGGATGCGTTGATTCATGTCAGGTTCCGGTTGTTCAGTCGTGAAGGAAGGCTCAGGCGACGGCGGCGGCGATCAGCTCGGCCACGCGGTCGATTTCCTCATGCGTATTGAAGTAGTGCAGAGAGACCCGCGCCATGGTGGAGACGCCGTAGCGTGCCAGGATGGCATCGGCCATGAAGTTGCCCGCTTCGATGATGCATTGCTGCTGTTCCAGCGCGGCCACGATGCGGGCCGGGTCCACGCCGCGCACGTTGAAGGGCACGATGCCGATGCGGTCGGCGGCGTTGACCGGGCCATAGAGTTCGAAGCCGGGGATGGCGGAGAGCTTCTGCACGGCGTACGCGGTGAGGTTGCGCACGCGCGCTTCGATGGCGTCGACGCCGATGCGTTGCGCATAGCCGATGGCGCTGCCGAGGCCGAGGATGGCGGGCACGATGGGGCAGCCGGCTTCAAAGCGGCGTGCGCCCGGCACCAGCGACAACGCGCCGGTGGCGCGGTCATAGCTGCCGTTCCACCAGCCAACGAGCGCAGGCTCGATCGACTCGATCAGCGCGCGGCGTACATAGAGGAACCCCGAGCCCTCGGTGGCGCGCAGCGCCTTGCGCCCGCAACTGGCCAGAAAGTCGCAATCCAGCGCTTGCACATCGGAGCGCAGGATGCCCACGCTTTGCGCGGCGTTGACCAGGGACAGCACGCCGTGCGTGCGCGCCACTGCGCAGATGGCGGCGGCGGGCTGCACCGCGCCGGTGGAGTTGGGCAGGTGCGAGAAGGTCAGCAGCCGAGTGCGTGGCGTCACGGCGGCGGCAAAGCTGCCGGGAGACAGCAGCCCCTGTGCATCGGCTGCCACCATCTTCACCACGATGCCGTGGGTCTGCTCCAGGCGCTTCCACGGCAGCAGGTTACTGAGCATTTCCGTGTCGGCCACCAGCACTTCGTCGCCCGCTTGCCACGCGATGCCGCGCGCCACGATGGAGATGCTCTCGGTGGCGTTCTTGGTAAAGGCGATCTCGTCGGCCCCGGCGTTGAGCAGGCCGGCCAGTTGCGCGCGCACCGCTTCCACGCGGGCGTAGGTGGCCTTGCGGAAGGCCGGCAGGTAGATGCCCACGTGGCCGGTATCGAGCAGATAGGCGCGCACCTCGTCGAGCACGGCGTCCGGCGGCAGCGAGGCCGCCGCGGTATCGAGGTAGATGGTGGAGGCCGTCAACGGGGTGTCGGCGCGGATTGCTTGGATATCCATGAAACGTCTCGGGGTCGTGCAGGAAAAAGGGGGCTTCTTGCGTTGGCAGCGCTTACTTGCGCAGCTTGGTCACGGAGCCGAAGAAGCTGAACAACGCATCGCCCGCGATCACGCCGCCGGCGAAGGCGCTCATCGCCGCGATATCGCGCTCGCCCCGCAGGCGCAGCAGCACGAAGCGGATCAGCAGGCCGGCGAGTACCGCCCAGCCGGCCAGCGGCGAGGCGATCAGCATGCCGGTGGAAAGCAGGATGCCGAGCTGGCGCCTGGAGCCGCCCAGCAACTGCAGCAGCGCGCCGGGAATGGCCCAGATCACCAGGTTGCGTGCGATCTCGGCGGAGGAGCCGGCCTTGATCGACGCGGCGTAGACGCGGTCCACCGGCGGCAGCATGTTCTGTGAAAAGAAGGTCCCGTGGAACACGATCACCACCACCGCGGCGACGGCGAAGCCGATCATGGCGGCGAAGAACTGCTGCTTGCGCCCGGCGAGTTCCGCCTCCATGTCGCGGCCTTCGCCACGCAGCAGGTAGCCGGTCTTCAGGTCGTAGCCCATGTCGGCGAAGGCTGGGCCGGTGGCGGCGGAGAAGCCCACCAGGACCGCCAGCGCGGTCGGCGGGAAGCCGATCAGGATGCCGATGGTCAGCGTGATCAGCGCCACCGCGAAGGCCGGGAACCAGCCCGAATGCATTGCGGCGATGCCGACGATCAGCTCGTGCACATAGGCGGCGAACGCCGCGTACAGCACGAACACGACCAGCATGCCCAGCGACATGTCGGAAACATGGCCGGCCAGCACCGAGATCAGCAGCGCGATAGCCAGGTAGACCAGGAAGCCGCCCGACAGGATGCGGCTGGCGCGCGACGCCGGGACCTCGATGGTGCGCTCGTCGGCAGCCAGGGCGTTGCGCGACTTGTGGATTTCACGCGCGACCTGGAACAGCGCTACCAGCCCGGCGCCGATCATCAGGCCATGCGGGATATAAGCCTTGGCGATGTCGATGCCGAGCAGCGGCACCGAGTAGCCGCGCGTCAGCAGCCCCAGGCCGAACATGGTCAGCGCGGCGAGGTTGCCGAGAAAGGCCGCACCAAAGGCCGACATCGGAATGCCGAACCACGCGCCGCCCACGCCCACCGCGATGCCCAGGCCCAGGAAGGCCGCCTTGCGTCCGCCGCGGTCGCCCGCCCAGATCGCCTCCGCCGTGGCAATGCCCGCCGGCCAGGTGCCCGTGGCCGGGAAGATCTTGCTGCCGAACAGGAAATACAGCATGGCGCCATCGACGAACATGGCGATCACCGCGCCAATCAGCATCGGCGTGGCCAGCTCCGGCATGCCCATGGCGTAGGGCACGCCAAGCGGGATCATCAGCGAATTGGCCGCGCCGAAGGTGGCCGAGGAAATCGCTGTCTGCACCAGGTTCTGGCGCTCCAGCACACGGAAGCGCCGCGTGATTTCCAGCGGGATGCGCGAGAACACGATGGCGATCAGCGCGCCGATGATCGACGTATTGGCCGAGATCCCAAGCGAGACGATCAGCTGCATGCCGATCATCGCGCCGAACACCGACAGCCCTACCGTGACCAGCAGCAGGAAGGGTTCGGTGATGCGCGAGCGGGTGGCGGCTGTTGCCGCCAGGGGTGGGTTCATTGCTGCCGGGGCTTCCATGGTTCTACCTTTCATCATCTGTCCTGCCAGTGTTCTCCGCACGTTTTATTTAGCGGATGAAACCGGCAACCTCCTCGATTGGCCCCTTGGCCCGGCGCATTGCGTCCAGCAGGCGGGGTACGGCCTGTATGTCCAGTCTTTGCAGCGGCCCGGCGATGCCGAGCGAGCCGACCACCGCGCGCCTGTCGCGCGACCACAGCGGTACGGCCAGCCCGGCCACCGTGGCGGCGGCTTCCTCGCGGGTATGCGCCCAGCCGTCCAGGCGGATGCGCGCCAGTTGCGCTTCCAGTGCGTCCACTGCCTCGTCTTTCAAGCCGCCCGCGCGGTACACCTCGCCGCGGAAACCCTCGTCCTGGTAGGCCAGAATGGCCTTGGCATGGGCACCGGCGAACAGCGGGAAGCGCTGGCCCACTTCGATGGAAAAGCGCAACTGGTGCTGGCTCTGGGCGATATCCGTGCACAGCCCCTCGAAGCCATCGCGCCACGACAGGAAGACGGTCTCGCCGCTCTGCGCGGCCAGGGCTTCCAGCACGGGTTGCACCACTTCGCTGGGCGAGAAGGTGTTGCGGGTTGCCTGGCCCAGTTCCAGCCAGCGCAGGCCCAGGCCATAGCGTCCGGCGGCGTCCTGCACCAGGAAGCCATTGGCGGCGAAGGTGGCGAGCACGCGATGCACCACGGCGTGATGCAGCCCGGCGTGCTTGGCGAGTTCGCGCACGCCCCAGCTTGGCTGGCGCACGGTGAAGTGCGTCATCAGGCCGAGGGCACCGTTCAGGGTCTTGAGCATGGAAGCAGTCGGTGTTGCGGTTTTTGTGTCTCTATATAAGAGACAGTGTCTCTGTATGTGTAAAATGCTAGGCCTCGATGCGAGGCTGAACAATCAGGGTAAACACCGGGCGGGCAGGCTCCCGGGCACATGGCGTGCGGCCTTCTCCACGCCGTGGCGCCGCCTATACTTGGGCGGGGATCTGCAAGGGAGGATCGGCATGCCAGTCGAAGACCAGGCTTCCGGAGACGAGTTGGCCCGCATCGCGCGCCGGCGCCGGCAACTCGGCATTGCCAGGCGCATCCGCGATGGCGACGGCAACTGGGCCGTGGCGCTCTCCGGCGGCGGGATTCGCAGCGCCACCTTCTGCCTGGGCGTGATGCAGGCGCTGGCCAAGGCGCCGCCGCCGCCGGTGGCCGGCGCGCCCGGCGCGACACTGCATGACGTGAAGCGCGACGGCGGGCAGGCCGCTACGGCGGCGGCCATGCCGGATGTCATGCAGGACGCCGTGCAGGAAGGCGATGGCCCCGCGCCTGCTCTCACCGCGCCCCCGCCAGCCACCACCGCACTGCTTGGCCAGTTCGATTACCTCTCCACCGTCAGCGGCGGCGGCTACCTCGGCGCCTTCTTCTGCAGCCTGTTCGTGCCCGGCCGCCTGAAACCGGGAACGACGCCGCCCGAGGCCGCCGCGCTTGCCTACCGCACGCTGCGGCAGGAGCCGCCGGGGCGCATCCGCTCCTCGGTGTCCTACGCCGCCGACCCCGGCCGCGCCGCCGTGGCGTGGTTGCGCGAGAACGGGCGCTACCTGACGCCCACCGGCGCCGGCGATTCGCTCTACGCGGCGTCGCTGATGGTGCGCAACTGGTTTGCCATGCAATACGTGATCGGCAGCGCGCTGCTGTTGCTGCTGGCATTGCTGGCCCTTTCCCGCCATCTCGCGGTGGGGACCTGGCTCGACCTGGGGCGGCATGAGATGGATCTGCTGCACGACGCGCGGCAGGTGTTCAACGAGGGCGGCCTGGCGATCTGGTGGAGCGAGTTGCTATGGCTGCCGCTGGCCGCGCTGCTGCTGTTCGCGGTGCCGCCCGGCCTGGCTTACTGGCTGGTCTACCCGCGCGCCGGCGACGGGCGGCCGGCGTTGCGCTTCGATAGCCTCGCCACGCGCCTTGCCGCGCTGGCTGGCGTTGTCATGCTGGGGCTGGCCGCCTGGCTGCACAACCTCGGGCCGGGGCTGGTAGTGTCTTGCCTGCTGCTGGCCATCGCGGTGCTGACCTTGCTGGGCGTGGCATGCTGCTTTGTCCTGTGCCGGAGCCAGCCTGCCACCGTGCAGGCCTACCGCGTGCGTGCCACGCGCGTGCTGAGCCGTGCCGTCGGCGTGGCGCTGTGGCTCGCGGCGCTGGGCGTGGCGGATACCGTGGCGCGTACCTTCTACCTCTACACGCAGGCCACGGGCCACCCCTGGGGCGCGCTCGGTCCGGCGGGGATGCTGGGTGGCCTGGTCTGGCTGATCCGCTATGGCGCGGGCCTGCTCGATGGCAAGGGCAGCGATGGCAAGGGGGGGACGTGGCTGTCGCGGCTGCCGGTGTCGCTGTTGGCCGGCATCGCCGCCGCCGTGGTGGCGATGCTGGTTTTCGTCATGTGGTCGTGGCTGGTGTTGTGGGTGAGGTGGAATGGGCGCGAGCCGGTCGACTGGCTGGTGTTCGGCACGGGCTACACCGCGCCGGTGCTGTCCGTGCTGAGCGCGCTGGCGCTCGGGCTCACGCTGATTTCCGGGCGCTTCGCCGGCTTCCTGAACCTGTCCACGCTGCAGCAGTTTTATTCGGCCCGCCTGACCCGCGCCTACCTCGGCGGCTCCAACGGCCAGCGCTTCGCGCCCGGCAGCGGGGCGGCACCGGCGCAGCAGCACGCCAGCCAGCGTGCCAGGCTCAGCGTGGCCGAGCCCGAGGCCGGCGATGCGCTCAGCCTGAACACCTACTACGATCCCGCCATGCTGGCGCCGCTGCACCTGATCAACGTCACGCTCAACCTCACCGTGGATCCCGCCGAGCAACTGGTGCAGCGCGACCGCAAGGGCAAGCCGCTGTGCATCGCGCCCGGGCCTTTCATGTTGCCGCCCACGGCCACGCGCGCCGTGCCCGCCGATTCCTTCGTGCGCTTCACCGTGGACGGGCAGTTGTATTACCCGGAGACGCACAAGGCGGGCGGCAGCGAGCTGTCGCAGTCGCGCACGCTCGGCGACTGGATCGCTACCTCCGGCGCGGCGATCTCCACCGGGCTGGGCCGTTCCACCACGCTGGGCACGTCGCTGTTGCTGGGGCTGGCCAACCTCCGCCTGGGCACCTGGTGGCCGTCGTATCCGCTGGATGCCGGCAGCGCGCCGCGCGCCGGCGGCGCCGACCGCGACTGCGTGCAGGCGGACCGTGCCGGGTTGCCCTGGCTGGGCGGCTTTATCACGCTGTTCCGCACCCAGTACTACCTGGCCTGCGAGCTGAGCGCGCGCTTTCATGGCACGCGGCGCGGCTGGCAGTATCTGTCGGACGGCGGCCATTTCGAGAACACGGCCGTGTATGAGCTGCTGCGTCCCGAGCGCGGCGTGACGCTGATCGTGCTGTGCGATTGCGGGGCGGATCCCCAATACCAGTTTGGCGATCTTGCCAACCTGATCCGGCTGGCGCGCATCGACATGGAGCTGGAGATAGTGGTGGATACCGCGGCCGCCGGTGACGATGTGCTCGGCAACGCGTTCGGCACGCCGGCGGATTTCCTGCCGTCGGCGCGACAGGCGTCGAGCGAGAAATGCGCGATCCTGCTGAACGTCTTTCGTGCCGCCGACCCGGCTGCCACGCGCCGGCCGGTATCGCGCATCGTCTTGCTCAAGCCCTGCATGATTGGCTCGGCGCCGGCCGATGTGCAGCAGTATGGCGCCGGCCATCCCGGGTTCCCGCAGGAGCCGACCAGCGACCAGTTCTTCGACGAGGCGCAGTGGGAGAGCTACCGCGAGCTGGGCTTCGCCATTGGCCAGCGCGTCTTCGGCGGCGGGGCGCAGGGCGATGCGGTGGCGCACGCCCTATGGCTACACTAGGCTCGCTCAGCGTCCGAAGCCCACCACCTCTTCCAGCCGGCGGCTCGCTTCGCGCAGCGCATCCAGCATGCGCGGCACCGATTCCTCGTTCAGGCGTTGCTGCGGGCCGGCAATCGCCAGCGAGCCGACCACCTCGGTGTGGTCGCGCGACCATAACGGCAGGGCCAGCCCAGCCACGCTGGCGGCGGCCTCGCCGCGCGTATGCGCCCAGCCTTGCGTGCGGATCTCGGCCAGCTGCGGCTCGATGACGGCGGGATCGGGCGCGGCCAGCGCGGGCTGCGCCTGGTCGCGGGCATTCTCCAGCACGCGGGCGCGAAAGGCATCGTCCTGGAAGGCCAGGATCACCTTGGCGTGCGCACCGGCGTGCAAGGGAAAGCGCTGGCCCAGCTCGATCGAGAACCGCAACTGGTGCTGGCTCTGGACCATGCCCACGCACAACCCCTCGTGACCATCGAGCCACGACAGGAACACCGTCTCGCCGCTTTGCTCGGCGAGCTTTTCCAGCACCGGCTGTACCACTTCCGCCGGCGAGAAGGTCTTGCGTACCACCTGGCCCAGTTCGAACAGCCGCAGCCCCAGCGAATACTTGCCGCTGACCGCGTCCTGCACCAGGAAGCCATTGGCGGCGAAGGTGGCGAGCACCCGATGCACCACCGCGTGATGGACCCCGCTGTGCTTGGCCAGCTCGCGCACGCCCCAGGTGGGCTGGCGCACGGTGAAGTAGGTCAGCAAGGCCAGCGCGCCGTCCAGAGTCTTGAGAGTCATACGAATTTCCTGCTTTGCATGGGCAGCATGGTACGGATAAGCGGCGTGGGGCTCAATGTCTGCGCGGGGTTTGCTGCGGATTCATGCAAAAACGGCGGACGGCACCCACAGGTGCCGTCCGCCGTTCTCGGCGAAGCGTTCGCCGTACAGGCTTTACCGGTTGACCACCTTGGCCGGCATCGCCAGCACCAGGAAGCAGCTCGCCAGCAGGCAGCCCGCAAACAGGATCAGGCCCGCGCTTGGGCTATGGAAGGTGTCCTTCAGCCAGCCCAGCAGGTAAGTGGCCGCAAAGCCACCGAGGTTGGCGATCGAGCAGGCCAGCGCAATGCCGGCGGCGGCCGCGGTGCCGCTCAGGAAGGTCGACGGCAGGCACCAGAACACCGGGAAGGTGGCCACGATGCCCACGTTGGCCAGCGTCAGCATCAGCACGGTGGCGGAGGTGGAACCGGTGACGAAGGTGCTGCCCACCAGGCCGGCGGCGCCCGCCAGGATGGGGATCACGATATGCCAGCGGCGCTCGCGCGTCTTGTCGGAGTGGGCGCCGTTGAGCAGCATCGCGATCACCGCCACCGCGTGCGGGATCGCGGTCAGCAGGCCGATCTGCAGCGGGCTCGCCACGCCGGAGTCGCGGATGATGGTCGGCATCCAGAAACCGATCGAGTACGTGCCCATCAGCAGGCACATGTCGATCAGGCCCAGCATCCACACGCGCTTGTCGGTAAAGGCCGCCTTGAGCGAGTGGCTGCTCTCCACCAGCACGTCGGTGTCCAGGTTGCGCTGCAGGGTGCGCTTCTCGTCGGCCTCCAGCCACTTGGCGTCCTTGATGCCGTTGGGCAGGTAGAAGAACACCATCACGCCCAGCAGCACCGAGGGAATGGCTTCCAGGAAGAACAGCCATTGCCAGCCGGCCCAGCCGTGCATGCCGGCGAAGGCGGTCATGATCCAGCCGGAGATCGGGCTGCCGATCATGCTGGCCAGGGGCAGGCCCATCATGAACAGCGCAATGATCTTGCTGCGCTTGTGCGTGGGGAACCAGTAGGTCAGGTACAGCAGCACGCCGGGCAGGAAGCCGGCCTCGGCGGCGCCCAGCAGGAAGCGCAGCACGTAGAACTGCGTTGGCGTGTTGACGAACATGGTGGCGCCGGACAGCAGGCCCCACGTCACCATGATGCGGGCGATCCAGATGCGCGCCCCCACCTTTTGCAGCACCAGGTTGCTCGGCACCTCGAACAGGATGTAGCCCACGAAGAACAGCCCGGCGCCCAGGCCGTAGACCGTTTCGCTGAAGTGCAGGTCGTCCAGCATCTGCAGCTTGGCCAGCCCGACGTTGATGCGGTCGAGATAGGCGGCGAGGTAGCAGGCACAGAAGAACGGGATCAGGCGCCAGGTCACCTTGCGATAGATGTCTGGCTGCGCTGCCGCGGGTAGCACGCCCGCCGCGCCGTCTTGATACTGATACGACATGTTTACTCCTTAACTGTTTTACCGTTGTCTACCGTGTGGATGTCTTTGCCATCGCTGTCGCCGCTTGGGTGCTGTTGCATATGCAAGCAGCGGGCCAGGGCCTGTGCAGTGATGGATGTTCGATTTTTATGGTTTCCGGCGGGCTGGCCGGGATGTTACGCGCCGTCCTTGTGCAGGGGCGGCACCGCTTTCCTTCATCCGGCACTCATGTAGTGCCTTCTACATGAAGCGTTCAGCGTAAGCTACATGAAACAAGCTCGCAAGGGAGCGATGGCGGTTTTCTCCTCGGGGTTTTCCCGTGCCGCGCGGCAAGCGCGCGGCAGCGGGCGGCGGCAAGGTGGCTTGCCGCAGGAATTGACGGATCGGGGGCCTCAGGCCGGCCTGTTTTTGTTCAGTGCCTGCTTAATGAGATGGGGCTGCGCGCAGCCGCGCGAGCGTGTCGTCCACGTTTTCCCATGCGGGTTTGTCGGGGGCGAAGCGGGCGCGCAGGTAATGCACCAGCTGCGTCAGTTGGCGGTCGTCGAGGCTTTCGCCGAAGGCCGGCATATAGCCCAGTTCGCTTGCCGCCGGCGTGGGAATACCGTCGAGCAGCACGCGGATCAGGTTGTCGGGCTTGTCGCCGTGCAGGTTGGTATTGAGCGCGAGCGACGGCTTGATGCCGAACTGCCTGATGCCCTGGTCGCCCTGGTGGCAGACCGCGCAGGCATTCTGGTAAAGGCGCGCGGCAGGGCCGCCAAGCGTACGCGCCGCGGTGGCGCTGCGCTGCTCGAGCAACATGGCTTGCGCGCTTGCCGCCGCCGCATCCGGCCCGGTCTCGCCGAACGACGCCACATAGTGCGCGATGGCGCGCACATCGTCCTCGGGCAGCAGCGCCAGTTCTTCCACCACCGGCGCCATCGGGCCGGCGGCGGCGCCATGATGTGGCGCGTAGCCGGTGCGCAGGTATTCAAACAGCGATTGTTCCGTCCACGGCACCGGCGCATGCGAGAGCTTGCCCAGCGCGGGCGCCTCCCAGCCTTCGGCTTCGCCGCCGCCCAGGTAGAGGCGGCCGCCGCGTTCGGCGCCCAGCGCATTGCGCGGCGAATGGCAGGCGCTGCAATGGCCCAGGCCCTCGGCCAGGTAGGCGCCGCGGTTCCACTGCGCCGAGCGGGCCGGATTGGCCTCGAAGGGCTTGGCGCGGTGGAACAGCAGGTTCCATCCGGCCATCAGCGGACGCAGGTTGTAGGGGAAGGCCAGCGCGGTCTCGGGCGCCTTGGCGCGCACCGGCTCGGCGGCCATCAGGTAGGCGTAGAGCGCCTGCAGGTCGCCATCGCTGACCTTGGCGAAGGCGGTGTACGGGAACGCCGGGTACAGGTGCCGGCCATCGCGATGAATGCCCTGGCGCATGGCGCGCTCGAACGCCGCGTAGGACCAGTTGCCGATGCCGGTCTCGACATCGGGCGTGATGTTGGTGCTGTAGATGGTGCCGAACGGCGTATCCAGCGCCAGCCCGCCGGCATTGCGCACGCCGTTGGGTGCGGTGTGGCAGACCGCGCAGTCGCCCGCGGCGGCCACCAGCCGGCCGCGTTCGATGGTGGCGGCGGAATAGAAGCCGGCTTCGGGCGGGGCGACCGGCGCGATCGGCGCGCGCCACGGCATCGCGGTGGCGAACAGGCCGACGGCGGCGGTGGCGCCGGCCAGCAGCCAGTTGCGCTTGCGCGCGGCGCCTCGCTTGCTGGTGCCATCGGCACTGCCCTGCGCGGCAAGCGCAAGGCGGATACGTTCGCCGCTGAACGGCGGCTCGCGCAGGCGCACGCCGGTGGCGTCGAAGATGGCGTTGGCCACGGCGGGCGCGGCGGGCAGGGTGGCCGCCGCGCTGGTACCCAGCGTGGTGGTTGCCGCACCGAGTGCGCCGGCAATGCGTACCTGCGGCAACGGCACGGTGGCGAGCGCGGGCAGGCCGGCGTCGTGCCGTGCAGCCAATGCCGGTGCCGCTGTGCCCGGCCAGCTGTCGAAGGTGCCGCCGGCGATGAGTTGCTGTGCCGCCCGCGCGGCTTCCTGCTGCAAGGCCAGGGCGTTGCCCGCGCCTTGCTCGCCCGCATCGCTGTCATGGCCAAGCGTGACACCGGTCACGCTGACCTCGCCGGTGCTGGCATCGACTTCGACTTCGGCCACCCAGGCGGACCAGCTTTGCGCGGGCTGGCCCGCGTTGGCTTCGCCGGCTTCGATGGTGCTGGCATAGGCAAATCCACGCCCGCGCCGTACGTTCTGGTTCGCTTGCGTGCGTTCCCCGCGCGGCTGCCAGTTGGCTTGCGCCGCGACCCGGCGCACCAGGCCGGCCCCGCGCGCGTCGTCGAGGTGCCGCAGCCGCAAGGCCACCGGATCCTGTGCGCTGGCCGCCGCTACCTCGTCCAGGTGCGATTCATGTGCGAAGACATAGGCCCTTGCCGTCTGGCCAGGCGTGCCGGCGGCGCGCGGCAGGCCGGGCGCGCCGGCCTGCGTCACGCTCAGGCTGGCGAAGCGGTAGGGCGGCAGGATGGCGTCGCCCCTGGTTTCGTCGCTTGCGCCGGATGCATCGAGGTCAATCTCGCCGACCGGCGCCGGCGTTCCGGTCAGCCACAGGGCAAGCGGCGGGGCCGCCATCACGGCCGCGCTGCCGCGCGCATCGACAGCCGCATTGACAGCGTAAGCGGCGATCTCGCCATCGCCCGTCCACGCGCTCTCGATATGGGTATTCACCTGTGCCTGCGTGGCGCCCAGCTCATGCGCTTCCACGCGCACCCGGACCGTGCCGCCGGCGGCCTGCGCCAGCAAGGCGGCATCGGCAGCCGCATGATGGGCGTACAGCGCATCTTCGCCGGCGCGGTTGTTGTCGCTGTCCATGGCCTGCCAGCAGACCAGCGTGATGCGGTCTTCGCCGACGCCTAGCAGGGCCGCCAGTTCCATGCGCAAGGCCCCGGGGTTGCGGCTGGGCAGCCACACGCGCAGCGCGCCATCGCGCCAGTCGGCGACGGCGGTGCAACCTCTAGGTTGCAGCCCGGCAAGCGGCCATTGATAGTCTTGCGCGCTCCGGCCCGTGGCGTCCGCCATGGCCTGGGTGGTGTCACCGTGCGCGGCAAGCAGGCGGCGGGTGAGCGGCGCGCCTGGGGCCACGGGTTTGGGGGGTGCCTGCCAGCGGGCACGCAGCACGCCGGCTGCCTGCGCGGCCTGCTGCGCCGTGGCGGCGGCAATGCCCAGGAAATCGCCGCGCCGCACTACCGAAGCAACGCCGGGTAGTGCGCGCGCAGCGGCGTCGTCGCATTCAAGCAGCCGTGCGCTGCGCAGGCTGCCTGCGTGCCATTCCAGCACGGGAGGGCGTATCACGTGGCCTGCCAGCCATTGCCGCTCGGGCGGCGGCTGCCATGCCGTCACGCTGTCCTGGCCGATCACGAGTTGGTCGCGCCCGCTCATGGCGTGCCTTCCGGGGCGGCAGCCTGCCGCAGCAGCACGGCGGCGCGCCGGACCGCGCGCAGGATCTCCACATGCGTGCCGCAGCGGCAAAGGTTGAAGCGCAGTGCCTCGCGGATCTGCGCTTCGTCGGGGTCCGGGTTTTCCGCCAGCAGGGCCTTGGCGGTCATGATCATGCCGTTCAGGCAATAGCCGCACTGCGCCGCCTGTTCGTCGATAAAGGCCTGCTGCACCGGGTCGGGCTCGCCCGGCGCGCCCAGCCCGTCGAGCGTAGTGATGGCGCGCTGCGCCACCGCTTTCACGGGGATCACGCAGGAACGCGCCGCCACGCCATCCACCAGCACCGTGCAGGCGCCGCACTGCCCCAGCCCGCAGCCGTATTTAGGACCGTTGCAGGCCAGGTCGTTGCGCAGGATATAGAGCAGCGGCGTGCCGGGATCGACCTCGGCATCGAGCTGGTATGTGGTTCGGTTGACCCGGAGGCACAGGGGGCGGGGCGTGTTCATCGTGGGGCTGGGGGCGTTTTAGAACATCACTCGCGTGGCCGGGCGCCCGTTTGGGGGCGCCCGGCGGTCTTGCCGGGACGTGGCTCAGGCTGCGACGGCCACGCGCCCGGCTTCCACCAGTGGCACGCTGAACACATCGTAACCGAAGCACCAGTCCGGGTTCTCGTTGGTGCGCAGCCACGTGTTGTTGTGCGAAACCAGTTGCACCTTGCTGGCGCGCTCGGCACGGTTGGCCTCGTACAGCGCGAAGGCGGCGCCGAAGTCCGATACGCCGGTCTGGTCCAGGCAGCGCGCCAGCATGGCGGCGTCCTCGATGGCCATCGCCGCGCCCTGTGCCATGTGCGGCTTCATCGGGTGGCAGGCATCGCCGAGCAGCACCAGGCGGCCGCGGCTCCACACCGGCAGCGGATCGCGTTCCAGCAGCGGCCACTTGGTCACTTCCACGGTGCCTTCGATCAGCGATTGCACGCCTTCATGCCAGCCGTCGAACGCGGCGCGCATTTCCTCGATGCTGCTGGGCAGCCAGCTCTTGCTCATGTCCCAGGTGGGCTCGGGCACACCGGTCACGTAATAGATTTCGTCGAGCTTGCTGGTGTCGAAGTAGACCATCATGTGGCGGTCGTCGGACCACCACTTGGTGCAACGTTCGTGGGTGAAGCCTTTCACGCGCGAGATCGGGAACACGGCGCGGTGCGCCACGTAGCCCGTGTACTTGGGCGGCTCGGCGCCCAGCAGGCTTTCGCGGATGCGGGAGTTCACGCCGTCCGCGCCGATCACGATATCGGCTTCATCGACGGTGCCGTCGGCAAAGCGCAGGCGCACCACATGGCCCAGGTCTTCCACGCTGGCCAGCTTCTTGTCGAACAGCAGCGTGCCGGGCGCCACCGCTTCGGTCAGCAGGGCATGGAAGTCGCCACGGTGCACGGTCAGGTAGCTCGCGCCATAGTGCGACACGGCATAGTCGCCAAGCGGGATCTGCGCGATCACTTCGCCGCTTTGCCAGTCGCGGCTGTACCAGAAGTCCGGGTGGCAGCCCATGTTGTTGAGCGCATCCTCCAGGCCGATCCTGCGCATGACCTTCATGACATTGGGCCCGACGTGGATGCCGGCGCCCAGGCGCGAAAACGCCGGCGCCTGCTCATACAGCCTGACTTGATGTCCGGCGCGCTGCAGCAGGGCGGCCGCGACCGTCCCTCCCAGTCCGGCGCCGATCACTGCGATGCGTGGTTTGCCTTGCACGATGTTTCTCCTGGCGGTGTGATGTGGGTCTGAACAGGCCGTCTGGCCAATCGATGAATCGAGTGTACACACGAGAAATTTGCTTGTAAAGAAATGACATGCCACCCCTATGGAAAACCCTGATATCAAAGTGACTGAGCCGATTCAATGCCCATCATGCGTGAAAATACGCACCATTAAAGGGGTTGGTTCATTAAGCGGGCACTGAAATAGTGCCTATTCCTCCAGTCATGGTTTTGTTGTGCAAATAGCGTGTGTACACTACAATCGTTCGCAGGCTACGGAGACCATTGAAGGCTCCGGGCCGGCCGTGCAGGGCGCTGCCGCGAAGACGGGCGCCAGGGCGGGTGGACAGAACACATAGATGACGGAGTCGACAGTGCAGAAAATTTTCCGTATCGGCCAGATCGTGCCGAGCTCGAACACCACCATGGAAACCGAAATCCCCGCGATGCTGCTGGCGCGCCAGCAGGTGCGGCCCGAGCGGTTCACCTTCCACTCCAGCCGCATGCGCATGAAGAAGGTGGTCAAGGAGGAAC